>NZ_JAKNEQ010000002.1:0-366426 GCF_022137125.1 Streptococcus mitis | reverse complement strand
ATTTGGAAGTGGTTTAGTTTCTACAAAGCGGTAGCCTGGGATATCTTTCTTAGGTGTTTTACCTTCTTCTGTTGGAGTATTTGGAATTTCACTTCCGTCTTTATCCTTGAAGAATGTTTTCACTTTTTCGTAGACATGCTCTGTATCTCCATTTGGAAGTGGTTTAGTTTCTACAAAGCGGTAGCCTGGGATATCTTTCTTAGGTTGTTCCCCTTCTTCTGTTGGAGTATTTGGAATTTCATTTCCATCTTTATCCTTGAAGAATGTTTTCACTTGTTCGTAGACATGCTCTGTGTCCCCGTTTGGAAGTTCCTTAGTTTCTACGAAGCGGTAGCCTGGAATTGAGTCTTTCTTCGGTTTTTTACCTTTTTCAGTTGGAACTTTTGGAATTTCATTTCCATCTTTATCCTTGAAGAATGTTTTCACTTGTTCATAGATATGACGAGTATTTCCATGCTCATCAGTGATTGTTTCTTTATATCTGTATCCTGGAATATCTACCTTAGGCTGTTCTCCATCTTTACTTGGGAATCCTGGAATTTCTTTACCATTTTCATCTACATAGTCTGTACCTGGACGAACTGTTGGAGTGTATTTAGCAGCAATTGTTTTTCCTGCTTTATCTTTCCTTACAACAGTTACACCTTCTCCAGTTCCTACGTAATCTTCTTCTGGAGTGAATGTTACTTTACCATCTTTATCGATAGTATACGTTCCTTCTCCTTCTACAGTTCTTGTAGTTGTTCCATCATCAAATGTTGGTGGTACATCTAAATCAACGTCTCCTGTAAATTCTGGAGTGTTAGATTGTGGAGTATTCTTAGCACCTTCTGATGTTTTGTCTACAGTTGCTGTTACTGGCGTTACTGTTGGAGTGTATTTAGCCGTTACTTCTGTTCCGTTCTTATCTACACGTTGTACAGTTACTCCTGTAGCTGTTCCAAGGAATTCTGGTTCTGGTGTGAATGTTACTTTACCATCTTTATCGATTGTGTATGTTCCTTCTCCTTCAACTGTTACTGAATCAACTGGATCACCTGTCTTAGGATCAACTAGTTTAGCTGGAACAGCCTTATCAATTTCAACAGTTTCTTCTTTACCATTGATTTTAACTGAACCACCTTCAAACTCTGGAGTTCCTGTTTGTGGTTGGCCTTTTGGTCCTACTGATGTCTTATCTTCTCCAGTTGGCGTTACTGGCACTACTTTTGGAGTATACTTAGCTGTTACTGGTGTTCCATTCTTATCAACACGTTGAACTTCTACACCTTCTCCTTTTCCAGTAAATTGTGGTTCTGGTTGGAATTTCACTTTACCATCTTCGATTGTGTACGTTCCCTCTCCAGGAATTACTACTGGTTCATCAGTTGGTTCTCCTGTTTCTGGATCAAGAAGTTTAGGTGCTTTTGCTTCATCAATCTCAACAGTTTTTGGTACACCATTAACCGTTACTGTTCCACCTTTGAATTCTGGTAATCCTGTTTGTGGTTTACCTTGAATATCTTTAGATTTAGCTGGTGTTGCTGTTGGAGTTACACCTTTAACTTTAGGTGTATAGTTCGCTTGAACAGTTGTTCCGTTCTTATCTTGACGTTGAACAGTTACACCTGTTGCTTGACCTGTGAAGTCTTTTTCTGGAGTGAATGTTACTACACCATCAGGATCGATTGTGTATGTTCCTTGTCCTTCTACTACTACTTTATCAGTTGGTTTCCCTGTTTCTCGATCGATTAATTTCGCAGGTACTGTTTCATCAATCGGAACTTCTTTGTCTCCACCTTTGAATACTGGTGTTCCAGTTTGAGTTGCACCTTGTACATCTTCTGATGTTACGTCTTCTCCTGTTGGTTTAACTGGAGTTACAGTTGGCGTGTATTTAGCTTTTACAGGTGTTCCGTTTGTATCTTCACGTTGAACTTCTACACCTGTAGCTGTTCCTGTGAATTGTGGTTCTGGTTGGAATTTAACTTTTCCATCTTCGATTGTGTATGTTCCTTCTCCTTCTACTACAACTTTATCAGTTGATTCTCCTGTTGTTGGATCGATTAGTTTTGGAGCTTTTGTTTCATCAATTGGAACAACTTTCTTTTCACCATTAACCGTTACTTTTCCACCTTTGAATTCTGGTAATCCTGTTTGTGCTTTACCTTGAATATCTGTTGTTTTAGCTGGTGTTGCTGTTGGTTTAACAGGTTTGATGTTCGGTGTATACGTAGTTTTTACTGGAGTTCCGTTAGTATCTTTTGCTTCAATTGTTACTGGTGGAACTGAACCTACATATGTTTTATCTGTTGGTGTATAAACAGCTACTGGATCTTTACCTTCTTCTTTTACAAGAGTATATTTACCGATGACTTTAGTTGGATCTTTTGGATCTTTCACTTCTACTTCATCAGTTGGTTGTCCATCTTCACCTACTAATGTAACTGAACCTGGATTAATCGGTACTGGATCTGATTTAATTGGATTTCCAACTGGATCTTCTAAATCTGCAGTTCCACCTTTGAATGTGATCGGTTGTTTTTGAGTTGCACCTTGTACATCCGTTGATTCAGCTGGCTTAGCCGTTGGTTTAACCCCTACGATTACTGGAGTATAATCAGCTGTTGCCGGTGTATTGTTTTTATCAACACGTTGAACTGTTACTGGTTGTACTGGCCCTACATAACTTTTATCTATTGGTGTGAATTTCACTACTCCTGTAGTCGGATCTAAAGTATACTTACCGATTACATTTCCTTCTGGATCTTTCGCTGGAAGTTCATTTGAAGGAACAGGTTGCTTCGTTTCTGGATCTAGTAATGTTGCTGGTTTATCGTAATCGATTGGTACTGCTTCATTACCTGGTTTGAAGTAAGGTTTACCATTTTGTTCTTGACCTTGTACTCCTGTAGTCACATTATCGAATCCTTGTGGTACTACTGGTTTAACAATCGGTGTGTATTTCGCAGTAGCTGGTGTTCCGTTTGTATCAACACGTTTTACAGTTACACCTTTAGCTACACCTGTGAAGTCTTTTTCTGGTTGGAAATGAACTGTTCCATCTGGATCTACAGTGTACGTTCCTTCTCCTGGTACTACCTTTGTAGTTGTTCCATCTTCGAACGTCGCTGATACTTTATCGTCGATTGGGAATTCATCGTCCCCTGGTGTAAAGACTACTTTACTTTGTTGAGGTTTTCCTTGAAGGTTTGTCGTAGTTTTATCTTGTCCTTCTGGTACTACTGGAGTCACAGTTGGAGTATAAGTTGTTTCTACTTTTGTTCCGTTTTTGTCTGCCGCAGTTACTTTCGCTGGATCTGGTGTTCCAGTGAAATCTTTATTTGGTTGGAATGTAATCACTCCAGTTTCTGGATCTAAAGTATATGTACCTACTTCTTTTCCATCTTTAAGAGCTGGCATTGTTGTGACTTCTGCTCCTGTTGGGTCTAAAAGTTTCACTGTAGATTTATCGATTGGTGCTGTTTCGTCACCTTCTTTGAACATTGTAGTCGCATCTTGAGTTTGTGGTTTGCCTTGTTTTCCACTTGTCTCTTTTGGTTCTGCAGTTGGTTCTATCGCTTCCACTTCTGGAGTATAATCCCCACTAGATGTAACTTCAACTTTATTTCCTTCTGAGTCTGTCGCTGTTACAGCTATTTTAACATCTACTCCTTTTGCTTTACCTTTGAAGCTTGGTTCTGGAGTGAATGTTACTTTACCAGTCTCATCAATTGTGTATGTTCCTTCTCCTGGTACTACAACTTTACCTTCTTCATCAGCACCTTCTAGTGAGTACTTAGCTGTAGACCAGTCTACATTTGTGCCATCTGGAGTGTTAGTTCCTGTATTTAATTCAGAGAAACGATCTTTTCCTGATTTAGATTCTTGAGTTTGTCCTTGTTTTCCTTTAGTTTCATCATTTGATGGTTTAACACCATATACTGTTGGTGTATAAGTAGTTGAAGATTCTACTACTACTGGTTGACCATCATCTCCTGTTAACGCTACATTAGCTGAAACTGTTAAAGGTTTAGCCGTACCAATAAATCCTGGAGCTGGTGTGAAGTTTACTTTACCTGTGTTTTCATCAATTTCATAAGTACCTTCATCAGTAGTTACAGAACTTACTTTTTTACCTGATTCTGGATCAACTAGTTTGTAATCAGATACTTCTGCATCACTTGGTAATCCAGTCTTGAATCCTTTTTCCATTGAATCAGTTTGTTCTTGTCCTTCTGCACCAGAAGATTTTTCAGGTTTAGAAACTACGATGTAGTAAGTTGTTTCTGCAACTGCGTCTTCTGTAACTTCTCCTGAATCTGTTTTTCCTACTGTTGGAGTTGTTACAACACCGTTTGAGTCAACAGCTCTTACTGTTACTTTGTAACTTCCATACTCACCTAGAGTATATGCTGCGATTTCTGGGTTTGCTAAGTTTTTATCAGCTGCTGTTTTCAATGCTTCACGAGCTGTTTCTACAGCTTTTTCAGCTGCAAGAGCTTCATCACGAGCTGATTTTACTTTTGCTTCTACACCAGGTAATGCTGCTTTTGCTTTATCTAACTCAGCTTTTAGTGATGCTTGTTGTTCTTTTGCTGCTTTTAATTTTTTCTCAGCTAAGTCTTCTGCTGTTGGTGAAATTGTACGTAGATGTAAATCATCTACTGCTTTTTGTGCATCCTCTACAATTCTATCTTGACGGTCTACTAATTCTTGAAGTTTAGCTAATTCATTTGCTGTACCTTGAGCATTTGCTACAGCTTCTGCTGCTGCTTTTGTTTTTTCTGCTGCAGCACGTTGTGCTTGAATATATGCTTTTTCTTCAGCTTCTGCTAAGTTGAATTCTTTTTTCGCTCCACTTGGTGAAGTTACCGTTAATTTAGTTTTAATTGTCTCAGATTGAGCATCATCTGATTCATCATCGATTTTATCTTCAAATGCTACATTTGCTTTTGGTGATTTCAATAAGTCAACAGAATTTCCTTGTGTATCTGCATAACTTGTTGATGTTCCAGTTGGTTTATCATTTTGAATAGAAGCTACGTCTGTTCCTGTTGCTTCACGGAAAGCTACATATCCTTTAAATCCTGAATCTGTAGAAATCTTCCATCCAGCATTTGATTTTTCAGCAGTAACTGTAGAACCGTCAGAAGCAGTCCATTTATTTGTTGCTGAATCATAAGTTACAGTTACAGTAACTCCTTTTGTATCAGCTGTTTGAGCTTTTGGTAAAGCAGTAACTGTACGAGTTACATCTCCTACTGCTGTTACTTCACCTTTTTTACGAATTTCTGCAACTTTTTCTGTTAAAGTAGCTGCTGAAGATGTTGCATTCCATGTACGAGTAAATTCGTATACAATATAGTCAACACTTCCATCTGCTTTTGCATCTGTATAAACTCGACGTTCTGTTAATGTTGTAGTTCCATCTCCATTGTCTTTTAGGACATAGGCATCTTCATTTGCAAGAGAATATTTACCAGTTGCACTATTAAATGTAGCTGTATATTCTTTATTATTTGCGTCTTTCACTTTCACAACTTCACGTTGTAAGTCCGCATGAACTTTATCAGTAGTTGCTTTAGCTACAATACTATCTACTCCAACATATTGTGTAGAGTCTGAAGTAACAGGAATATTAATTTTAGACGCTTCTGTTTCTGAAGCATCTCCTAATTGATCTCCTTCTTTTACTGCAGTATTAGTAGTTCCTGCAGCTACAGTCCATTTACCATCTTTTACAACTAATTTTGTGACTGTTCCATCTGGCATTGTAATTTCTGCTTTATTAGCACCGTTAGAAACAGATACTGGAACTTTTGTCGCATACGCTTCAACATTAGATACAGTAATTTTTGGTGCTACTGCAATCGTAATATTTTCATGAGCTTCTTGACCATACATATTCCAATCCTGATTTTTCGCATTGGTTGTATTATTATAGTCTTTGGCGTAAACATTTGCTGTATAAATTCCAGCTTTTGACGCTGTTCCTGTAATATCTCCAGTTTTTGGATTATAATTTAATCCTGGTACAACATCATTTATCGAAGTTTTACTTCCCGTATAATTACCATTTAAGGCTGTGTGGGCTGTGACAGTTTGTGGTCCGTTCTGGGTATTTACTTTAGATCCATCAACTGCAGTAAAGGTTGCTCCATTCGTGCCTCCAGGAGCCGTTTTTGAACCGGCAACAACTTTTTCTCCATTACTTCTGTATACATAACCAGTTCTTTCATCACGACTCATTCCATCGTTATCAACATATTTAATATTATGGTTCACTTCATCTCCAATTGTGACCATTGTAGATTTACCATTAATTAATGGAGCTGTTGAGTCTTGCCATCCAATCCATCCAGCTGTTAAGTCTCTGAAAGTAACTTGTTGAGTAGCTCCATCTTTCTCTACAGTTACAATATAGCGCATGTCATATACACCGTTTTGAAGAGTAGATGCTACGTATCCTTCTACAGTATCTGTTTTTTCATTATATCCTGTACCAGGAACTAAGTTACTTAGTTGGATATCTTTAATTTTATATCCCGCAGCTTCTGCTTCTGGTGATAATGTGAAACGTTTTTTAGCATCAGTGATATATACATAGTGGTTTCCTTGCTCATAAGTATAACCATAGATTTCTGTAGCTAGATACTCATAAGCACCTCCTGCACCCCATATTGTATTCCTATTAGTTTTTCCTGTAGCACGAAGTTTCCCTTTCCATAGAGCAGCTTCACGACCAAGTTTCTGAGCTTCTGTTTTTGATAAAGGAATATCAGTACGACCACTTATCCCTGCTTGTCCACTATTAGCTGCAGGCACTTCTGTATTCTCTGATTGATAACCATGAACATAAATTTTGTAATTGTTGTTACCATCTAAAACTTTGTAAGATTTACCTGTTGCTGTAGCGAATTCACCATTTTCTTTTCTTAGTTCTGTAGAAGCAGCTGTATACCCTTCATTAGCTGAAAGAGCTACTGCAAACTTACCATCACGACCGATTCCTGCGTTTTTCAATTCATTGTAAACTGCAAGGATGGATTCGTTGAGGCGTTCCAATTGAGCATCTACTTGCTCTTTTGTGACACTCTTATCAACCAAAAGAGCCTTAGTTTCAGCAAGTACTACTTGGTTCTTAGCTACTGCTGCTTTAACTGCTGCCTTGTTTTCTTCTTTGACATCAGCCTTAGCAAGTTCAGTCTCAGCTAATTTGTTTGTTACTTCAGCTTCTGATGATACTTGTGTAAGAGTTGTTGTTGCTACTGAAAGAGCTTTCTCAGCTGGAGTAGCTTTCTTTTCAGCTTCAGCTTTCGTAGCTTCTTTTTCAGCTGCTTGTTTGTTATCGAAACCAGCAGTATTTGACTCAGTAACAACTGTGCTCAATGCTGATACAGTTTCTGCTTGTGCATCTACATCTGCTTGGTTAGTTTCAGCCTTTGCAAGAGCTGCTTTAGCTGTTGCCAATACTTCCTTAGCTGAACTTATTACTGTAGCATCTGCAAATTTAGCAGTTGAAAGTTTAGACTCTAAGGTAGCTATACTTGCTTCAAGGATAGCCTTGTTTACTTTCTTAGTTTCTACTGCTTTTACTTCAGGTTTTGCTTCTGTAACTTTTTCAGTTTCTGGTTTTATTTCTTCAGTATTCTGATTATCTTTTTCAGCTGAAGTTGCTGCTACTGCAGTTTCGGTACCTTGTACCTCCGTCGCTGAAACCGCTCCATTACCTAAGAACATCAAACCAGCCGCAATCGCTACTGATGCTGCACCGAAACTATACTTACGAATACCGTAACGAATGTACTTTTCCGTTCGAAAATCTTTCTGCTTGTCCTTCATTTTTGACAAATATCCTCCATAAAATAGTATGTTTATTGACGAAATCAATGGATAAGATAACACGTAAAAAATGCCCCTTTATATTTTCTAAAATACTAAGAGGACTATCTTTTAGATAGTACCAGCAAACACCATCAATATTCACAGTCATTCTACCATTTTTTTATTCATTTAGCAATAAATATAATAATAAATAAATAATTGTTTAAATCATTTGCTATATAGTGATTTTATTTTTATAAAAACAAACTTTTTTATTGATATTTTTATCATTTTATATACATAATGCATCAATTTTATTATTTTATAAAAAGAAAGCTTTTTTCTATACTTTATGTATTATCATATAATTTCATCTTACAGTAAAGATTAAAATACGTTATATAAATATTTTTAATATAAAAGATTTATATGGAGAATAAAGCAGCAATATTCATCTCACTATTTGTATAATAGTGGAATGTAAAATTTAATATATAAAAAAATGAATGAAGTAAATAGCCATTCATTATAAAGCTATCTACATTTCATTCATTTTCCTTATTTATAAGATATAAAGAACTGATTAGTCTTCTTTCTTCTTACGAGCTACAAGTCCAAATCCACTCAAGACTCCGAGAAGTCCAAGTGCTGCAAGGCTAGCATTGTCTTCTGTACCAGTATTTGGCAACTCTTTTTGACCTTCAACATATTTAGGTGTTGCTGGTTGTTTTGGCTGCTCAGGTACTACTGGCATGTCTGGAGTTACTGGTTTCTCAGGGCTTGTTGGCTCTTGTGGAGAAACCGGCTGAACTGGTTGACTTGGGTCAACTGGTCTTGGAGTTGGCATCTCAACTTTCTTGAAGATATGTCTGATATTTCCATTTGGATCTGTCACAGTCTTCACATATTCGTAACCTGGAATTGTTCCTGGTTCTTTAGAACCTGGTTCCGTTGGTTTCAATGGATTTCCTTTTTCATCTGTCCAAGTAGTTGTATTTTGTTTACCTGGATTTGGTTGAGGAACAGGTGATGGTATTGGAGCTGGTGGCGTTACTTTTTCATAAACGTGTTCAATATCGCCATTATCAAGCTTCTTAGTCTCTACGAATTTGTAACCTGGAATATCTTTCTTAGGTTGTTCGCCATCTTCACTTGGATTTCCTGGAATCTCATTTCCTTCTTTATCCTTGAATGAAGTCTTAACTTTTTCGTAGACGTGTTTTGTATTACCATCATTATCTGTAATAGTTTCTACAAATCTATATCCTGGAATTTCTTTGTTAGGAGTTGTTCCGTCTTCACTTGGATATCCTGGAATTTCTTTGCCTTCTTTATCTCTGAAGATAGTTTCTGGACGTACTGTTGGTGTGTAAGATGCAAAAATTGTTTTACCATTTTTATCTTTTCTTACAACTGTTACGCTGTTTGCTGTACCTACGAATTCCGGTTCTGGAGTGAAGGTTACTTTTCCGTTCGGATCGATAGTGTAAGTTCCTTGACCTGGTACTACTTTTGTAGTTGAACCATCTTCAAATGTTGGTGGTACCTCTTTATCAATGTCTCCTTCAAATATTGGAGTATTTGATTGTTGTTTACCTTTTGGTCCTTCAGATTCTACATCTTTAGTTGATGTTGCTCCGAGAACTGTTGGTGTGTATGTGGCTGTTACTGGTGTGCCATTTTTATCCACACGTTTAACAGTTACACCTTTTGTTACACCTACAAAGTCTTTCTCTGGAGTGAAGGTTACTTTTCCGTCTGGTGCTACTGTGTAAGTTCCTTCGTTTGGTACTACTTTTGTAGTTGAACCGTCTTCGAATGTCGCTGGTACATCTTTATCGATTTCTACTGTTTTCTTCTTACCGTTAACAGTTTCTGATCCACCTTTGAAGATTGGTGTTCCTTCTTGAGGTGTGTTCTTAGGTCCAACTGATGTTACATCTTCTCCAGATGGTGATACTGGAATAACAGTTGGTGTATATTTCGCTGTTACTGGTGTTCCATTTTTATCAACACGTTTTACAGTTACACCTGTTGCTACACCTGTGAATTTTGGTTCTGGTACGAATGTTACAGTTCCATCTGGTGCTACTGTGTAAGTCCCTTCATTTGGTACTACTTTTGTAGTTGATCCATCTTCGAATGTTGCTGGTTTAGTGTCATCGATGTCTACTGTTTCTTCTTTACCATTTACAGTTGTTTTTCCACCTGTGAATGTTGGTTTTCCTGTTTGAGTTTCACCTTGGAGGTCTTTAGACTTAGCTTCTTTACCTGTCGGTGTTACCCCTACAACTGTTGGTGTATATGTTGATTCAGCTGGTGTTCCGTTTTTATCAACACGTTGGATAGATACACCTGTTCCACGTCCTGTGAAGTTTGGTTCTGGTGTGAAGGTTACTTCTCCAGATTTCGGATCGATTGTGTATGTTCCTTCGTTCGGTACTTTAATAGTAGTTTTATCCGTTGGTTTTCCTGTTTCTGGATCTACGAATTTCGCTGGTTTTTCAGTATCGATTTCTACTGTTTTTTCTATTCCATTAACAGTTGTTTTACCTGGTGTGAAGTTTGGAGTTGCTTTTTGCGTTGCTCCTTGGATACCTACAGTAGTTTTTTCTTCACCTGTTGGTGTTACTGGCACAACAGTTGGAGTGTAAGTTGCTGTTGCTGGTGTTCCGTTTTTATCCACACGTTGAACTTTAATTCCAGAAGTTTTACCTGTGAAGTTTGGTTCTGGTGTAAATGTTACTTCTCCAGTTTTCGGATCAATTGTGTAGGTTCCTTCGTTCGGTACTTTTACAGTTGTTTCATCTGTTGGTTTACCTGTTGTTGGATCTACCAATTTAGCTGGTTTATCGTTATCAATTTCTACTGTTTCTTCTTTACCGTTAACAGTAGTTTTACCACCTGTGAATGTTGGAGTTGCTTTTTGCGTTGCTCCTTGGATATCTTCAGTACCTTTATCGTCACCTTTTGGTGTTACTGGTTTAACGAATGGCGTGTATTTACCATTTACTGGTGTACCGTTTTTATCTTCACGTTGAACTTCAATTCCTTTAGCTTCACCAGTGAAGGTTGGTTCTGGTGTGAAGGTTACTTTACCATTTTCATCAATTTCGTAAGTTCCTTCGTTCGGTACTTTTACAGATTTTTCTTCTGTTGGTTTACCTGTTGTTGGATCTACTAGTTTTGGTGCTTTCTCTAAGTTAATAGGTACTTTTTTGTCACCTTCTTTGAATGTTGGTGTACCTTCTTGTGACTTACCTTGGATTCCTTCTGAAGTTGCTGGAGTCGCTGTTGGTGTTACCGGTGTGATGTATGGTGTGTAAGTAGTTTCTACTGTAATACCATTTGTATCTGCAGCACGAACTTTTACTGGTTGTACTTCACCGTAGTAGGTTGCATTCGGTGTTAATACTCCGACAGCTTTACCGTCTACTACTTCAAGAGTGTATTCCCCGATTACATTTCCTTTAGGATCTTTCGCATCTACTTTCGTAGCTGGTTGTCCATTTTCATCTAATAATGTGTATGTTGCTGGATCAATCGGTACAGTTTTTTGAACTGCTACTTTTACATCTGGGAGATCGATATCAGGTACAGTCGTTTTATCTACTACACTATCGATGAATGTAACAGGTTGTTTTTGAACTTGACCTTGAACATCTTGTGATGTAGCTGGTTGTGCTTTCGGTTTAGCTCCGATAACGATTGGACGATATTTACCAATAGCTGGTTGTCCAAGTTTATCAACACGTTGAACGATTACCCCTTTAGCTTCACCAACGAATGTTTTCTCAGGAACGAATTTCACTGTTCCGTCTGGTTGAAGAGTATATTCCCCTTCTCCTTCAACTTTAATTGGAGTTCCAACTGCTACTGGTTGTTTGGTAGCTGGGTCAAGTACGACTGGTGCTACATTTTTATCGATTTCTACAGTTTTCTCTTCTCCACCGATTTCTACTGTTCCACCTTTGAACTTAGGTTTACCATGTTGTTCTTGACCTTGGATATCTGCAGAGATGACATCCCATCCTGTTGGTGTTACTGGATGAACGACTGCTGTGTATTCTCCACGTGCAGGTGTTCCGTTTTTGTCTTTACGGATTACTGTTAAAGTCGTACCTTTACCTGAGAATGTTTTCTCTGGTACGAATGTTACTGTGCCATCTGGAGCTACTGTGTAAGTACCTTCGTTTGGTACTACTTTTGTAGTTGAACCGTCTTCAAATGTTGCAGGTACAGTGTCGTCCATTGGTACAGTTTCTTCTTTACCATTAACAGTTGTTTTACCACCTTCAAAGGCTGGTTTACCGCTTTGAGTTGCACCTTGAATATCTTCTGTGAATGCCACTTTACCGATTGGAGTCACTGGTTTAACAGTTGGTGTATAAGTCGCTGTTGCTGGTGTTCCATTCGCGTCTTTTACTTCTACTGTTGCTGGTACTGGTGTACCTACGAAGTCTTTATTCGGTGTGAAGGTTACTTTTCCTGTTGTTGGATCAATTGTGTATGTACCAACTTGTTTTCCTGCTGCATCTTTAGCTGGAATTGTTGGTTCATCTGTTGGTTTACCTGTTGTTGGATCTACTAATTTAGCCGGTTGAGTTACATCAATCTTAATTGGAGCAACTGGGTGACCTTGCGTAAATGTTGGAGTTCCTTCTTGAGGTGAACCTTGAATTCCTTCTGTACTTGCAGGAGTTCCTGTTGGTGTTACCGGTGTGATATTCGGTGTATAAGTTGTAGTTACAGGAGTTCCGTTTTTATCTTTTGCTTGTACCGTTACTGGTTCTACTTTACCAACATATGTTTTATTTGTTGGTGTGAAGACTGCAACTGCTTTTCCATCTACATTCTTAACAGTGTAAGTACCAACTACTTTTCCTGTAGCGTCTTTAGCTGGTACTTCAGAAGCTGGGTTCCCATTTTCGTCTAATAATGTGTATGTTGTTGGATCAATTGGTACTTTTTTCTCAACACCATCAATCGTTGTTTTCGAATCGTTGAATGTTACAGGTTGCTCTTGAGTTGCACCTTGTACATCTGTTGATGTTGCTGCTTCTGCAGTTGGAGTTGCTGGTTCAACGACTGGAGTATATTTTCCTTTAGCGGATACTTCAATCGTATTTCCTTCTTTATCCGTTGCATTTGCTGTTACTTTTACATCAACTCCTTGAGCTGTTCCTGTGAACGTTGGAAGCGGAGTAAATGTTACAACACCTGTCGATGGATCAATTGTATAAGTTCCTTCGTTTGGAACAACAACTTTTCCTTCATTATCAGCACCTTCTAGTGAGTACTTAGCTGTAGTTAGATCAACATTTGTACCATCTGGCGTATTTTCTGGAGTGTTTAGTTTAGAGAAACGTTCACTTCCTGGTTTAGAAGTTTGGACTGCTCCTTGAATATCTTTAGTAGTGTCATCGTTACCTTTAACACCATAAACTGTTGGTGTGTAAGTAGTTGATGCTTCTACTGTTACTGGTTTACCATCATCTCCTGGAATCGTTACATTTGCTGCGACCGAAATTGGTTTAGCAGTTCCGATATATCCTTGAGCTGGTGTGAACGTTACTTTTCCTGTTGTTGGATCTACGGTATAAGTTCCTTCATCTGTAGTTACAGAGTCTTTTTTCTCTCCTGTTGCTGGATCTACTAGTTTGTAATCAGATACTGTAGAGTTTTCAGGAAGACCAGTCTTGAATCCTTTTTCCATGGTGTCGCTTTGAGGCGTATCTTGGGCACCACCTGAAATTTCTGGTTTAGGAACTACGATATAGTAAGTTGTTTCTGCTACTGCATCATCCGTCACTTCACCTGAATCACTTCCGCCTACTGTTGGAGTTGTTACAACACCGTTTGAGTCAACAGAATGAACCGTTACTTTATAACTACCATATTGACCTAATGTGTAAGCTGCGATTTCTGGATTTGCTAAGTTTGCTGCTGCAGCTGTTTTAAGTGCTGTACGAGCTGTTTCTACCGCTTTTTCAGCTTCTAAAGCTGCAGTACGCGCCGTTTCTACTTCAGTATTTTTTGTTGCAAGATTTGCTTTAGCTGTTTCTAATTGTGCTTCTACAGATGCTTTAAACTCTTTAGCATGCGCAAGTCTTCTCTCTGCTAATTCTTGAGCCGTTGGAGAAATAGTACGTAGTTTTAAGTTATCTAATGCTTTTTGAGCATCATCTGCTATTCTTGAAGCACGATCCAATAGTTCTTGAGCATGAGCTAATTCATTTTGTGTATCTTGTTGTTCTTTTAGAGCCGTTGCTGCCGCTTGAGTTTTAGCTGCTGCAGTACGTTGAGCTGCAATATATGCTGCTTCTTCTGCTTTTGCCGCATCGAATACTTTTTGGCTTCCGTCTGGTGCAGTTACTGTTACTTTTGTTTTAATAGTATCAGAATCTGTTGCTGATGTTTTATCATCGATTGTATCCGCAAATGCTACGTTTGCTTTAGGTGACTTAATTAAGTCTACTGATGCACCTTTTGCTTCTGAATAACTTGTTGAAGTCCCTGCTGGTTTAGCGTTTTGAATTGATGCTACATCTGTAGAAGATGCTTCACGGTATGAAATATATCCTTTAAATCCTGATGCTGTTTCAACTTCCCAACCAGCATTTGATTCTTTAGCTGTTACCGCTGTGCCGTCAGAAGATGTCCATTGGTTTGTTACTGAGTCGTAACTTACTGTAACTACCATCCCTTGTTCTGAAGATGTATTATCTTTTTTAACTAGAGTTTCTGTACGTGTAACATTACCTACTGCTGTTACCTCACCATTTTTACGGATTTCAGCAATCTTGTCCACTAAAGTTGACGCTGAAGATGTTGTATTCCATGTACGTTCAAACTCATAAACAACGAACTTAACATCACCATTTGCTTGAGCATCTGTATAAACACGACGTTCAATAAGCGTTGATGTGCCATTACCATTGTCTTTTAGTTCATAAGCTTTTTCAGTCGGTAAAGAATATTTACCTGTTGCATGGTTAAATTCCGCTTTATACGTATTCCCTGCTGCGTCAGTTACCATCGCAAATTCACGTTGAATATTTGCTTTAACTCTATCAGTTGTTGCTTTTGCTGCAATACTATCAACACCAACGTATTTTGTAGATTCTGGAGTTACAGTTAAATTAACAGTCGAATCTCCTGTTGTTGAAGCTGCTCCCAACACTGCACCTTCTTGTAACGCAGTATTTGTAGTACCTGCTGCAACTGTCCAGTTACCATCTTTAACTACAAGTTTTGTAACTGTTCCATCTGGCATTGTAATTTCAGCTTTGTTAGCTCCATTTGAAATTGTCACAGGTACAGTTGTTGCATATGCTTCTACATTCTTAACAGTAATTTTAGGTGCTACTGCGATTGTAATATTTTCATGAGCTTCTTGACCATACATGTTCCAATCCATATTTCTTGCATTGGTTGTATTATTATAGTCTTTGGCATAAACAGCTGCTGTGAAAATTCCAGCTTCTGTTGCTGTTCCAGTAATATCTCCAGTTTTTGGATCATAATTTAATCCTGGTACAACATCATTTATCGGAGTTTTACTTCCCGTATAATTACCATTTAAGGCTGTGTGGGCTGTGACAGTTTGTGGTCCGTTCTCGGTATTTACTTTAGATCCATCAACTGCAGTAAAGGTTGCTCCACTCGTGCCTCCAGGAGCAGTTTTTGAACCGGCAACAACTTTTTCTCCATTACTTCTGTATACATAATCAGCTCTTTCATCACGAGTCATTCCATCGTTATCAACATATTTAATATTATGATTGACTTGATCGCCTATTGTTACTAATTTTGATGACCCTTGAATACGTGGTGCAGATGAATCTTGCCATCCTATCCATCCAGCTGTTAAGTCTCTGAAAGTAACTTGCTGAGTAGCTCCATCTTTCTCTACAGTTAGAACATAACGCATGTCATATACACCATTTTGAAGAGTAGATGCTACATAGCCTTCTACAGTATCTGTATTTTCATTATAAGCTAATCCTGGAAGTAAGTTACTTAACGCGATGTTTTTAATTGTGTATCCTGCCGCAGTTGCTTCTGGTGATAAACTAAAACGTTTTTTCACATCAGTAAGATATACATAATGATTTCCTTGTTCAAAAGTATAACCATAGATTTCTGTGGCTAGATACTCATAGGCACCTCCTGCACCCCATATTGAATTCCCATTAGTTTTTCCTGTAGCACGAATTTTACCTTTCCATAATTCTGCTTCTCGTCCAAGTTTCTGAGCTTCTGTTTTTGATAACGGAATATCTGTACGTCCACTAACCCCGGCTTGTCCACTATTAGCCGCAGGCACATCAGTGTTCTCAGATTGATAACCATGAACATAAACTTTATAGTTGTTGTTACCATCTAGTACTTTGTAAGATTTACCTGTAGATCCAAGGAATTCACCATTTTCTTTTCTTAGTTCTGTAGAAGCAGCTGTGTATCCTTCGTTAGCTGAAAGTGCTACAGCGAATTTTCCATCACGGCCAATACCATTACGTTTCAATTCATCATAAACTGCCTGAATAGACTCGTTCAAACGGTTCAATTGGGCATCCACTTGTTCTTTTGTCAAGCTCTTATCTGCCAAGAGTTTGTTCGTTTCTGCTAGGACAGCTTGGTTTTTAGCAACTGCAGCTTCGATAGCAGCTTTACCCTCAGACGCAAGGTCCTTTTTGTCCATTTCTGAATAAGCTAATTGACTGGTAACTTCTGCTTCAGATGCAACTTGGTTCAAAACCTTAGTATCTACCGCTGGAGTTTCTTGTTTTTGATTAGCTGCTTCTTCTTTCTTGGCAGTTTCAGTAGCGTTTGATTCTACAAGAACTGTCACTAAAGCCTTGAGAGCTTCTGTTTGGCTATCTACTTCTGCTTGTTCAGCTGTTGGGTTGGCAAAAACTGATTTTGCAGTCGCTAAAACTTCCTTTGCTGCAGAGATAGCACTTGCATCTGCATTTTTAGCTGCAGCGATACGGTTTTCTAAGCTTGAAATCGCTTCATGGAGCGCCGTTTTATTAGCAGCAACCTTTTCAGCAGCTTTTTCTACAGCTTTTTCAGCAGTTGCTTTAGGAGGCTCTACTGTTGTTTCTTCTGCTGCTTGCTTAACTTCAGCTTCTTTTTGAACTGGAGCTTGATCCTTCTTATCCTCAACCTTATCAGTTAAGTCAGTTGCCTGTTTCACTGTAATGGCAGTCTCATCTACCTGCTTAGTTTCATTGGCAGATACTGCTCCATTTCCAAGGAACATCAAACCAGCCGCAATCGCTACGGATGCTGCTCCAAAGCTATACTTACGAATCCCATAACGGATGTACTTTTCTACTCTAAAATCTTGTTGTTGCTTGCCTTTCATCGAGACCAACAACCTCCTTTTATTTTCATCATATTAGTTAAAAATTTCCAAAAAAATCCCTCCTCAATTTTTTCTTAACTGAGAGGATAATTTATCTAATTCACAATTAACATGTATATAAATAATATCACATCTTATCTCATTACACAAGATATTTGATTTATAATTTTTCAAAAAAATAACAATTTTCTAAGTAAAATTTAGGTAACATTTTACTTGAATTATCAGCATTTTATAAGGGTCATAATTTTTAAAATTGTCGCTTTTGTTCCTATTTTCTGAATATTTTCTACCCTCTTTTTATATTTAAATCTTCGTTAGTTTTTATCAGTATTTTTGTATATTTATTTAAAACTAACCTTGTAAAACGATTGCTTTATCTCATTTTTATATATTTTCCTTTTATCATTTAACTTTAGAAAGACGATTGCAAAACTTTCTACCAACTTTTGAGGTTTTCCAAGATAGTTGAATAATGAAGTATAGTGAAATAAAACAAAAAAACGAGCACTTTCGCACTCGTTCTCTGATATAAACTACTGATTAAAGTGAGTTTACGTCAACTTTGATACCAACACCTTGAGTAGTTGTGATAGTCAAGTTTGTTACGTAAGTTCCTTTAGCTGTAGCTGGTTTTGCTTTTTGGATTGTTTCGTTGAAAGCTTTGAAGTTTTCAACCAATTTTTCAGCTTCAAATGATACTTTACCGATGATTGCTTGAACGTTACCTGCACGGTCAGCACGGTAAGTGATTTTACCACCTTTAGACTCTTCAACTGCTTTAGCAACATCCATTGTTACAGTACCAGTTTTAGGGTTTGGCATCAAGTTACGTGGTCCAAGGACACGTCCAAGACGTCCAACAAGAGCCATCATGTCAGGTGTAGCGATAACTACGTCGAAGTCCAACCAACCGTCGTTGATTTTAGCAACAAGGTCATCTTCACCAACAAAGTCTGCACCAGCAGCTTTTGCTTCTTCAGCTTTTGCACCACGTGCGAAAACAAGAACGCGTGAAGTTTTACCAGTACCGTTTGGCAATACCATTGCTCCACGGATTTGTTGGTCAGCTTTTTTAACGTCGATGTTCAAGTTGTAAGCAACTTCTACAGTTGCGTCAAATTTTGCAAAGTTAGTTTCTTTTGCAAGTGCTACAGCTTCTTCTACGCTGTATGCTTTTGTGCTGTCGATTTTCTCAAGAGCAGCACGAAGTTGTTTGCTTTTTTTAGCCATTTTCTATTCTCCTTGTAAGTGGTTCAATCGATTTTCATCTCCCACGTCACTTCTCGAAATGATGAAGTCTTGCGGGTTATATTGGGGGTGTTATTGATTAGTCAACAACAGTGAATCCCATAGAACGAGCAGTACCTTCGATCATACGCATTGCAGACTCAATGTTTGCTGCGTTCAAATCTGGCATCTTGGTTTCTGCAATTTCTTGTACTTGTGCACGAGTAACTGTAGCAACTTTAGTTTTGTTAGGTGTACCTGATCCTTTTTCAACACCTGCAGCTTTTTTCAAAAGAACAGCAGCTGGTGGTGTTTTAGTGATGAAAGTAAATGATTTATCTTCGTAAACTGAGATAACAACTGGAATGATCATACCAGCTTGGTCAGCTGTACGAGCGTTGAACTCTTTTGTGAATCCCATGATGTTGATACCAGCTTGACCAAGAGCAGGTCCAACCGGTGGAGCTGGTGTAGCTTTACCAGCAGGGATTTGCAATTTTACAAGTTTTTCGACTTTTTTAGCCATTTTTAAATCCTCCTTTGTGGTTTTGGCGGTAATTAAAAATTTTTACCTCCCACAAGTATGCTTTTTACATACCCATCTATTATACACTATTTATCTAGAATTGCAAGAGAAAAGTTTTTTATACTCAATGAAAATCAAAGAGCAAACTAGGAAGCTAGCCGCAGGCTGTACTTGAGTACGGTAAGGCGACGCTGACGTGGTTTGAATTTGATTTTCGAAGAGTATTAATCGACGTAATCTCCGCCTTCAAATCCATAGTATTCTTCCAAACTGAGACCACTCTCAGCAATTTCTTTAGCTTCTTTTCCGACATAACGAAGGTGCCATTCTTCAGCCATATAGCCTGTTTCCTTTTCCTTACCTTTGAGATAACGAACAACAAAGCCATAATCAGCCGCATGGTCCAAGAGCCATTGGGCCGCTTTTTCTTCTGTCACCAAATCACCATTTGTCCCAATCACATCAAAAGCCAAACCTGTCTGGTGTTCGCTATAGCCAGGACGAGCAGAATAACGATCGGCAGCTTCTTTCCCATCTTGGTTGACATAATCTTGATAGAGCTTGGTCTGAGTTTCATAACTTCTAAAACCACTGTAATGGTCACTAATCGGGAAACCTGCCTCTTGCATCGCTTTGATGAGTTTGATCAACTCTGCCTTGGCTGTTGGATTTTCCCCTGGATTGTAGTCTTTTGACAATGGGTAGTGTTTATTTGCTACGATGATTTCATCGTATTTCCCTTGGATGCTGTAGTAGTCTCCTTTGTTAACCACTTCTGCTTTTTTCTGGGCAGCTCCTTGAGCCTTACTTCCGACTGTTCCATCAGCTTTAGCAGTTTGCTCTGTCTTAGCTGAGCCATCTTCATTTTTTGCTTTTTCTTGTGAACAAGCTGCTAGACTCATGGCTAGCAAAGCTGTCAAGATAAGGTATCTTTTTTTCATTTCTACTCCTTTATTTCTAATAATTTATCTACTTCTAACGATAAACGTTTGACTAATCTTTTAATCTCATCCGGTTTTGCTTGGCAGGTTTCTGCTGTCATTTCTTCAAAAGGAACCCACCAGACTGGACCACGTCCCTTAAGACCGTGTCCATTCAAATCACCTCTTCGTCTAGGAAACAGATGCCAATGAAGATGGGCATCGCCATTTCCTAGCAGTTCGATATTCATTTTCTCAGCAGCAAAAGCCTTAGCAACCGCCTCTTGGACCACACTCATTTCTTCTAGAAAATGGAGTCTTGTCTCCTTTTTCAAATGGTGCAATTCGGTGACATGTTCCTTGGCTAGAAAGAGACTATAGCCTGCAAAATACTGGTGGTCTCCAACCACAAGATAGCCTGTTTCCAACTCTTTGACAAAATAGGGACTTTCTCCCTTCTTGATGAGCTCAATTCTCTGGCAAATCAAACACATATCAATCTACCAATGCGCTCTTAAGATAAGCATCAACCATACGTTCCGTTGCGACCACCGAATCAATATGAGTGCGTTCATATGAGTGACTAGACTCGATACCAGCACCGAGAAGGGCGTGTTTGACTTCTGCCCCTGCGGACATGGCTGCTGAAGCGTCCGAACCATAAAATGGATAGATATCCAGTTTAAATGGAATATCTTGCTCTTTAGCCAAAGCAACCAAATGTTGACGGAAGTCATAGTGATAAGGCCCAGAAGCATCCTTGACACAGATAGACACTGTATATTCGTCTGTTTGCTGGTCATCTCCCATAGCTCCCATATCCACAGCCAGATATTCTACCACCTGAGCAGGAATATTAGAGTTAGCCCCATGCCCCACTTCTTCAAAGACTGAAAAAGCAAAATGGGTTGTTACGGGCAATTCAATCTTCTCTTCCTTATAAATACGAAGCAGATTAAGCAAAATCGCTGCACTGACCTTATCGTCCAAATGACGAGACTTGATAAAACCTGTCTCTGTCACGACGGTTCGTGGATCAAAGCTGATAAAATCACCGACCTCAATACCAAGAGCACGAGTTTCTTTTTCATTGGTCACTTTTGCATCCAAACGCACTTCCATATTGTCCTGAGTGCGTTCTGCAGTTCCTGCATCCTTATAGACATGGCAAGAAGTTTGGTGGATGAGGATGGTTCCTGATACTTTTTCACCTGTGCTAGCTACGTGAACAGTACAGTTTTCTCCTTCAATCATGTTCCAAGGGAAACCACCGATACGGTCCATTTTGAGACGGCCGTCTGGTTTGACAGCACGGACAATAGCACCCAACGTATCCACATGGGCAGTCACATAGCGGTGCTCTTCATCATTTTGACCTTTGATGGTCACATTGACACCGCCCTTGGCTGTACGAACTGGCTGGTAACCAAAACCTTCTAGAGTCTTGACTAAATAGTCCGCAATCTCACGAGTGAAGCCTGTTGGCGATGCGATGGCTGTCAGTTCTTTGATATATTCTACTGTTTGATTCATTTCTTCACCTCTTTTGCTACCTATTATAACACATTTATCATCGGATAAAAAAAGAAAATCACTCCTGTAGACTTGGCTACAAAAGTGATTTTAATGATTATTCCATTTCAAAAACATCGCTTTCTTGCTTGTTTGGTAGAACCAATGAGAGCAAGATTCCGACAACGGCTGGTACTAACCATGGGAGTGATGCCTTGGCAAAAGGAAGAGCGTTGACAAGATTCGCAAGAAACTCAACCTTAAACGAGCTTCCTAATACGCTTGCAATGGCAATAGCTGTAACCACAGCAATTGTCAACTGCATACCTGGTTTTGAAAGGGCAACAAATTTGTTGACAATGACAATCATAACGATAGCAATCGTGATTGGGTACAAGATAACCAGTACTGGAATGGAGTACTTGATAATCGCATCAAGACCCAAATTGGCAATAGCAAATCCAATCAAGGTAAAGGCTGTCGCATAAACCTTGTAGCTGATTTGTGGGAAGCGCTCATTAAAGAACTCAGCTGTTGACACAATCAAACCAACTGTTGTTGTGAAGCAGGTTACGGTAACCATAGCTGCAAGGAAGAGTTGAGCTGTTGAGCCAAAGATTTCTTGAGTCGCTTGTGACAAGATGTAAACACCTGGTGTTCCACCCTTCATCGCCTCAGCTGGTACCGGGAAATGATTCCCAAGGAAGCCTAAACCGATGTAAAGAGCGCTGAAGGCAAGGGCAACAACGATACCAACAACCCAAATTGTTGAAATGTATTCTTTCTTACTTGAAAATCCAAGTTGTTTCAAGGTTTGAACTGCGATTACGCTAAAGGCAACTGAGGCAAGGGCGTCCAAGGTATTGTAACCTTCTAGGAAACCTGTACCAAAGGCAGAAGCTTGATAAGCAGTTGAAGCAACTTGAGGACTGGTTCCACCGTATTTGAAAGCTCCCAGAACAACCAAGATAACAATCAAAATCGCAAAGACTGGAGTTAAAATACGGCCGATACGGTCCAAAATTTTTGATGGATTAAGCGAAATCAAATAGGCTGCTGCAAAATACAGAACTGTAAAGACAATCAAACCAAGACCTTTATTTGCATCCGACAAAAGAGGACTAATCCCTACTTCGTAAGCTGTTGTAGCTGTACGTGGGATAGCAAAGAATGGACCGATTGACAAATAAAGAACTGAGAGGTAAAGAGTCGCAAACCAAGGCGCTATCTTTGTTGAAATCTCGTAGATATATCCTTTAGGATTTAGCGTTCCAATAATAAGAGTCAAGACGGCGATACCAACGCCTGAAAAGACAAAACCTGCGATGGCAGGAAGAAAATGTTCTCCAGATAGAGCACCTAGAGAAGGCGGAAAAATCAAGTTCCCCGCACCAAAAAATATTCCAAACAGGAGTAAACCTGTTAGGGCACCTTTTTTAGCCATGAAAATCTCCTTCATATTTATAAAATACTGACCTAGTATATCATGAATAGGAGTATGAAAAAAGCTTCACGAAGTAAATATTGAATGTTTTCAAGATTCTCAAAAATGAGAATTGTCTAAAAATAACATCCCCTACCCAGTCCACGCCAAGTAGGAGAAAATTCTAATGTTTATACTCTTCGAAAATCTCTTCAAACCACGTCAGCTTCACCTTGCCGTACTCAAGTACAGCCTGCGGCTAGCTTCCTAGTTTGCTCTTTGATTTTCATTGAGTATTAAAGTTCTTCAAAGGCCATCATGCCACCTTGTACATTGATAACCTCATAACCTTGTTCTGATAAGAATTGGCAAGCACGCGCCGATCTCATTCCAGATTTACAAATAACATAATGTAACTGATCCTTGTCCAATTGATCATAAGTATCAGCTAATTGACTCAGAGGAAGATTCTGAGCACCTTCTAAATGAAGAGCTTCAAACTCATCCACTTCTCTCACGTCCACTAGAGAAAGTTGGTCATTTTGGTAAAGCTGGTAAAATGCGTCAAAGGAAATTTCTTTCATTCTTTTTCTCCTAATACTCTTCGAAAATCAAATTCAAACCACGTCAGCGTCGCCTTACCGTACTCAAGTACAGCCTGCGGCTAGCTTCCTAGTTTGCTCTTTGATTTTCATTGACTATAAAATAGTTTTAATTCTTTTTTTCAAATCTGGCACCACTTCTGCCTCAAACCAAGGATTTTTGGCCATCCAGATTTGATTGCGTGGTGAGGGGTGAACTAGTGGAAAATAGGTTGGCAAGTAGTTCTGGTAATGTTTTACCCGTTCTGTCACTTTGCCACTGACTTTCTCCTTTAAATAGTAGGCCTGGGCATATTGTCCAATCAAGAGGGTCAACTTTATATCTGGTAATTCTTGCAAGAGCTGTGGATGCCATTTTTCTGCAAACCCAGTTCTCGGTGGCAGGTCACCTGACTTACCATGCCCTGGAAAGTAAAAATCCATAGGCAGAACAGCAAAATAACCTGAATTGTAAAAGGTATCTTCATCCACACCTAGCCAGTCTCTCAGGCGGTCACCACTCTTATCTTTCCAGTAAAGGCCTGCTTCTTGGGTTTTAAGTCCAGGTGCCTGACCGATGATATTGATGCGAGCAGTCTTTGGCGCTGCAAAGAGAGGCTCGATGCCACGCTTTGTATAGGTAGCATTCTGCGGATCTGCCATAATAGCCTGCTTGATTCTTTCAATTTGAGACATCTACTTTCCCTCCAAAAAGAAGTCTAAGCATACAATCTCAGACTTCTATCGTTTTATTTGATCAATTCGTAAATAGCTTCGGCATAGATTGCTGCTGCTCGGAAGAGATCATCCAAGGCGATAAATTCATTGGCTTGGTGCATGGTATCAATTGAGTCTGGGAACATAGCACCGTAGGCAACACCGCGTTCTAACAAACGACCAAAGGTTCCACCACCGATGACTTGCTCGTGACCTTTAAGACCAGTTTGTTTTTCATAAACATTCAACAAATTTTGCACAAGTGGATCTTCCATTGGCACATAGTGAGGGGTGTGACCGTGCTCAGAAAGGCTAACAGAAGCAACCGGTAAGTTTTCAAGGATTGACTTGATTTGTTCTGGACTTGTTCCTTTTGGATAGCGGATATTAAGGGCAATGGTATTATCAGCGCTTGTTTCATCGAAGCGGAACACACCGGCATTCATAGAAAGGGCACCCATCTTTTCATCCACATGAGCAATCTTGAGATTTCCACCCTCATGGTCGTTCAAGAGAATTTTACCAGCGATGTCAAGGTAGTCTTTGGCTGGACCAGCAAAGTCAAACTGGCTAAGGAAGAGGGCTAGGTAAGTCGCACCATTGACACCTGAAGCAGGCATAGCACCGTGGGCTGATTTACCAATGATCGTCACCTTGTATTGGCCAGCTTCTTCTTGGAGTTCTCCTATAAGTTTGTGTTCTGCAACAAAGGCATCTAGTTTAGCTTGCAAGTCAGCCAAATCACCTGAAACGACTGCTGTTGCTGATTCTGGTACCATATTTTCACGTAAACCACCTGTAAAGCTGTGAAGACGGGCAGCACCTGCATTTTCACCTGCAAAGTGGAGGTATTCCGTGATATTTCCTTTTTCACCATTGATGATAGGGAATTCAGCGTCTGGAGAGAAACCAAAGTCTGGTTTTGCAAGTCCTACGTGCTCGAAATAGTAGTCCATGTCTGCCCAACCTGATTCTTCGTCTGTCCCGACGATGAAACGTACTTTCTTAGAAGTTGGAAGGCCTAATTCTTTGATGATTTTCAAACCATAGTAACAAGCTGTTGTAGGACCCTTGTCGTCCGAAGCCCCACGCGCATAAAGGCGACCGTCTTTGATAGTTGGTGTGTAAGGGTCTGTGTCCCAACCGCTACCAGCTGGAACCACGTCCATGTGGGCAAAGATACCGAGAACTTCTTCTCCTTCACCAAACTCAAAATGTCCTGCATAGTTGTCAACATTTTTAGTTGGGTAGCCATCGCGGTCTGCGATTTCAAGGAATTTTTCCAAGGCTTTTACCGGCCCAGGTCCAAATGGATGCTGGGCATCAACCTTGCTATCGTCACGTTCTGAGTTGATTTCCAAAAGGCTAAACAAGTCAGTCAAGAGGTCTTCTTTGCGTTTTTCTACTTCTGCTGTAAAATCAATTGTTGTCATTTTTTTCTTCTTTCTATCTTTTCTCGATGATTTCATCTACTGGCAAGCGGTAACTTGGTTCCAATTTTTCGTCTGTGTATCCCACTGTAATCAAGAGTTCTGGGCGGAAGCGGTCTTCGATATCCAAAACTTCATTGACTTTTGATTTGTCAAAACCAAGAATAAGATTTGATCCGATTCCTTGGTCTGTAAGAGCCAGAACCAAGTTCATAGCAACCAAACCTGCATTGAGGGCTAGGTAGTCGCTGACTTGTTGTTCATTGTAACGGGCAAATTCAGCAGGCAAATTCTTCATAAAATATTGAAGTTGCTCTTCAGAAAAGTTATTAGCACCACCAACTCGGGCAATCTTACGAGCACGTTTAGCCAAATCTGTGTCTGTAAACAAGGCAATAGTTACAGGCGCTGATGATACCTGTTCAAAGTTTGAACCGTAAGCCAATTTTGCTAGTTCGGCATTTTTCTCACGCACCACTACAAATTTCCAAGGCTGGCTGTTGTGGGCACTTGGTGCCAAGGTTGCAATTTCGATAGCCGTACGCACATCTTTTGGATCCACTGGCTTATCAGTGAAATGCTTAGTCGCATGACGTTTTTTATTTAATTCAAGAAATTTCATAATCGATTTCCTTTTCTAATTCTACTGCTTCCATTCTACCATAATTTGAAAGAGCTTGCAGAGATTTTTCATGATTAAGATTTTTTATTACAGTCATAAAAAATATATATTGGTTCATCAAGAAAGTTTCTGATAAACTAGCAAGTACTTTACATTTAAATGGAGACATTATGAAAAAATTTAGCCTTTTACTACTCATCTTCCCATTTTTAGTTGCCTGTGGAAATCAATCTACACCTAAAGAAACCAGCTCTCAAAAGACAATCGTCGTTGCTACAGCTGGCGATGTGCCACCATTTGACTACGAAGATAAAGGCAATCTGACAGGCTTCGATATTGAAGTTCTAAAAGCAGTAGATGAAAAACTCAGCGACTACGAGATTCAATTTCAAAGAACCGCCTGGGAGAGTATCTTCCCAGGACTTGATTCTGGTCACTATCAAGCAGCAGCTAATAACTTGAGTTACACAAAAGAGCGTGCTGAAAAATACCTTTACTCACTTCCAATTTCGAATAATCCCCTCGTCCTTGTCAGCAACAAGAAAAATCCTTTGACTTCTCTTGACCAAATCGCTGGCAAAACAACTCAAGAGGATACCGGAACTTCAAACGCTCAATTCATCAATAACTGGAATCAGAAACACACTGATAATCCTGCTACTATAGATTTTTCTGGTGAAGATATCGGCAAACGAATCCTAGACCTTGCTAACGGAGAGTTTGATTTCCTAGTTTTTGACAAGGTATCCGTTCAAAAGATTATCAAGGACCGTGGCTTAGACCTCTCAGTCGTTGATTTACCTTCTGCCGATAGCCCCAACAACTATATCGTTTTCTCAAGCGACCAGAAAGAGTTTAAAGAGCAATTTGATAAAGCACTCAAAGAACTCTATCAAGATGGAACACTCGAAAAACTCAGCAATACCTATCTAGGTGGCTCTTACCTTCCAGATCAATCTCAGTTACAGTAAGATATATTAAAAACGATTGGACGAGTCAATCGTTTTTTTAGTTTACATCGGTTATTTTAGGAAACTCTTACAAAAAATCAAAAAAATTCTTCACATCTTCTACATACCCATGCTTTTCTATTAAGCTTGCTAATAGTTCCAGATTGTGCCCCTGATAGTTGTCTTCTCTTCGCAACTCTTCATACATTTCGATAAAGGGAAGTCCCTTGGACTTGGCCAATTCCAACTCCGCTTCATAGTCATAAGCGACTTTACGAAATAGGATATTTATCAATTCCCCATCTTCAACCTCTATCACGACATACTGGGCACGGTGATTTTTTAACGCCTCCCAATTAAAATAGGGCATGCCAATCGACCCTGGATTGATGATTTGTTGCCCTTGACTGCCATAACGAAGCAACTGCTTGTGAACATGACCATATACTGCCACGTCAACTTCATCATCTAGCAGTTGGTCAAATTTCTCTGTATCATTCTCAACTAGCAAGTCACCACCATAGTTCTTATTTGGCAAATTATGAGAGATAGAAAAGCGCAATCCTTCAACTTCTTTCTTTTCCAGCAAAGGCAAGCTTCGTAGCCAGACAATCGTTGCAGGATTCATTCGCTCCATCAAAAACTGGGTCATTCGCATTGATTGGATTTCTTGTGGATGTTCCAAACCATATTCACCATCCAAGGCCTCCAGGACACAATCATCCCAATTGCCTCGAACACTGGCTGTGATAGGAAGGTCCTTTAACAGAGCGACCAAGTCATTTGCACCAGGACCGGGAAGAAAAATATCTCCCAGAAGCCAGTATTCACTGACTCCTTGGTTTTTAGCATCTGCAATCACTGCTTCTAGGGCAGTTGTATTGCCATGAATATCTGATAAAATTGCGATTTTATGATTCATTGTGTTCTCCTTCTGTTTGGTAATCTACTTGTTTTTCCGCTACTTGAGCTAATTCCTCTTCTTCCTGCGGGTTCAACTTTATTTGCACAGCCTCTGCTACTGCTCTTGGCACCCCAACTTCGACAATCTCATCCACACTAGCTTCCTTGATTTTAGTCAGAGACTTGAAATGCTTCATGATATTTTGCTTACGTTTAGGCCCCAGCCCTTCAATTCCATCTAGTTGTGATGAAAAGGAATTTTTGGAGCGCAGTTGGCGGTGGAAAGCGATAGCAAAGCGGTGCACCTCATCTTGAATGCGTTGGAGGAGGAAAAATTCCTGAGAATTTCGAGATAACTCCACCAACTCAAGCGGATCTCCAAAGAGCAATTCATGGGTTTGGTGCTTATCATTCTTTTGCAGACCTGCAATGGGGATATCCAAACCCAGTTCCTCTTGTATGACTTGTTTGGCGATATTGACTTGACCTTGTCCCCCATCGATGACAATCAAATCTGGAGGAGTCAAACCGTCACGTTGAACTCGACCATAGCGCCTGCGAATGACTTCTCTCATACTGGCATAGTCGTCTGGCCCGACTACGGTCTTGATTTTATACTTACGGTAATCCTTCTTACTAGGTTTTCCGTTGACAAAGACAACCATGGCTGAAACAGGACTGGTCCCCATGATATTAGAGTTATCGAAGGATTCGATGCGGACTGGGGTCGGTATTTGAAGCAAACGACCTAGATTTTCAATAGCTCCTTGTGTCTTTTCGACAGATTTCTCTAGCAGGTTGAATTTCTGCTCTAGGCTAACTCGAGCATTCTTTATAGCCAGATTGACCAGCTGCTTTTTCTCTCCACGCTGGGGCTTGACAATCTTGGTATCCACCAAGACATTGACCGCTTCTTCGTCAATATCCTGCGGAATCAGTACCTCATTGGGAACTAGATGAGATTTTTCTTGATAGAATTGTCCTACATAGGTTAGAAAGTCCTCATCCGGATCATTATAATAAGGGAAAAGATTGACATCGCGCTCAATAAGCTTACCCTGACGAACAAAGAAAACCTGAACACACATCCATCCCTTGTCCACATAGTAGCCAAAGACATCCCGATTTTGGAGATCCTTGGCCATGACCCGTTGCTTGGTTCGAAGTGTTCCAATAGCCTGAATCAGGTCACGGTATTCTGCCGCACGTTCAAACTCCATAGACTGGGCTGCAGCTGCCATTTTGCCCTTTAGGTCATCGATTATTTTATCATCCTGCCCTTTTAGAAAGTCAGAAACCTCCTGGGCCATAGACTTGAAATAGGACTCATCTTTTTTACAGATGGTGTGGGCCATACATTGGCCGATATGGTAGTAAAAACAGACCTTAGACGGTGGATTGGTACACTTGCGAAAAGGGAAAATCCGATCCAGTAGTCGCTTAATTTCATTGGCTGCTCCCACATCTGGATAAGGTCCAAAATAAAGACCTCCGTCCTTCTTGACCTGTCGGGTAATAATTAAACGAGGATAGCGTTCATTGGTAATTTTGATAAAAGGATAGGACTTATCATCCTTGAGCATGATATTGTATTTAGGCTTATTTTCCTTAATCAGATTAATTTCTAGGAGAAGCGCTTCAATATTAGACTCCGTAACGATAAATTCAAAATCCACAATTTCAGATACCAGAGCCTCTGTTTTGGTATCATGACTTCCGCGGAAATAAGACCTCACGCGATTACGCAGATTTTTAGCCTTTCCTACATAGATAATCGTACCGTTTTTATCCTTGTGAATGTAGCAACCAGGGCTGGTTGGCAAGAGTTCTAGTTTTGATTTAATCAAGTTATTCATAGTTCCATTATAGCAAAAAAGTAGGGAAAGATTGTTCCCTACTCACTAGTCTCATATAATTTTCGAAGTCTTTCAACATCCTCTTCCTGGATGCCATAAAAGGAACCTGCAGGTTGCATGACAGACTTTTCATCTGTATGGTCCAAGCCAATCGCATGACCCAACTCATGTTCTGCTGTATGGACAATGCGCTCATAGGAATAACCATAGTTAGGATTGGACAGATAATAGTGATTCAACCGCACCGTCACAGACAAGAATTGCCCCGTTAAGAGATTGGTCTGACTTTCCGCTTCTCCTGCCACAGGAGTGTTTCCGTCGTTCATCTCAGTAGCCAAGATATCTGCCTTGCTGGCTTCAGTGACAAGTTCAAAGTTAAAAGCACCCGTTTGATTCCAATTCTGGATTGCTTCCACATAAGCCTCTTGAAAGCGTGAATCCATCTGGGGATCTAGGTAAATACGAGCTGAAGCCTGTGGCCACCTTCCTTCAGAGTGTTGGTGGCTATCTGTCTGGTTCAACTTAGGCAGTTGCCCTGTTTTTTCCCACTGGTCGATACTTTGTTGACCAATCTTTACTGACCGTTCTGCTTGCTTTAGCGCTCCTTGAAAATCCCCGTTCAGATACCAGAGAAGTCCAAAAGCAAAAGCACACAAAAGAAAAGCTATCCAAACTAGACGCCAAAACAAACGCCACACAAAACAAAAGAAAGCCCCTATCAAACGAAAAATCCAGCGCATGTCCCTCCACCTTTCTAGCAAATAAAGACTATTTTACTAAAACAAGCTGAAAGAAAGCTAAAGACCGATTTTCTTATCTTAGCGTCCTAATATTTTTTTAAGTAACTGAATAGCTTTATATTTTATGGGAGATGGATAATAACGGAAAGTTCCTGCTTTACGTACAATATAACCATTAAAATTTTGTTTAAAACGTAAAACACCATCACTACCATCAAAAATCCCTTGAATACCTAGGAAGTTGTATTTAGGTATCCCACGTTTTATGCTTTCCAACATAACATATTTCTGAAGCAAAGCTGGTGCATAAAATTTATTAAACTCGGTATAGGAACCACTAAAAAGATAGGTCGTTTCTTGAGGCATATAAATAAATAAACTACCTGCTAAGACAAGATCTTTCTCTCCATATTTTTCAATCAACTCTCGTGCTTCTGCTTTTCGAACTTCAAAGCTTTCATACTGCCTAGCCAATTCTTTGTGTTCTTTTTTCTTTTGTGCAGAATCTGGATATTGTTCTAATAAGAGTAGTGAGGTAGCTATTTTTTCAGATAATTCTTTTTGCTTATGTATTAAATTTTGTATATATTCTCCTAAATTTAGAATAGCAATTACAAACTCGGCTTTTTCTCCAAAAGAGTCATAAAAATGCTCATAATATTCTAAACTTTTATCACTATATTCTCGACGTTCAGAGGTTGTTTTTGTTATATCTTTAAAAATTGAAAGTTCTTCACGATTTAATTTTTTCAACTGAATACCAAATGTATCAGCCTTTTTCACCAAAGCTTTCCCCTTTTTACTAAAACTGTTAAGCAAGGTCTTTTCAGTTAGCTCATTCAAATCTTTACAATATAACCAATCCGGTTCTCCACCTGGGTAACCTGTTTTTAAACCATCAAATTGATAACCTAAATCAGTCAAATCTTGAATAATACTTTTTTTCTCAGCATCTATTGGATTACCTTCACCATCAAAAGTTTGATAAGTTTCATAAGGTTTTACAAGCAACTCTAATACACCATTTTGCTTGGCATATTCTTTTAACTCCGCATAAAAAACTGGGAGAGCATCTTGTTGGGTATAAATCGGCCCCGAATTGATCTCCATATGTAGGCCACCCAGCATGGGCAAGCTATAAACCAGAGCTGCAACTTGAATTTCTCCTTCTTGTTTCAATGCAAGATAAACAATTCGAGCCCCTCTTTTTTCTAACAAGTCCCCCATCTGGACAGATTGCATAAAAGAACGAGAAGAGACCTGATCAGAATAAGCTTGAAATTCTTCTTTTGTGAGTGTAATTAATGCCATGTACTTACCTTCTATGATGTTTTGTTCTTAATGCCTTGCGAAAATCAAGAGCGATTCTTAACAGAGAATAAAGAGGATGGGTGGGCATTGTAAACTCACCCAAGTATTCTTCAATCGTTGGATTAAATTTTTCCTTAAAATGGTAAAGTCCACCATTGAGAGAGTTTTCAACACCACCTAAATTTTGCCACACCATACCTCGCTCAAAGGCATAGCGAGCTGTTTCATACCAAGTTAAAATTGGTGCATTATAACGTTTAAAAGCATCATCCATACCAGCATATAGATTAACAGAGGTATTACCAAATTCCAAACTCAAAGTAGCTGCTAAAGGAATGTTTGATTTTTCTTCATTCAGATATCTCTGCAAGAAATCTCTTTCTTCTACCAAACGCTCTTTTTCCTTCTTCTGGGCTTCTACTTTTGAAGTTCGAGTCGACTCAGTAAACGCCTCTTCCAACGCTAAGTTTTTCGCTAACTGTTCTTCTAATTCTCGTAAACGCTTAGCGATATCCAGAGTAGCCAGCGTTATGTAGGCCTTGTCCTTAAAATTATCTAACAATTTTTTATAATAGGCTTCATTCCTCAAATGGATATCTTTTCGCTTCTCAGTTTTTTTCATCAAAAACGAGAAAGATTCTAACAATTCATCTCTACCAATCTGAATCTCTACACCCTTATTTCGAGCGGATCGAATAGCTTGTTTTGTTGACTTGCAAAGTTTATCTTCTGTAAAATTTTCCTTGTATACTTTTGCCTGAATACGAGGCTGAATGGTATCTCCCATTCCATCGGTCTTTCCTGACCACCTTACTCCCATTCTTTGCAAATTTTCAATAATAGCCATATTTTCAGGATATTCTATTTTTTCATGCTTGATTGAACTTTGCGATAGGCAAATACTTGGGTCAAAAATCACAAAAATCGCTCTCTTGCTTCGAGCATAGGACTTAATGGATTGAAGAACAAAGTTCAAGAGTTCAGCATCCTTATAATCTAATACAGGACCTCTTGGGATATAAAACATTCTATAGCCTAGAGGAAGAGTTTTAATCAAAATACTAGCTGTAGCCAGTAATTTATCTCCTCGGTAGGCGCCAAACTTTTCATGTTGCCAATCAGACTTAACCTCTTCCCAAGCACTACTTTGTAATACATTGACTAATTCATGTTCTTTAACAAACTGATCATATTCTAATGTGGGAATGCCAATTTGATAACGATACATCTCTTACTCTCTTTCCAACAATAATAGAATTTAACTACTATTCTACTATTTTTGTTTAGAAAGTCTAGTAAAAACATATTTTAGTTTCTATTCCATAGAAGACATGGTTATTGAAAGAGTAATACAAACTAAACTAGCTTAATCTCTCTTCTAATTTGAAATCGATTGGCAGAGTTGCTAGAAACCGTTCCAATTGTTTTTCCCAATAGTACCATTCGTGAGTTCCAGCGCTATGGCTATAGGTCACATCAAATCCAAGTTTTTTGAGATTATTCACTGCCAGATTATTGGCTTTATACAAGAAATCCTGCTCGCCACACCAAGCCCAAAGCTTGGTCTGTTTATCTGATTTTTTAGCCAAACTTTCAAGAGAATAGGGGCTAGCTGTCCAATCTTTAATCTCCCCAAACACACCTCTCCAATAAGCTGGTGTTCCCAAATCTTGGCTCTCAGGAGAAAAATCTTGAAAGCTAAGGGCACCTGAAAAACTAGCTGCATGAGAAAAACGATTTGTTGCAAGAGCCAGTTTAAAGCAGCCGTAGCCTCCCATAGAGAGACCAGCGATAAAGGCCTTTTCACGCTTGCTGGTCATGTTAGGGAAGAAGCGTTTCAAAACCTGTGGCAATTCCTCTGCTAGAGCTGTGTAATAGTCAAAACCATACTGGGTATCGGTATACCAACCGTTGCTGGTATTGGGCATGACGACAATGAGATTAGTGCCTCGAAGCAAGCGTTCTACATTGGTCCGCTTGAGCCAACTATTATGATTGCCAGACATTCCGTGCAAGAGGTACAAGACTGGAATGTCTTTACAATCTGGTTCTTCCACTCGATTAGCATCAGGATAGAGGACATTCACTCCCCACTCCATATCCAAAACTTGTGAGTAATACTCGATTTTCATTACTGCCATAATTTTTCCTCTATTTTTCTATAAGAAAAAGCCGAAATTCGACTTTCTCTCCGTTTATTTCATCGCTTATTTTGCTTCCATGACTACTGGTAAAATAGCTGGACGACGCTTAGTTTGATCAAAGAGATACTTGGTCAGATTATCACGAACCTTCCCTTTAAGATCTGCCCAGTCAAAGTCATCTCCTTGAAGATAGTCTTCTACCGTCTGATTAATCAATTCTGAACTTTCACGGAGAATATCACGGCTCTTCTTGAGATAAACAAATCCACGCGTGTGAACACGAGCCTTGGCCACAATTTTCTTCTCACGACGGTTAACGGTGATTGCGACGATGAAAATTCCATCTTCTGACAAGACCTTACGGTCACGAAGAACCACATTACCAACATCACCAATGGCATTCCCGTCAATCAAGACATCCCCTGCCGAAACCGCGCCAGCTGGGACAAAATCGCCATTCTCATAAGCCATGCTTGTTCCCTTTTTAGGGATGAAAATGCGTTCTGGCAACATACCTACTGCCATAGCAGCCTTAGCATGAGCATCCAACTCACGGTATTCTCCTTGAATTGGGAAGAGATACTTGGGTTGCAAGAGGTTAATCATCAACTGCAAATCACGCGCATTTCCGTGACCTGACACACGCAAGCTTTGAGTGATCAGTTTGACAACCCCGCCAGCTTGGTAAATCATGTTCTCCACACGCGCCATGACCGCCTCTTTGGCGATAGACGGAGTCGTTACGATATAGACCAAGTCACCATCCTTAATTTCCACATAACGGTGACGACCAATCGACATCTTGCGAAGACCGTTGATAGGCTCACCCATACGGCCTGTCTCAAGAATAATCAACTCATGGTCCTCAAAACGAGACATATCTTTTGGTTTAATCAAAAGACTTTCGTTAGCTAGAGACAATTTCTTAAGACGAATAGCAGTGCGGACGATATTTTCAATATCGAATCCTGTCAAGACCACACGACGGCCTGTTGCATCCGCAGCGTCAAACACCTGCTGGATACGAGAGAGGTTACTGGCTACTGCTGCAACAATGATACGACCATCCCAGTCCGAAATGGTTTGAGTGATCTCGTCCCCAACTTCACTTTCGCTAGCCACTTGGATATTACTGTCCGCATTGGCTGAATCGCTAAGAAGAGCTAGAACTCCATCACGACCGATTTCTGCCAAACGAGCAAAGTCTGTCGCATAGGATTCACTAGCTGTCTGGTCAAATTTGAAATCACCTGTATAAACGATACTACCTTCAGCTGTCTTCAAGACAACACCCAGACTTTCTGGGATAGAGTGGGTCGTACGGAAGAAGGACACTACAGTCCCTCCAAAATCTATCTCCGTATCCTCATCAATGACATGGAAATCATTAAATTTCTTAACTGTGTCATTTCCTTTGACAAAGAGTTTGGCCAACTCAATGGTCAGCTCAGACCCAAATACAGGTACCTTGGCTTCAGCCAAGAGATAAGGCAGAGCACCAATGGCATCCGCATGGCCGTGGGTCAAGAAGACCCCAGCGATACGATCGCTATTTTCAAAAAGGTAGTCCATATTGGGAATGACCACATCCACTCCTAGTTGTTCATTTTCAGGATATTTCAGACCTGCATCCAAAACGAAAATAGACCCATCGATTTCAGCGATATACATATTTTTCCCGTTTTCACGTACACCACCAAGTGTTGTTAAACTGATATTACTCATTTTTCCTCCGAAAGCTTAGTTTATCTTGATTATAGGGTTGCTTGCCCTCTTATTCTAAAAGCACTACTTTTAGCCGAATCTTTTCCTACCATTATACCATTTTTTTAATGATTTTCAAAATGAAGATTTGTTTTCAAAAAAGAGCTGGTTTCCCAACTCTTTCCTATGATCTACTCTTTTTCCATTAAAAAGTCATAAATTTCTTGCACGGTACCCAGCGCCATCATTTCTTGGTCTTTGACGGTTTGTTTGAGATTTTGGTAAATCTGACTTTCTCCGATTTCCCGCTTTGGCGCCTCTTTATTGACTGTCATGACTCCATCTTTAATCATCACAAAGCCTAGCTCTTCAAATACTTGAATCATCTTGACCAGCAAGATTTGTTGAATATTGAGATAGGCAGCCAAATCCTTCAGTTTGTAGCGAATATCAAACTCTGGGAACTGGTAGATGGTCTTGTACAATTTTGCAAACTGTTCTCTAGTCCCATACCCTGTCAGATAGTAGGTCTTATCAATATCATTCTTGAAATAGACAGCAGAGAAATTTTGTTCCTGAAAAATGGTCTTCAGCTGAGTAATATCCTCAGGAACGGTTTTTACGATAACAGCTTCACTATCCGCCAGATTTGGCAGTTCTCCAGCAAAATCCAAGACTGGAACTCCTTCTGGCAAGACTGCATTCTTCCCACGGATGTTAAAAAGTTGAACACCCTCCACACGCGCATCCACCATCATCAACTGGAGGGCAGTTTGGCCATTCCATTGGTTGACAGACAATTTGACTGCCAGCTCTAGATTCTTGGTTTGAGAAAACTCTGTTGCCCATCTACCTTGGCCAAAGGCTACCACTTCAAAACTCGCTTCACCTTTGGAAATTTTCAACTTGAGATGGGCATTGCCTGCCCCCATAGTACGGGCACTTTCGACCTGAAAATCCTTGATATAAAAGACAGGTTTCTGATTGTCCATGCCAAAAGGTGCCAAACGTTCAAAACTTTTGACCGTTTCCAAGCTAAGTGTCTCCAAATCCAGTTCTTCATCTAAATTTAACTTGTTCTTGCCAGCAGCATCCGCTCCTTTTTCACGGACATAGTCTTCCAAGACCTGAGATAAATCTGAGAGTTTCTCAACTTCTAGCGTCATCCCTGCTGCGCCAGCATGACCGCCAAATGCGATAAAGAGGTCGCGATGGGAATCAAGGGCTTCAAAAATATCGACCGCTTCCACACTACGAGCACTACCCTTGGCACAACCGTTCTCTATATTGAGAACGATGACTGTCTGCCCTAGTTCTTCCAACAAACGACCAGCGACGATTCCCAGAACCCCAGGATTCCAGCCTTCCTTAGCCAAGACTTGGACCTTCTTCTCAGGATCCACCATGGTCTTGGCTTCTTCATAGATAGACTGGACGATTTCCTTGCGCTCTTCGTTTTTCTGGTGAATCATGAGAGCAATCTCATGCGCTTCCTCATCATCAAACCCAGTCAGCAAATCAATGGCAGGATTGGGATCATCCAAACGGCCCAAAGCATTCAAACGAGGGGCAATCTGGAAACCGACTGTCTCTTCTGTCACTTCATTAGCAGCAATCCCAGCTATGTCCAGCATTTCTTGTAGGCCAATACGCTGAGTATGCCCCAACATTTCCAGACCATACTGAACCAAGATACGATTTTCATCCGTCAGACTCACCATATCTGCAATGGTTCCGATTGCAACCAAATCCAGTAGTTCCACTTGCACTTCTTCTAAAAGGGCACAAGCCAGCTTGAAGGCCACTCCACAACCAGCCAAATATTTGAAAGGATAGTCCGCATCAGGATGTTCAGGATGGACAATAGCATAGGCATCTGGTAAGGTTTCAGGCATAGAATGGTGGTCAGTCACAATGACATCTACTCCCATAGACTGGGCCAATTCAATAGCCTCATGACCAGCAACTCCATTATCCACTGTCACAATCAAGGAAATTCCTTCTTGCTCGATAAAATATTTGTAAACACTGGCATTAGGTCCATAGCCATCAGTAAAGCGATTAGGCAAGTAAACACGGCATTCGGCGCCAAGCTGTTCCAAACTTTCCTTAACAATAGAAGCCGAAGTCATACCATCCGCATCATAATCACCGTAAACGAGGATATTTTCCCCTTCTTCAATGGCCTGACGAATCCGTTCCACTGCCTTATCCATATCATGGAGTAGATAAGGGTCATGCAAGTCCTCCAAGGAAGGTTCTAAAAACTTCTTCAGACTTTCTTGGTTCTGAATCCCTCTCTCAAATAATAACCGAGCCACCTCAGGACCCAGCCCAGCCTTCTTGGCTATCTTTGTAAAATCCGCATCTTCTACTTGCGGGGCAAACTGCCATTCATAAGTAGGTGTTATCAAAAAGACATCCACTCTTTCTAAGAATTCTATTGCTTCATTATAACATGATTTAGTCGTTTTCTCTATCCAGATTGCTTTTTTATAAAATTTTAGTGAATTTTTTCAGATATGATTTGACAAGACAAATCTTTTGGTGTAGAATCATGTTATAAAATCTAACACAAAGGAGATTCATTATGGCTTTAGTAGAATTTGAACACGTCGAAAAATATTACGGAGACTACCATGCACTCCGCGACATCAATCTCCGTTTTGAAAAAGGGCAAGTCGTTGTCCTACTCGGACCATCTGGTTCTGGGAAATCCACTCTTATCCGCACCATCAATGGTTTAGAGGCTGTCGACAAGGGAAGTCTTCTAGTAAATGGTCACCAAGTTGCTGGTGCCAGCCAGAAAGATTTAGTACCGCTTCGCAAGGAAGTCGGTATGGTTTTCCAGCATTTCAACCTCTATCCACACAAAACAGTGTTAGAAAACGTAACACTCGCACCCATAAAAGTTCTAGGAATTGATAAAAAAGAAGCTGAAAAAACAGCCCAAAAATATCTGGAATTTGTAAATATGTGGGACAAGAAAGATTCTTATCCAGCCATGCTTTCTGGTGGACAAAAACAACGGATTGCCATCGCACGTGGACTCGCTATGCATCCGGAACTCCTCCTCTTTGATGAGCCAACATCTGCTCTTGATCCTGAAACCATCGGCGATGTTCTAACGGTTATGCAAAAATTGGCCCACGATGGTATGAATATGATTGTCGTGACCCATGAAATGGGCTTTGCCCGTGAAGTTGCTGACCGCATCATCTTTATGGCTGACGGAGAAGTTTTGGTGGATACGACAGATGTTGATGACTTTTTCGATAATCCAAGCGAACCTCGTGCCCAACAATTCCTCAGTAAAATCATCAACCACGAAAGTGACAAAGTCAAATAAGGAGGCACCTATGAAAAAGAAATTCTTTCTATCCGCATTATTGATTAGCCTTTTCGGCCTTGCTGCTGCAAAACCAGTTCAGGCTGATACCAGTGTCGCAGACATTCAAAAGAGAGGCGAGCTGGTTGTCGGTGTGAAACAAGACGTTCCCAACTTCGGCTACAAGGATCCCAAGACAGGGACCTATTCTGGTATCGAAACTGACTTGGCCAAGATGGTAGCTGATGAGCTCAAGGTCAAGGTTCGTTATGTACCAGTTACAGCACAAACTCGCGGACCCCTTCTAGACAATGAACAGGTCGATATGGATATCGCTACCTTTACCATCACAGACGAACGCAAAAAACTCTACAACTTTACCAGTCCCTACTACACGGACGCATCTGGCTTTTTGGTCAATAAGTCTACCAAAATCAAAAGCATTGAGGACTTAAACGGAAAAACCATCGGAGTTGCCCAAGGTTCCATCACCCAACGCCTGATTACTGAACTGGGTAAAAAGAAAGGCTTAACCTTTAAATTCGTCGAACTTGGTTCCTACCCAGAATTGATTACTTCCCTTCACGCTCACCGTATCGATGCCTTTTCCGTTGACCGTTCTATCCTATCTGGCTACATCAGTAAGCGGACAGAACTACTAGAAGATAGTTTCAAGCCATCTGACTACGGTATCGTCACCAAGAAATCAAACACTGAACTCAACGACTATCTTGATAACTTAGTCACTAAATGGAGCAAGGATGGTAGTTTGCAAAAACTCTATGACCGTTACAAGCTCAAACCATCTAGCCATACCGCAGATTAAGGAGGACACCCTATGACAGATTTATCATCTTGGACAGCCTATTTTCAGGATTTTGGACAATTTTTCAATGGTTTCCTCTTCACCCTTGCTCTAGCTATCGGATCCTTTATCCTCGCCATGGTTTTAGGCATCTTCTTTGGAGCCATGTCAACCAGCAAACGTCCAATTTTGCGTATTTTAGCTCGTATCTTTGTGGAGTTTTACCAAAACACTCCCCTCTTGGTGCAGTTTGTTATCGTTTTTTATGGTCTACCACTTATCAGTGACCATATCATCATGATTCCGATTTATTGGACGGCTGTTCTCTGCGTGGGACTCTATCACGGCGCCTATATCGCCGAGGTTATTCGCTCAGGCATTCAGTCTATTCCTAGCGGTCAAATGGAAGCCGCCTTGTCGCAAGGTTTTACTTATATCAGTGCTATGCGCTTGATTATCTTGCCTCAGGCCTTTCGTATCATTCTCCCTCCTTTGACCAACCAAATCGTCAACCTCATCAAAAACACCTCTACAGTCGCTATCATCTCTGGAGTGGACTTGATGTTTGTGACCAAGTCTTGGTCGGCACTTAACGGAAACTACATTCCAGCCTTTCTAGGTGCTGCCCTTCTCTACTTTGCTCTTTGCTTCCCTGTTGCCCAGTTTGGTCGCAAGATGGAGCAAGCTAACAAAAAAGCCTATTCGCTTTAGGAGGTTACTATGGAATCCATTTTAGAAGTTTTGACCCCAGATAACCTAATCTTTATCTTTAAAGGATTTAGCTTGACCCTCTATATTTCTCTGATTGCCATCGTCCTCTCTACCCTTATCGGTACGGTGCTAGCTGTCATGAGAAATGGCAAAAATCCTATCTTGCGCATTATTTCCAGCATTTATATCGAGTTTGTGCGCAACGTTCCCAACCTCCTCTGGATTTTTACTATCTTTTTAGTTTTCAAGATGAAGTCCACTCCAGCAGGAATCACTGCCTTTACTCTCTTTACATCAGCGGCCCTAGCTGAGATTATTCGAGGCGGACTCAATGCCGTAGACAAGGGGCAGTACGAAGCAGGAATGTCGCAAGGTTTTACCTCTGCGCAAATCCTCTACCACATCATTCTCCCACAAGCAATCCGTAAAATGCTGCCAGCCATCATTTCTCAGTTTGTAACCGTGATTAAGGATACCAGTCTTCTCTACTCTGTTATCGCCCTACAAGAGCTCTTTGGAGCTAGCCAAATTCTCATGGGCCGTTATTTCGAACCAGAGCAAGTGTTTAGTCTTTATATCCTGATTGCCCTCATCTACTTCAGCCTTAACCTAGCCATTTCTAGCCTATCTCATATGCTAGCAAAACGTTGGCAACAAGCTGCAGAATAACAAATTAGCTCTCCAAGGACATTGGAGAGTTTTTCTACGCAAACACTCAAAAACACTGCCAGATTTCTCTAGCAGTGTTTTGACATTTCATTTGCTTAGTAAACTGTTCTTTCAGTTTCTACATCGAAGAAGTGTGCTTTGTTCAAGTCAAATCCAAGTTCAACTGTTGCACCTGTTTGCAAGTAGTCACGAGCATCCACTTTGGCAACAAATTCGTCTTTACCAACTTGGCAGTAAAGGTGAGATTCTGAACCAAGTAATTCTGATACGGAGATAGTTGCTTTAACAACTGATTCTGGGAATGTTTCAAGGAAAGCAGGTTCTGCATTTACATCTTCTGGACGGATACCGAAGATCAATTCTTTTCCTTCGTAGCCTTTTTCACGAAGAACTTTCAATGCTCCTTCTGGAACTTTCAAGCGGAAACCGTCAGAAATAATTTCGCTACCAACCAATTTCACGTTGATGAAGTTCATTGCTGGGCTTCCGATGAATCCTGCAACGAATTTATTAACTGGGTTTTTGTAAACTTCTTGAGGAGTTCCGATTTGTTCAACACGTCCGATAGTACCTGTACCAGCAGGGTTCTTAGTTGCTGACATGATAACGATACGGTCCGCAAGTGTCATCGCTTCTGTTTGGTCGTGAGTTACGTAGATAGTTGTAGCTCCGATACGACGGTGAATTTTCGCAATTTCAGCACGCATTGATACACGAAGTTTGGCATCCAAGTTTGACAAAGGTTCGTCCATCAAGAATACTTTTGCATCACGGACGATAGCACGACCCATGGCAACACGTTGACGTTGACCACCTGAAAGGTCAGCTGGTTTACGTTCCAAGAACTCTTTCAATCCAAGGATTTCAGCTGCTTCTTGAACACGTTTGTCGATATCTTCCTTGCTGTATTTACGCAATTTCAAACCGAAAGCCATGTTATCATACACAGTCATGTGTGGGTAAAGAGCGTAGTTTTGGAATACCATGGCGATGTCACGGTCTTTTGGAGCTACGTCGTTGACAACCACGCCATCGATAGATGCAGTACCTTCTGTGATGTCTTCAAGACCAGCAATCATACGAAGAGTTGTTGATTTACCACATCCTGAAGGACCTACGAAAACGATAAATTCTTTGTCTTTGATGTCCAAGTTGAAGTCTTCAACTGAGTAGTGTTCGCTGTTTGGATATTTTTTGTAAATATTTTTAAGATTCAATTCTACCATGAGGTGAACTCCTTTTGTCTTTTGATAGTTTTATTATAGATGAAAACGCTTTACATTTCTATGGCAAGGTGACCAAAAAAATAAAAAAGTTCTGTGCAACTTGCACAAAACTTTAGAGAATATCTGGTAAAATCAACTGATAACACAAGGTCAGGTCAGTCAATTCTTTCAACTGTAGCCCTGTCAATTCTTCCCATTTATCAATCTTGTATTGGAGAGAATTGCGGTGCAGATAGAGTTGCTGGGCTGTTTTAGTCAGAACGGCACTGTTTTCCCAAAGGGAGAGAACGATTTCCTGAATCTGATCCTGGTCCAAAATCATCTGGTGCAGGCATTCTTTAATGACCCTCAGGTCCACAATCCTTTCCCCCATACTCCAAAGATAGAGTTGTGAAAAGGTGTGAACACCTTGATGACCCTGACGCCACCAAGTCTTGAACAAATCCCGCTCCGCTTTGATCAAGTCGGATAGGGCTTGATGTCCTGTCTGAGACCAAACCTGGCCTAACATAATAGACAGACGAAGTCCAAAGTCATACTCAACCGCTTCAATTGTATCACTTAAAATAGCTCGTACAGAGGAATATTTATCTTGTTGAAGCACGAAAACATAATCCTGAGCTCCGACCTGAAGCACCGTCTGACAGTTGGGAAAAAGAGTCCGCATCATATCCAGCCAAGAGGCCAGATTTTCCTGTTGAAAATAGGAAAGATGGCAATAAACCAGCTGAATCTTTTTGAAAGCTTGCGGTGCCTGCCCCTTTCCCTCAATCAGATAGGGATACCAAGGATTGAGAGAACTAGCCTGCTCCTGCTGGGTCAAAAGGGCAATCAACTGCTTTTCACGCTCACTGAGATCAGCTTCCTCCAGCAAAATCCACTGCTGAGAAGCTAAAGGAAGAGTAAGATATCCCTCTTTCTCAACAGGTTGGTCTAAAATCTGAGCCTCAGGAAACCAGTCTTGTAATTCCTTTGCAATCATATCCTAGCCCTCCACTTTTTGGATGCACCAAGAAATCAAGCTTTCAAGACGTTCCAGATTTTCAGTCATATGGAGATAACCCATCACGGCTTCAAAACCTGTGGACATACGGTAAGTCACCACATCAGCATTTTTAGCCTTTGTGTGGCTATTGGTATTGCGACCACGTTTATAGATTTCTTCTTCTTTTTCCGTCAGGACTTGCTCTTCCAACATGAGGGCAATCAGGCGAGCCTGAGCCTTGGCAGATACATACTTAGTGGCCTCTTGGTGGAGTTTATTGGGTTTGGTCATGCCTTTGAGAATAAGGTGGCGACGAATATACATGGAATAAACCGCATCTCCCTCAAATGCTAGCGCAATCCCGTTAATGAGATTGACATCAATCACGTGTCCACCTCACTCCATCCTTGGTGTCAAGAAGCTTAATTCCTTGAGCCGCTAATTGGTCACGGATTTGGTCCGCTGTAGCAAAGTCACGATTGGCACGTGCTTCTTGGCGTTTTTGGATTAAAGCTTCAATCTCTGCATCTAGAACATCCTCAACAAAGACAATCCCAAAGACTTCTAACATATCCGCAAGAGCTTCCTTAACACTTGCATCATAGTTGCCAGAGTTGATCCATTTAGCCATTTCAAAGACTACTGTGATACCGTTAGCAGAGTTGAAATCCTCATCCATAGCAGCTACAAACTTGTCTTTAAAGTCCTGTAACTCTTGAGCATCTACAGTCCCAGAAAATGGTTGCTCATAGGTGTTCTTCAGATACTTGAGATTGGTCTCTGCATCACGCACTGCTTTTTCCGTAAAGTTGATTGGTTTACGGTAATGCTGAGTCGCAAAGAAGAATCGAAGCACTTGCCCGTCAAGAGTTTTGAGGGCATCGTGTACGGTGATAAAGTTCCCCAAAGACTTGGACATCTTGACATTGTCGATATTGACAAAGCCATTGTGCATCCAGTAGTTAGCAAAAGTCTTACCTGTTTTGGCTTCTGACTGGGCAATTTCATTGGTGTGATGAGGAAATTCGAGATCAGCTCCACCACCATGGATATCAATAGTATCCCCCAAAATTTCTGTCGACATGACCGAACACTCGATATGCCAGCCCGGACGACCAGGCCCCCAAGGACTGTCCCAAGAAATCTCACCTGGTTTAGCAGATTTCCATAGAGCAAAGTCTACCGGATTTTCCTTGCGAGCTGTTTCTTCATCAGTACGACCTGAAGCACCCATCTCCAAATCTTCCAAGGTTTTATTAGCCAATTTAGCATAGTTGTGGGATTTTTCCACACGGAAATAGACATCTCCTTGGCTCTCATAAGCAAAACCTTTTTCAATCAAATCTTCCACAAAGCGGATGATGCCCTCCATAAACTCGACTACACGTGGATGGCGAGTCGCAGGTTTGACACCCAAGGCCGTCACATCCTCACGAAAGGCAGCGATGTACTTGTCCGCAACCTCCTGAGGCGTGATGCCTTCTTCCTTAGCACGGTTGATAATCTTATCATCCACATCCGTGAAATTGGAAATATAGGCAACCTCAAACCCACGGTACTCAAAATAACGACGAATGGTATCAAAAGCTACCGTCGAACGAGCATTCCCCACGTGGATATAGTTGTACACGGTTGGCCCACAGACATACATCTTAACCTTACCGTCCTCGATAGGGACAAATTCTCGCAAATCACGAGACATGGTGTCATAGATTTTAATCATAAAATAATAGTCAGGAAAGCCAAAATCCAAGAACACTTAGTTTCATCACTAAGAGTTCAATTAAATTTCAGTCCGAATATCTCTACACTTCGGAATCCCTTGCTCCTTTCTAAAAATAAAAGAAGAATCAAATAAATGCAAGAAAAGGGCTGACAGTCGCCCTTTTACTTTACGACCTACTCAGCCGAATATCACCTTTTAAAAGATTGAAATATCTTACAGCCCAGATGATCTGTGGCTAGCTTCTTTAGCCTGCTCTAGTTTATTGACGTAATACTCTCGTTTTTCTTCGACTTCGTGAATGATTGGCTCATCTTTCTTACCATGAACACGGATAATCTTGGCCGGAATACCGACAACCGTCACATCACTAGGCACGTCTGCCACAACAACTGCTGCTGCACCGACCTTGGCATTTTCACCGATTTCTACAGGCCCGATAACTTGGGCATGAGCCGATATGAGAGCTCCCTTTCGAACGGTCGGATGGCGTTTGCCAACATCCTTACCAGTTCCACCAAGAGTCACTCCGTGATAGAGAAGAACTCCTTTTTCAACAATCGCTGTCTCTCCAATTACCAGGCCTGAACCGTGGTCAATAAAGACACCTGAATCGATCTGAGCACCCGGATGAATCTCAATCTGAGTCCAAAAGCGCCAGAACTGACTGTGCATACGAGCCAGGAGTTTGAAGCCATGCTTCCATAGAAAATGCGAGAGACGGTGGGCCGCCAAGGCCTTGACACCTGGATAAGTCAGCAAAACCTCCAAAGTGGTGCGGGCCGCTGGATCATTTTCTTTCACGATATCAATGGTTTCGCGCCACCATCCCATACATTTCTCCTTTTCTTATTCTGAATCTTTTGGTGTTTCTGTAAATTCTTTCTTAGGTTTATGGTCCTTGTGATGACGTGGGCGGTGAGGTCTCTCAGACTTTTCACCCTTTTCATCATGCTCAGGTTTTGGCGGACGAGGAAGAAGAGCCTTCATAGAGGCGTCGATACGGCCTTTTTCATCAATCTTGATAACCTTAACATCGACTTCATCTCCGATTTCAACCAAGTCTTCTACACGGTTGGTACGAGTCCAAGCCATTTCAGAAATGTGCACAAGTGCATCTGTCTTATCAAAGAGGTTGACAAAGGCACCAAATTTCTCGATACGAACAACCTTCGCGTGGTAAACTTCATCCACTTTGGCTTCACGAACCAAACCAGCAATAATTTCTTTGGCACGGTTGATGGCATCTTGGTCGCTAGAGTAGATAGACACATTTCCTTCTTCGTCGATATCAATCTTAACGCCTGTTTCAGCGATAATCTTGTCGATGGTTTCTCCACCTTTACCAATGACAATCTTGATCTTGTCCACATCAATCTTGATGGTATCAATTTTCGGAGCAGTTGGAGCCAATTCTGGACGAACTTCTGGAATGGTTGCTTCAATCACATCAAGGATTTCAAAACGCGCTTTCTTAGCTTGAGCAAGGGCCTCAGTCAAGATTTCTGCAGTAATCCCTTGGATCTTGATATCCATCTGAAGGGCTGTAATCCCGTCACGAGTACCTGCAACCTTAAAGTCCATGTCTCCAAAGTGGTCTTCCAAACCTTGGATATCTGTCAAGACAGTGTAGTTATTTCCATCTGAGATGAGACCCATGGCAATACCAGCTACTGGTGCCTTGATTGGCACACCACCAGCCATAAGAGCAAGCGTTCCAGCACAGATGGAGGCTTGAGAAGAAGAACCATTTGATTCTAAAACTTCTGCTACCAGACGGATAGCGTATGGGAATTCTTCCAAACTTGGCAAAACTTGAGCAAGGGCACGCTCACCAAGGGCACCGTGACCAATTTCACGACGACCTGGCGCACCATAACGACCAGTTTCCCCTACAGAGTATTGAGGGAAGTTATAGTGGTGCATAAAGCGTTTCTTGTACTCAGGATCCAAACCATCGACGATTTGAGTTTCACCCATCGGAGCTAAGGTCAAGACTGAAAGGGCCTGAGTTTGTCCACGAGTGAAAAGACCTGAACCGTGCACACGTGGTAAGAAGTCAACAACCGCATCCAAAGGACGGATTTCATCGACTTTACGACCATCAGGACGCACCTTGTCTTCTGTAATCAAACGGCGCACTTCAGCGTGTTCCATTTGTTCCAAAATTTCAGCCACATCACGCATGATACGGTCAAATTCTTCGTGGTCTGCATATTTTTCTTCGTAAACAGCAGTAACTTGGTCCTTAACTGCTTGAGTTGCAGCTTCACGAGCCAATTTTTCTTCTACTTGAACCGCTTTTTGGAGGTCACTGTTGTAGGCTGCGATGATTTCAGCTTGCAAGTCCGCATCCACATGAAGCAATTCCACTTCTGCTTTTTCCTTACCAACAGCAGCAACAATTTCTTCTTGGAAGGCAATCAATTCTTTGACTGCTTCATGCCCTTTAAGAAGAGCTTCCAACATGATTTCTTCTGACAATTCTTTGGCACCAGACTCAACCATGTTGATAGCGTGTTTGGTACCAGCTACTGTCAATTCAAGAAGCGACTGCTCTGCCTGTTCTTGACTAGGGTTGATGATGATTTGACCATCGACATAACCCACCTGTACCCCAGCGATTGGTCCGTCAAATGGAATATCTGAGATAGAAAGTGCCAAGGATGAACCAAACATAGCAGCCATTGGTGCAGAAGCATTTTCATCATAAGAAAGTACTGTATTGATGACTTGAACTTCATTACGGAAACCTTCCGCAAACATAGGACGGATTGGACGGTCAATCAAACGCGCTGTCAATGTCGCATCCGTTGAAGGACGTCCTTCACGTTTCATAAAGCCACCAGGAAACTTCCCAGCCGCATACATTTTTTCTTCGTAGTTGACTTGAAGAGGGAAGAAATCTCCAGTTGCCATTTTCTTAGACATAACGGCAGCAGTCAAGACAGTTGACTCACCGTAACGTACAACAACAGAGCCATTTGCTTGCTTAGCAACCTGACCAGTCTCTACGATTAACTCACGACCCGCAAAAGTCGTTTGAAACACTTGTTTTGTCATTTTAATCCCCTTTGGATTGATGAAATTATACGCCTTGCCTACAAAAATCAAGATACTAAGCCGTCAAGCAACTCAAAGGAAAATAGGAAATCTAACGACTGAGCGACTGCTCTTAGGCAGATTTATCTTTTTCCACAGAGTTGTAGGAGTGTTCAATTCTCAAGATACCAAGGATGTCAAAAGCAAAGTAAAAATAGGAAACTGACGAAGTCTTCGATGAAGACAAGACAGTTTATCTTTTTTACACAGCTTTTCGGCCGGGTTCAATTCTCAAGATACAAATCATTAGATAAGACTCTCGGTTTAAATGCATTGTATTATTTAATACCCTCATCTTTGTATCAAGTACGTACAGAGTCTATTTTATCATATTTTTCTTAAAAAGTGCGGTCTTTATCATTAAAAAGGAACCATTCCCCTCACCTGAGAAGAATGGTTTACTTTTTATTATCCTAGAGACTGATGATTAAACAAGGCATGTGTTGCTTGGTGGATGTATTTTGCTGTTTCGGCATTGTTCATGGTGTAGAGATGAACTCCGGCAACATCCTGAGTTACCAAGTCCACGATTTGGTCCACTGCATAGGCAAGTCCTGCTGCTCTGAGCGACTCAGGGTCATGCTCATACTTGTCTAAGATAGCTTTAAATTTACGTGGAAGATGGATATTCTCACAAGTCTCCAAGAGGCGAAGAGCTTGATTTCGATTCAGAATCGGCATAATCCCTGCATGAATAGGAACATCAATCCCAGCCAAGGTACACTTGTCTTGGAAATCATAGAAGCGCTCATTGTCAAAGAAAAGCTGGGTTACTAGGCTCGAACAACCTGCATCTACTTTCTTCTTAAGATTTTGGATATCTGAAATCTGATTTGGTGAATCTGGATGCCCTTCTGGATAGCATGCTCCGATAATATCAAAGTGAGGTGCTTGTTCCTTGATGAACTCGATCAAGTCAGTTGCGTAGCGGAAATCCTTTTGCGGTTCCACATCAGGAATAATATCCCCACGAAGAGCCAAGATTTTCTGTACCCCAACCTTGTCCAAATCTGCAATAGTTTCAGCAACCTTGTCCTTAGTCAAATAGATGGCTGGCAAGTGGGCAATAGTCGGAATCTCCAAGTCATTTTGGATAAAGTCAGCCAAACGAACCGTCGTTTCCTTGATATTAAACTTATTATTGCTGGCAGTTACACTGATAAAGTGAGGAGCCAACTCCTGCATATCTTGAAGAGCAGAAATAATTTTATCATTACCCACGGCTGGGTTTGGAGGGAACACTTCAAATGAAAGTGACGGTGTTTGGCGTGACATATTCCTTATCCTTTTCTTTTTAATTTCATTTTGAACAACCGTTATAGGGAGAAATCTAATCTTACAATTTCTCACGCGCAGCTTTAGCTGCTTCAACAAGGCGGATCAAGCTTTCTTTTGTTTCTGGAATACCACGTGTTTTCAAACCACAGTCAGGGTTGATCCAAACTTTCTTGCTTGGCACTTTAGCAAGAATGGCTTCGATAGTATTATCGATTTCGCCTTCGTTCGGCACACGAGGTGAGTGGATATCGTAAACCCCAGGTCCCACTTCAGTTTGGAAGTTCTTCGCTTTGAGTTCGTCCAAGATTTCAAGGTTTGAACGGCTAGCTTCAAAGGAAATAACGTCCGCATCCATGTTGTCGATAGCTGGGATGATATCTGTAAATTCTGAGTAACACATGTGAGTGTGGATTTGTGTGTCTGGCGCTACTGTTGAGTGTACCAAGCGGAAGGCAGGAATTGCCCAGTCAAGGTAGTCTTCATACCAGTCGCTACGACGGAGTGGCAATTTCTCACGAAGAGCAGCCTCGTCGATTTGGATGATTTTCACACCAGCAGCTTCAAGGTCAAGCACTTCATCCTTGATAGCAAGAGCGATTTGAAGAGTAGAATCCTTGATAGAGATGTCTTCACGTGGGAATGACCAGTTGAGAATAGTTACTGGTCCAGTCAACATACCTTTAACAGGTTTGTTTGTACGGCTTTGTGCATAGCTAGACCATTTAACAGTAATAGGGTTAAGACGAGTTACATCACCCCAGATGATTGGTGGTTTAACCCCGCGCATACCGTATGATTGTACCCAACCATTTTTAGAGAAGAGGTAACCTGACAAGTTTTGACCGAAGTACTCAACCATGTCATTACGCTCAAATTCACCGTGAACAAGGACATCAAAGTCGATATCTTCTTGCCATTTGATCCATTCGTCAATTGTTTCAGCAAGGAAAGCGTCATACTCTTCTTGAGACAATTCACCTTTACGGTAAGCCAAACGTTTCGCACGAACTTCTTTAGTTTGAGGGAATGAACCGATCGTTGTTGTTGGAAGAGCTGGAAGTTTGAAAGCTTCTTCTTGAATAGCTTCACGTTCTGCAAAGGATGGCAAACGAGTGTAGTCTGCATCAGTCAAACCAGCGATACGCGCACGAAGTTCAGCATTTTCACCAACACGCTCAGTCGCAAAGAGTTCTTTGTTAGCTGCAAGTGCTTCTTCACCTTGACCATTGCGGATAGCATCCAAATCACGAATCTCATCCAATTTTTCAACTGCAAAGGCAAAGTGGTTCAAGATTGCTGGTTCAAATTCTTCATTAGCTGTTGTAAATGGCACATGAAGAAGTGAGCATGAGCTTGTCAAGACAATATTTTCAGCTGGGATTTGCTCAAGAACAGCCAAGCTCTTTTCGTAATTGTTGCGCCAGATGTTTTTACCATTGACAATACCTGCGTAGAGAGTCTTGTCAGCTGGGAAGCCACCTTTAACCAATTCAAGAGTTTTCTTACCTTCAACGAAATCAAGACCGATAGCATCTACTGGCAAGTTCACAAGGTCAGCGTAAACGTCACGAACATCTCCGAAGTAAGTTTGAAGCAATACTTCAAGACCTTTTTTGTCAGCCAAAAGTTTGTTGTAGAGGTTCAAGAAGAGAGCTTTTTCTTCAGCTGTCAAATCTTTGACAAGAGCAGCTTCATCCAATTGGATGCGAGTCGCACCAAGTTCAGCCAATTTAGCAAAAACTTCTTGGTAAGCAGCAACTAAGCTGTCTACGAAGTCTTCTGCTTTCACGCCTTCTTCAAAGTCTGACAATTGAAGGAAAGTGAATGGACCAACAAGAACTGGACGAGTGTTTAATCCAAGTTCTTTTGCTTCTTGGAACTCATCAAAAATCTTGTGACCTGCAAGTTTGACTTGAGTGTCTTTTTCAAATTTAGGAACGATGTAGTGGTAGTTGGTGTTGAACCATTTCTTCATTGGAAGGGCGCGAACGTCTCCTTTTTCTCCTTGGTAACCGCGACCCAAAGCGAAGTAGCGCTCAAGATCAGACAAGTCCAAGTTTTGAACTGAAGCAGGTACCACGTTGAAAAGGAAAGCTGCATCTAGGAAGTTGTCATAGTGAGAAAAGTCATTTGATGGAATTTCAGTGATGCCTTTTTCTTTGACAATGTTCCAGTGTTTAGCACGCAAGTCTTTTGCTGCTGCAAGGAGTTCTTCTTCTGAGATTTCTTTTCTAAAGTATTTTTCAGTTGTAAATTTTAATTCGCGGAATTCGCCCAAACGTGGGAAACCGATGATTGTAGTTGACATGATGTGTCCTCCAAAATTTGTTGTTGAAACTATCTTAACAGAAAAGAAATCATCTGTATAATTGTAAAAAATTAGGCTTTGATATAGTTTGAAACTATATCTCTGTTTTATACAAAAGAAAAAGGCCTGAGAAAAATGACTCAAATCCTTTGTGTAACTTGTTTTTTTACTATATTTCAGTTAGACTGATCAAACACGTTATTAGTAATTCTTATAAGTGACTATGGCTTGTTATTAGAAAAGACTATAGGTTGATTTTTCTTTTGTAAGTCTGATATTTCCCTGAAAAGTGCGGACGGGAGGTAAAATTATCCAGTGGATGATTTTAGCCAACCAAGTAATTTCATCCCTATCAACCTTTTTTCTGTTCAAGTGGGACTACTGCTAGTGTCTTTCCTAAACTGGCTAAAACTTTCAAGACTGTATCCAACTGGGGGCTAGTCTTTCCTGTTTCCATCCTAGCTATGACAGGTTGACTCACTCCACTGAGTTCTTCTAGCTTTTTTTGACTGATACCTTGCTCATGTCTGGCTTCAATCAACTCACTCATGATAGCCACTCGCATATCACTTTCAAGGATTTCCTCCTTGGTAAAGAGTTCTGACCGGACATCCTTCCAGTTACTTCCAATAGCACTATTCTTCATCACTTAACCCTCTTTCTTTTAAGTCCTTCAGTTCACGCTTGGCTTTTTCAATTTCTCTTCTAGGAGTTTTCTGAGTCTTTTTGACAAAATGATGTAAAAGAACAAAACTACCATCAAGCCACGCTATAAATAAAATTCGATTTCTCAAAGGTCTTAGTTCCCATATCTCATCTTCCAAGTGTTTCATATAGGGTTCCCCAGCTCTCGTCCCATGCTGACTAAGCAACTCGATATAGTCATTTAGTTTATTGAGTTTGATGCGACTATCCTTACTTTTCTGACTAGCCAATTCTCTCATATAATCCAAAACTGGCTCGTTTCCTTTTTTGTCCTTATAGAAGTAAATCGTATGCACCAAGCAACCTCTTTCTAATTAAATTATAACTCAAAAGTTATTAAAAGTAAATCTGAACACTCATAAAAAGAAGACCTTAGAAAAACTCTAAAGGTCTCATCTTTATTATTCGAAAAAAATTACGGAAAGAGTTATAAAGTGCTGATAATTCTTACGTTTACTCCAGTTCAATCCCCTTTCCTCGGAGATTAGCTAGACATTCCTCATAGTAGGAAGCATCATGTTCGCTGTATATAGGACTAGTCAACTTTTCCTCTACTAATTCTTGATAAGTAGGGCAGGTCTTACCACGATAGTTTTTATCCAACCACTCTGGACTGACATTGTAGCCACGGTCAGCCATCTCCTCCATAATCAAGCGATGATAGGCATAGAGACGGTAGGGCGAGTGAGTAAAGACATAGTCAACCGTCGCATGCTTTCTGCCCCAGCCATTGCCACGGAGTGCACAACACTCTCGATGCTGTCCCAAGAGTTGAGGACGGGGAAGTTGTGAAATCAAAGCCTCATGCCAAAGTCTCATGGCAATCTCCTTTCAGTAAAGTCGAATGTTGCAAGTAGGTATTGGGATAGCAATCAAGCAAATCTCGAGTCTTAGCGATTAAGTCTTCCTTAGAAGCCTGACCAAAGCGGTAGCGATCCAGCAGGAGCATGTAGTCCTTGCGCTCAGCATCTGTCGCTTTCTTTTTGAAATAGCCCCAAATATGCTGAAAGGCATTGCAGACCTGACCCCTGTGTTCTGGAATCTGGCAGGCACGGTCAATCATCTCCTGAACCTGACTTACCTCCACCTCTTCATTCTTCAAATATTGGCGAATTTCATTGTAAATATTGCTGGAATGACTCAAAACAAGGTATTTGTTTCTAGCCCAGAGTTGCTGGCAAAGGGCACGTTGGTTATTATTCATAATTGACATTATACCATGTTTGGATTCAGAAATATCTATTCCTACTTTATAATCTTATAAAATTGCCTTTTTTAAAGCCGCTTGAAGTTCTTCATCTACTGCGTAGATATAGAGTCCATTTACTCCTCTTGTAAGTAAAACATTTAATTCATTTTTTAAAAGATCTTCACCAAAATTTTTCATTTCACCATTTTCGAGTTTCCTATTTTGAACTGCTCCTTTATTTTTACTAGCAGAGATATCAAACATAATTTTACCATCTCTATATTTAACCGATGGACCAATAATGACTCCAGCATAATTCAAATCAAAACCTTGCACAGTAAAAGTGGATCCTACTTCACCAATAGTTTGTGGTTGTTCAATCCAAGAAAGTTTAGAGTTTTTCCTATCCCTACTCAATTCTCTATTCCAAGGACAAGACCAGTCATCTATTTCCACACACCAATAATCTTTAGATTCAGGTTTAGATTGACTGCTATATTCCCAATCATAAGTTGCTATTAGCCTAGAAATCCCTAAATGACGATTCTCATCTTTTAATTTAATAGCATTCTGTAATTCCTTGGGAGAATTAAATATCTGGATATCATAGTTATTATCTTCTTTTAATTTGGTAATTTCTCTTTTATCAATAATATTTCTAATCCAACTAATTGTTGATTCACTAGCTTTTATACGCATTTGATTATTTAATTCAATTAAATTGCCAGACAGCCTCGCTTGATGTTGTAAAGTCAAAAATGAATCATCTACCCATATTTGAGATTTATTCATTATTTGATTATCATCGTACACTAAAACTACTACTTTCGATTTTGATAGTATATCCTTTAAATGATTACCACCTTGATAAGCTTGATTTTTTGCAGTCAAAAGTAAGTGTCCTTCGTCAATAACAACTATACCAGCATTAGCATCTTGCTTTTTTAGTGCGTTTAAAAACTGAGTTGGTTTCATAGCAACATCAAGAGTTGAACCACTCTTCCATTCAAGCTTTTTCTCTATTTCTTTATAGACACTCAATTGATCATCATGATTAACAACCAAATTAATTACATTATTTTCTCTTATGAAATCCGTGTCATCAGAATTTAATAGATCATCGATTAAAGAACTCATCAAAACAGTTTTACCAGCACCAGCTTCTCCTTTAACCAAGATTAAAGTTCCAAACTCGTTCTTACTAAGCGCTGATGTAATTTTAAAAATGATTTCATTTTTTGCTTTTAATTGCTCATTGGTTAATTTATGAAAAGGAGAAGATTTAAATATTGCAGAATTTCTAACTATACTTTCAGCTGGAAACAAGTACTCATTTTTTCTATTTAACGAACGCCAAATTTTTGAAAAAATTGAATCTAATTCGTGAGATGTATAATATTCATTTTGAGGATTTTCTTTTCTGTTTTGTACTCTTATGACATTAGTAACACTTGATAAATAAAGCATTAACCGGTTTTCTATATCTAGAGTTAACGACTTATTAAAATGATTGTGACCAATTACAAACATCTTCGTTGTCGGAGATTTTGCAAAATATCTCCAATCATCTCTATTTTCTTTCTTTATATCATCCATTAAGTGTTGACTTGTTCGTCTAATTATATCAGTAGTTTCTCCTACATATACACTAAATTGATTATCCTTCTCATCGTTAACAATATAGACAACCGGATAATCAAATAAAAATTTTATCTCATTTTTATGTCCGCTAAAATTAAATTGATTTTTAAGATTTACAAGAGCATTGTTTGAATACTCTATCTCTCTTATAATTGGACTTTTTATATTAGCCATTATTTCTCCAACTCAGTATATTTTTTATTACTACCTTTGCTAATCTCAACAGGATACTTTCTAGCATTTTTTTCTAATTTTTCATCAATAATATTTTCAATATCTAAATTTAGATTATCTGCTAACATAATAGAATAAATAAAAACATCAGCTAGTTCCTCTTTTATTCTTTTTAATGATTTACTGGTAACATCTTTTGATTCTTTCCATTGAAATAATTCTAAAAGTTCACTAGCTTCTAATGAAATAGATATAGCCAAATCTTTTTCATTATGAAATTTTCTCCAGTCACGATCATCTCTAAATTTATTAATTTTTTCTATTGTTGACTTCATTTAATTTCTCCAATATGAATTTACTTATACACATTATATCATGAAACCAGTTCTTAAATTTTATAAATGGAATAAAATTAGGCTTAAATTCTTGAGCTTCACTCTACCAAAAACAATCAAATCCCCTTTCTCCTCCAAAATATGGTATAGTAGAGTTATACTATCTATGAGGAGTTTACATGTCACAGGATAAACAAATGAAAGCTGTTTCTCCCCTTTTACAGCAAGTTATCAACATCTCATCGATTGTCGGTGGGGTTGGGAGTTTTATTTTCTGTATTTGGGCTTATCAGGCTGGTATTTTACAGTCTAAAGAAACCCTCTCTGCCTTTATCCAGCAGGCAGGCATCTGGGGGCCACCTCTCTTTATCTTTTTACAGATTTTACAAACGGTCGTCCCTATCATTCCTGGGGCCTTGACCTCGGTGGCTGGGGTCTTTATCTACGGCCACATCATCGGGACAATCTACAACTATATCGGGATTGTGATTGGCTGTGCCATTATCTTTTATCTAGTGCGCCTCTATGGGGCTGCCTTTGTCCAGTCCGTCGTCAGCAAGCGCACCTACGACAAGTATATCGGCTGGCTGGATAAGGGCAATCGTTTTGACCGTTTCTTTATCTTTATGATGATTTGGCCCATTAGTCCAGCTGACTTTCTCTGTATGCTGGCTGCCCTGACCAAGATGAGCTTCAAGCGCTATATGACCATCATCATTCTGACCAAGCCCTTTACCCTCGTGGTTTATACCTACGGTCTGACCTATATTATTGACTTTTTCTGGCAAATGCTTTGACATGTAAAAAATCCGCTTGGGAAACCAAACGGATTTTGTGCTTTATTTTGAAACTTCTTTTGCAAGGACAAAGTTCCCAAGTGTGGCAGAACCATTTCCTGCGACTGCTGGCGTCACGATATAGTCACGCACATCTGGTACTGGTAGGTAACCGTTGAGAAGAGCTGTAAATTTCTCACGGACACGGTCCAGCATGTGTTGTTGAGCCATGACCCCTCCACCAAAGACAATCACGTCTGGGCGGAAAGTCACTGTCGCATTGACCGCAGCTTGAGCGATATAGTAGGCTTGGACATCCCAAACAGGGTTGTTGAGTTCAATGTTTTCCCCACGAACACCTGTACGAGCTTCCAAACTTGGACCAGCTGCATAGCCTTCCAGACATCCCTTATGGAAAGGACAAACACCCTTAAACTCTTTTTCAATATCCATTGGGTGTCTAGCAACATAATAATGACCCATTTCAGGGTGACCCACACCACCGATAAACTCACCACGTTGGATGACACCTGCACCGATACCTGTACCGATTGTGTAGTAAACCAAGTTTTCGATACGACCACCAGCATTGTTACGGGCAACCACTTCACCATAAGCAGAGCTGTTTACGTCTGTAGTGAAGTACATTGGCACGTTGAGGGCCCGACGAAGGGCACCAAGCAAGTCCACATTTGCCCAGTTTGGTTTTGGAGTCGTTGTGATAAAGCCATAAGTTTTTGAGTTTTTATCAATATCAATCGGACCAAATGAACCAACTGCAAGACCAGCAAGGTTGTCGAATTTTGAGAAGAACTCAATGGTTTTATCGATTGTTTCGATTGGAGTTGTTGTTGGAAATTGTGTTTTTTCTACAACGTTAAAGTTTTCATCACCGACAGCACAGACAAACTTTGTACCGCCCGCTTCCAAGCTTCCATATAATTTTGTCATGATAAACCTCTTGTTTTTATTTTCTTTATTATAGCATATTTCGAAAGTCTAAATTTCTCTATTTTTTAGATTTTCCTCTGTAAATCTTACCATTCAAGCAAAAACGAACAAACATGTCATTTGTTCGTTTTCACATTAGAGAGGATTGATTAGATTTTCACTTCGATCACAGCATCCCCCTTCGCAACTGAACCTGTTGCGACTGGAGCTACTGAAGCGTAGTCAGCTGTATTTGTAACGATAACCATTGTTGTATCATCAAGTCCAGCTGCAGCGATTTTGTTTGAGTCAAATGTTCCAAGAACATCGCCAGCTTTAACCTTATCACCTTGAGCAACTTTTGCTTCAAAACCTTCACCATCCATAGATACAGTGTCAATACCAACGTGAATCAAAACTTCAGCACCATCAGTTGTTTTCAAACCAAAAGCATGTCCTGTTGGAAAGGCAATTGAAACTTCAGCATCAGCTGGTGCATATACCACACCTTGACTTGGTTTCACAGCGATACCTTGCCCCATAGCTCCGCTTGAGAAGACTGGGTCATTGACATCAGCAAGAGCTACAACATCACCGACGATAGGAGTTACAAGTGTTTCATTTTGAAGAGCTGCTGGAATGTTACCAGTTGTTTCTTCTTGGACCAAACGTTCTGTCTCTACTTCAGTAGCAACTTCTTTTTCATCCTCATAACCAAACATGTAAGTAAGAGCAAAACCAAGAGCAAATGATACAGCTACCATAAGAAGGTATTGTGGAAGTTGTCCGTTACCAATGTAGAGCATTGTACCAGGGATGATTGTGATACCATTACCAGTACCAGCAAGACCAAGGATAGATGCCAATCCACCACCGATTGCACCAGCGATCAATGAAAGGAAGAATGGTTTACGGAAACGCAAGTTAACCCCGAAGATAGCAGGCTCTGTAATACCAAGGAAGGCAGAAAGAGCAGCAGGGAAAGCAAGTGTTTTAAGTTTAGGATTTTTAGTTTTTACACCAACGGCTACTGTTGCAGCACCTTGAGCAGTCATGGCAGCTGTGATGATAGCGTTGAATGGGTTGACATGGTCAGCAGCAAGTAATTGAACTTCAAGCAAGTTGAAGATGTGGTGAACACCTGATACGACGATCAATTGGTGAACTCCACCGATTAAGAAACCACCAAGTCCGAATGGCAAGTTAAGAATAGCTTTTGTTCCAATAAGGATATAGTTTTCAACAACATGGAATACTGGTCCGATAACAAACAAACCAAGAATTGACATTACGAGAAGTGTTACGAATGGTGTTACCAAGAGATCAAGTACATCTGGAACCACTTTACGAACAGCTTTTTCAAACTTAGCTCCGACAACCCCGATGATGAAGGCTGGAAGAACTGAACCTTGCAAACCAACAACTGGGATAAATCCGAAGAAGTTCATAGCAGTCACTTCACCACCAGAAGCAACAGCCCAAGCATTTGGAAGCGAGCCAGATACCAGCATCATACCAAGAACGATACCAACGGCTGGGTTACCACCGAATACACGGAAGGTTGACCAAACAACCAAACCTGGCAAGATGATAAAGGCTGTGTCAGTCAAGATTTGAGTGTAAGTTGTCACATCTTCTGGAAGTGTCATTCCAAGAGCATTCAAGAGACCACGAACACCCATGAAGAGACCAGTTGCTACGATAACTGGGATGATTGGAACAAAGACGTCACCGAAAGTACGGATGGCACGTTGGAACCAATTTCCTTGTTTAGCAGCTTCTGCTTTCATGTCATCTTTAGATGATGTTGGCAAGCCAAGTGCAACAACCTCATCGTACATTTTGTTAACTGTACCTGTACCAAAGATGATTTGGTATTGACCTGAGTTAAAGAAAGCACCTTGAACTTTTTCCAAGTTCTCAATCACTTCTTTATTGATTTTTCCTTCATCTTTAACCATGACACGAAGACGAGTCGCACAGTGAGCTACACTGTTGACATTTTCACGTCCGCCCAAGGCATCGATGACTTTTTTTGCAATTTCTGTATTCGTCATTTGCAAAAATCTCCTTATAAAAAATTTTGTTCTTGTTTGAAAGCGATTTTATCCGCCCTACGAATATTATTCTATCACGTTTAAAAAATATGTCAAGCGTTTTGCAGAAAAAATTTTGTCAATTCTCCAATTTTGATTGTTTTTGCTAATTTTTCATTAACATAGCAGTAAACACCCTCTGAATTTAAGGTTTTTACTTTTAAAATTTCAAAAACTTTCATTTTTTCATCGATTTTCATAAAATTTCGTTTCCGAACTCTGTCAATCGTTTGACATTTTTTTCTTAAATTTAGTGTGAAAGACTTGATTTTTTATAAGGAAACGTTTACTATTAAGATAGTAGAATTTATGGAGGGAATATAAATGGAATGGACTACTGAGCGTCGTTATAGACGCTATGAGGATTGGACACAAGAAGAAATTAAACAAATCAAAGAAAATATGGCGCAGTCACCATGGCATACAAGCTATCACATCGAACCCAAACAGGGTCTTTTAAACGATCCAAATGGTTTTTCATATTTCGATGGCAAGTGGGTTGTCTTTTACCAAAACTTCCCCTTTGGTGCAGCTCATGGGTTAAAGTCTTGGGTACAACTTGAAAGCGACGATTTGGTGCACTTTACTGAAACAGGTGTAAAAATCTTACCTGATACTCCTTTAGATAGCCACGGCGCTTACTCTGGATCTGCTATGCAGTTTGGCGATCAATTGTTCCTCTTTTATACTGGAAATGTCCGTGATGACAATTGGGTACGCCACCCTTATCAGATTGGTGCTTTGATGGATAAGGATGGAAATATTAAAAAGATTGATAAAATCTTGATTGATCAGCCTGCTGATGCTACTGACCACTTCCGCGATCCACAGATTTTTAACTTTAAAGGACAATACTACGCTATCGTTGGTGGTCAAGATTTGGACAAAAAAGGATTTGTCCGTCTCTATAAGGCTATCGAAAATGATTATACAAACTGGCAAGAAGTTGGTGATTTGGACTTCAACAATGATCGCACTGCTTATATGATGGAGTGCCCAAACCTAGTCTTTGTCGGAGAACAACCTGTCCTTCTTTACTGCCCACAAGGTTTGGATAAAAAGGTTCTTGAATACGACAATATCTATCCAAACATGTATAAAATCGGCACTTCCTTTGATCCAGAAAATGAAAAAATGGTAGATGTATCTGAACTACACAACCTCGATTATGGTTTTGAAGCCTATGCCACTCAAGCCTTCAACGCTCCTGATGGACGCGCTATAGCTGTTAGCTGGCTTGGCTTGCCTGATGTTTCATATCCATCTGACCGTTTTGACCACCAAGGAACCTTCTCTTTGGTCAAGGAACTCACTATCAAAGACGGCAAACTCTACCAATACCCAGTCGCAGCTATCAAAGACCTTCGTGCTTCTGAAGAACCTTTCTCAAACCGTGCCCAAACCAAGAACACTTACGAACTTGAACTCAACTTGAAAGCTAATAGCCAGAGCGAGATTGTCTTACTTGCTGATCAAGAAGGCAAGGGACTTTCCATCAACTTTGACCTTGTAAATGGTCAAGTGACAGTAGATCGTAGCCAGGCTGGAGAACAGTATGCCCAAGAATTTGGAACTACACGTTCTTGCCCTATCGATAATCAGGCTACTACTGCTACAATCTTCATCGATAACTCTGTCTTTGAAATTTTCATCAATAAAGGAGAAAAAGTATTTTCTGGTCGTGTCTTCCCACATGCGGACCAAAATGGGATCCTCATCAAATTTGGAAACCCAACTGGAACTTACTATGAATTAGATTATGGTCGCAAAACTAACTGATGTCGCCAAACTTGCAGGCGTCAGCCCTACTACCGTTTCTCGGGTTATCAATAAAAAAGGGTATCTCTCTGAGAAAACCATCCAAAAAGTCAATGAAGCCATGCGAGAATTGGGCTATAAACCCAACAACCTAGCTCGTAGCTTGCAAGGAAAATCAGCTAAGTTAATCGGCTTGATTTTCCCCAATATTTCCAATGTTTTCTATGCAGAATTGATTGATAAATTGGAACACCAACTCTTCAAAAATGGTTATAAGACCATCATCTGCAACAGTGAGCACGATTCTGAAAAGGAACGCGAATACATCGAAATGTTAGAAGCCAATCAGGTGGACGGCATCATTTCTGGTAGTCACAACCTGGGAATCGAAGACTACAATCGCGTGACGGCACCAATTATTTCCTTTGACCGAAATCTATCACCAGATATTCCTGTCGTCTCCTCTGACAACTATGCTGGTGGAGTTCTAGCAGCCCAGACCTTAGTCAAGACAGGTGCCCAGTCTATCATCATGATTACAGGGAATGACAATTCCAACTCGCCTACTGGACTACGCCACGCTGGCTTTGCATCTGTACTCCCAAAAGCTCCTATTATCAATGTTTCCAGCGACTTTTCTCCCGTCAGAAAAGAAATGGAAATCAAGAATATCTTAACCCGTCAAAAACCAGATGCCATCTTTGCTTCGGATGACTTAACAGCTATTCTAGTCATTAAAATTGCTCAGGAACTGGGCATTTCTGTCCCTGAAGAGCTCAAGGTCATCGGCTATGATGGGACTTACTTTATCGAGAATTACTATCCTCAACTCGCGACCATCAAGCAACCTTTGGAAGAGATTGCCTGCCTCACTGTTGATCTTCTCTTGAAAAAGATTGAAGGCAAGGAAGTCGCAACAACTGGTTACTTCTTACCAGTTACACTATTACCAGGAAAAAGTATTTAAGTACAAGAAAACTCAGACAAATTCGTCTGAGTTTTTTTATGATCTTAAATTTTCTAGATAACGCTGGGCAGTCTCTAGATTAAAGGTTTTATCTGCGATGAGGCGCTCGACCAGGGGAGCAACTTCAGACTCACTAGCACCTGCGAGAAGTGCCAAGGATTTGGCCTGCAATTTCATGTGGCCTTGCTGGATCCCTGTACTCACCAAAGCTTTGAGGGCTGCAAAGTTTTGGGCAAGACCGATAGACACGATAATCTGGGCTAATTCTTTAGCAGATGGATTTCCCAGCAGTTCATGACTGAGGGCTACACGAGGGTTGAGACCGATAGAGCCACCCTTTGTCGCTACAGGCATAGGCAAGGTCATCTCACCGACCAATTCTTCTCTCTCAACGTCCAGTGTCCATTGACTAAGACCTTGATAGTGTCCTTCTCTACTAGCAAAGGCATGGGCCCCGGCTTCAATGGCACGCCAGTCATTACCAGTTGCAATTGAAATGGCATCAATACCATTAAAAATCCCTTTATTATGAGTAGCAGCTCGGTAAGGATCAGCCTGCGCAAACTGACTAGCCAAAGCTATTTTCTCCGCAATCTCTCGTCCTTGCTCCTTTTGGCGACTCAAGTATCGAAAAGCAATGCGACAGCTTGCAGTCACCAGAGAATCGGTCGCGTAGTTGGACAGGATTCCCATAAGACTCTGCCCCTGACTGAGTTCTTCTAATACTGGCTTCAAGGCTTCCAGCATGGTGTTGAGCATATTGGCACCCATGGCTTCCTGAGTATCGACATGGAGATAAACAACGAGAAAGTCTGTCTCACCTTTGATCTGCTCTACATGTAAATCACGCGCCCCGCCACCACGTTTGACGATAGAAGGATAGGCTTGATTGGCAAGTTCCAAGAGCTCCGCTTTCTTGCTGACAATCTTCTCTTGCGCTTGTTCAGGATTAGCAACTTGATAAAGGGCTACCTGACCAATCATCTGACGCTCATGGACTTGTGCAGTAAAGCCACCTGCTCGCTTGATGATTTTACTTGCATAGCAGGCCGCAGCAACCACAGAGGGCTCTTCAGTCACATAGGGAACTGTGTATTCCTGACCGTTAACGAGAACCTCTGGAACCAGCGAATAAGGAAGAGAAAAAGTTCCCACCACATTCTCACTCAGCTGGTCTGCGACAGTCAAGCTAATTTGTTCATCCTGCTCCAAACTCTCTTGTCTCTCAGGACTAAGGAGCGCCTGAGCTTTTAACAGCTCGAGGCGCTCTTGGCATGATTTTTTAGAAAATCCATTCCAACTTATCTTCATTATTTTTCAACCTTGCTATAACGGCGTTGGTGGTCCACAATTTCAACCAAGGCAAAATCTTGATTTTCATAGCCAGCAAACTGGGCAGAGTTTGTTTCATCTAAGTCCACTTCCTCAAAGAAGACTTTTTCATAGTCAGCTACGGATAGGGCAGTTCGTTGGTTGAGCTTGTTCAAGCGGTCTTTATCTAGATAAACTTCATATCCTTCAACCAATTCACCACTGAAGAACTCAGCCACAGCACCACTTCCGTAACTATAAAGGGCAATTTTATCCCCAGCCTTCAAGCTGTCTGTATTTTCCAAAAGAGATAGGAGGCCGAGGAAGAGGGAACCTGTATAGATGTTCCCTACCTTTTGACTGTAGAGAATAGACTGGTCAAAATGCTTTTGCAAGAGGTCCTTTTTCTCTTGAGGCAGGCTCTTATCCATGATTTTTTTCAAGCCTTTTAGTGCTAATTTAGGATAAGGCAAGTGGAAGCAAACCGCCGCGAAATCATCCAAAGTAAGCTGGTAGCGTTTTTGATATTCAAGCCAAGTCGTTTTCAAACTATCCAAATATTGTTGGGTAGAATAGACACCATTTACATAAGGGGTTGTTGAGTAATTTGGACGCCAAAAATCCATGATGTCACGGGTTTGAGCTACATTGTCATTATTAAAGGCCATAATGCGTGGATTTTGTGTAATCAACATAGCCACACTGCCAGCGCCCTGAGTTGGTTCTCCTGGAGTTTCAATACCGTATTTGGCAATATCACTGGCAATGACCAAGACCTTGGACTCTGGAGAATTTTCCACATGCAATTTGGCATAATGGAGGGCAGCTGTCGCTCCATAGCAGGCTTCTTTAATCTCGAAACTACGAGCAAAGGGCTGGATGCCAAGCAAGCTATGCACAAAGACGGCCGCAGCCTTACTCTGGTCAATTCCTGACTCGGTAGCCACAATGACCATGTCAATTTCTTGTCTTTCTTGGTCAGTTAAAATAGAGTCACTTGCACTGGCCGCCAAGGTCACGATATCCTCAGTTATGGGCGCAATACTCAATTCCTTGAGCAAGAGTCCTTTACTTAATTTTTCAGGGTCAATGCCCCTCTCTTCTGCTAAGTCTTGTAATTTCAAGACATATTGACTGGTCGCAAAACCAATCTTATCAATACCGATTGTCATATTTACCTCTGTTTTATCATTCATTGTAAAAAATCGTTCTATACTATTTTATCACAAATGGCAGTAAAAGAGAGAAAAAAGACTTGATTCACCAAATCAAGTCTCTTGTTCGTCTAACGATTTTGCTGTTTTCGTAAGTAGGAATACAGTCTGAGAATCACTGTTCCGCTAGCCATGCCAATAGAAATTACCAAAGCCAACATAACAACCAAGGTTGCACTAGCAATGGCATGACTGTAATCTCCCGTCACAAAAAAGGCAGTTGTCCGATAGGAGAGATAACCCGGAACCAGAGGTGCCAAGATTGCCAAGATAAAGACTACAGCAGGTGTCTTATAAAGAATACTTAAAATCTGGCTGACACAAGAACCGATAATGGCTGCAATAAAAGTAGCCACAATAACATTGGTCGGTTCCTTGAGCAAAAGATAAATTAGCCAGACAGCCATGCCCAAAATTCCTCCTGGTAAGAGCATAGAACGTTGAACATTGAGTACGATTAAAAAAGTGATTATAGCAAGAAGACTTGCTACTGCTTGTAATAAAAAGGTTGTTAGTGTCATATTAGTTCATCAATACCAAGGCGACAGAAGTTCCCGCCCCTAAAGCAAGGGTAATGAGCAGGGATTCAAACATCTTACTCATACCAGAGTTTATGTGGTTGGTCATAATATCACGAACCGCATTGGTCAAGGCAATACCTGGTACAAACGGCATGACCGCACCAGCTATAATCAAATCTGCCGTTGAAGGAAAACCTGTGTAGCGAGCCCAAAACTGGGCTATCATCCCAAAGACAAAGGCTCCAGCAAATGCTGTCACAAAGGGAATTCGGATAAACTTCTCTACATAGAGGGAAAAGGCAAAACCAAATAAGGTAGCCACTCCTGCCCCAAGTGCGTCGTAGATATTTCCACTAAACATAATTGAAAAGAAAGGAGCACTAAAGGTCGCAGCCAGAGTTACCTGCAACTTAGTATAAGGAAGAGGTTGGGCTTGCAAAGCCTTCAATTGCTTGAACGCTGTCTCTAAATCAATCTGCCCCCCTACCAACTGACGAGAAATCTGGTTGACATCGCAGACTTTTTCAATATTATAAGAAGAGGAGGTCACGCGTTTCATTCGCGAAATATTGGTATTTTCAATGGAGAAAAAGATTGCGGCAGGCATAGCCAGAACATTGCAATCCAAAATTCCCTGCGAATGCGCAATACGAATCATGGTATCTTCTACACGATGAATCTCTGAACCACTTTTAAGGAGAATGGTTCCTGCTAACATAATCACATCGATGACGGCATTTAATTCTCTTGATTCTTCCATGCGTTCCTCCTTTTATCAACTCCTACTATTCTATCACAAATCCGGAGTCAAAAAAAATCTTTGCCATGAAATCATGACAAAGATTCGTTTAATCACGAGAATTTTCGTGATTTCCTTCACTATTTGGTTGACTCGGAGTAGGAACCGTTCCTTGTTGATTTCCTTGCTGGCCACCTTGTTGATTCCCTTGATTTGGAGTAGTAGGTGAACCTTGGTTACCACGTTGAACTGACGTTGAAGAGGAACTTGATGGTGGTGTTTTGGGTTTATAAATAGAAATTTTAACACGAGTAGTGCTCAAGTCTACTTTTTCGCCTGCTTTTGGACTTTGCTCTACAACAGTCCCCTCAGCAGTTCCTTCAGGAGCTTTAGACACTTCTACAACTTCAATATTAGCTTTTTTAACGTCATATATCTCTGTAAGATTATTGACTGCAAATTCTCGGCTAGAACCAATATAGCTTGGCATTGAAATAGAATTTACTTTTTTAGCAACTGTCAAAACTATTTGAGTTGCCTTGCTAAGATCATAGGTTGTTCCTTCCGGTAAACTTTGTTTCATGATTGTACCAGCTTCGATTTCGTTGGATTCTTCTTCCTCAATCTTAATTAGATTTTCTGGAACCTTCTTGCCCTTCAATTCTGCCACTACATCACTGGACTTTCTTCCGAGATAATTTCCAAGTTGGAAAGACTGCTGACCAGAAGACACAATCAAATTAATTTTTGTTCCTTCTTTACGTGTTTTACCAGCTTCAGGGTCTGTACGAATAACCCGACCTTCTTCAACCTTATCACTGGACTCTGATTTTTCTTCACCAACCTCAAAATTGGCTTTTTTTAGAGCCTCTTTAGCCTCTGCAACCGTCTGACCTGCCACATTTGGAATAGCAATGGTAGCGGGCGTTCTATATAAAATCCATACCAAGGATGCCACAACCAACAAGAAGGTCGCAAATAAAATTGGATAACGTGCTTTCATACGACGACGTTTGGTTGGCTTTGAACTAGGTACCGTTTTTTCTGTCTGATGAGGCTGAGGCTTAGGTTGAGGTCTTCCCTCTTGTACCGGAGCTTTAGGAATAGAAGTCAGAGTACTTTGTGGAACTTTAGGAAGAGTTTTAGTATCTGCCTTAGTTGCATCGTCAAAGACTAGCTTTGGTTCATTGCGACGATTATAAGACAAACTACTAGACAAATCCACATACATTTCAGCGACTGATTTGTAGCGATCTGTCAATTTCTTGGCAGTTGCCTTAATAACAACATTTTCTAGAGCCTGAGGCACAGATGGATTTTCAGCTATAACCGATGGCAGTGGTTTCTGGAAATGCTGGAGGGCGATGGTCACTGCACTATCCCCATCGTAAGGAATATGACCTGTCAGCATCTCATAGAAAATAATCCCCATGGCATAGATATCACTCTGCACAGTTGCTTTAGAACCACGCGCCTGCTCTGGCGATAAATAATGAACCGAACCCAGCATTGAGTTAGTCTGAGTCAAACTCGTCTCTGCAAAGGCTACTGCAATCCCAAAGTCTGTAACCTTGGCAGTCCCATCTGGGGTCAAAAGGATATTTTGCGGTTTCAAATCCCTGTGAACAATTCCTCGAGTATGGGCTAAGCGCATAGCCAAGAGGATTTGTCCCATGATTCGAATCGCTTCTTCATTTGAAAGAGGGTGATGTTCCTTGATATAGCGTTTGAGGTCTAATCCAGCAACATATTCCATTGCGAGATACTGTTGTCCCTCTTCTTCACCGATATCTGTAATCCGAACGATATGAGGATGGTCCAGATCTGCCATGGCTCTCGCTTCCCGCTGAAAACGAGCCACTGCAATAGGATCTGTTTGGTAGTTGGTCCTCAGGACCTTCACTGCCACTTCTTCACCGTCCAAAATCAAATCCTTGGCCAAATAGACATCTGCCATGCCTCCTCGACCAATTTGTTTGAGAATCCGATACCGCCCGGCAAAAATTTTGCCGATTTGGATCATTCTGTTGCCTCCTCATTAACAGCAATAAGGGCAACTGTGATATTGTCTAAACCACCTGCATTGTTGGCAAAACGAATCAAGGTTGCTGCCTTATCTGCCAAAGAAATATCGCTGGTTACAATATCAGAAATCTCACTGCCTGAAATCATATTTGTCAAGCCATCACTATTGAGTAAGAGATAGTCTCCCGGCTCAAGGGTGATCATTCCAAAATCAGGCTGAATTTCGTCTTTTTGACCGATTGACTGGGTAATAATATTTTTCTGTGGATGGCTAGCAGCTTCTTCAGGTGTCAATTGACCTGCCTTAAGCAATTCATTGACCAAAGAATGGTCGCTCGTTAACTGGTGGTATTCTTCTCCACGAATCAAACCGATACGAGAATCCCCAATGTGGGCATAGATAGCCTGATTATCAATAATGGCTACAGCCTCAAGGGTTGTTCCCATTCCTTTATAGGCTTCATTTTGTCCCAATTGGTTAATCCTTTGATTTTCAATCTCAAGGTTGTTAGCAAACCATTCACGTACTTCATTAACTGTATCGATTTGAGTATCTACCCAAGCTACACCTAGGTCTGTTACCGCCATTTCACTAGCGATATTCCCTGCGCGATGACCTCCCATACCATCAGCTAGGATAATCATAGTACGTCCAGCTCTATTGACATAGTGGTTGACATAGTCTTGGTTATTTGTTCGTTTCTGACCAACATCTGTTAATAATGAAATTTCCATGTGTTAGTTCCTTCCTAATCCGATATCTTACGAAATTGACTGATAAAAAATCCATCACTTCCATACAATTCAGGTGTAATGAGGATACAGCCGTCTTTCATGATATCCTTACATTCATGTTCTAGTGTAACCTGCTCAAATTCAGGATGACTTTCTAAAAATGCCTGTACGACTTGAAAGTTCTCCTCTGAGACAATAGTACAGGTACTATAAGTTATTATACCACCTTTGCGTAGTGTTTGACAAACACTACCTAATATTTCTAGCTGAATTTCCTGCAAGGACGCGAAATCTGCCGTTTCTTTATTGTATTTGATGTCTGGTTTTCGGCGCAGAAGACCGATTCCTGAACAGGGAGCATCTACCAAAATCTTATCAAATGAATCCTGACCAAAAAGCTCATGTACCTTTCTGGCATCTAATTTTTGCATTTGAACCCGATCTGCAACTCCCAAACGTTGGGCATTTTCTTGTATTAAGTCCAACTTATGGTCGTACAAGTCCAGAGCAGTAACCTGACCTGTCGTTAGATAAGAGGCTATATGGGCTGTTTTCCCACCTGGAGCCGCACAGGCATCTAGAACCTGCTCACCACCTTGTAAATCAAGAGTGGGAGCAACCAGCTGACTAGACTCGTCTTGGATAGTAATAGCCCCCTCTGAAAATAGGTCATGGCCTGCAAAATGCCCCTGCTCCTTGACGAGACCAAAAACAGACAAAGGTGAATCACTGGCCTCCAACAAGACTTGGATTTCTTCTTTTCGTCCTAGGTCCGTTACACGAATACTAGCCTTGTTGCGCACCAAAAGGCTTTCAAAGATAGCTTGAGCTCGCTCTTCTCCGTATTCTTCCTTGAGCTTGGCAACTAGCCAAACTGGAAGAGAATAGGCAATAGAATCACGCTTGTTTTTTCGCTTGATGCTAGCAATATCTGGCCAGCCTTCACGCAAGATACGGCGAAGGACAGCGTTGACCAATTTTTCACTGCCTTTTTTACGGACTTTGGCCAATTCTACTGCTTCATTGACCACAGCATGGTCTGGAATCTTGTCCAAATAGCGGAGCTGGTAAGCACTCATGAGAAGAAGGACATAAAGCCAACTATCTAACTGGTCTCTGTCTTCGATAAAGTGGGATAGGTACCATTCCAGAGTCAGTTTACGGGCTACCGTTCCATAGACCAGCTCGGTCACCAAGCCCTTGTCTGCTGCCGAAAGTTGACTTCCCTTGAAATGCTTATTTAAGGCGATATTTGAGTATGCTTGATTGATAAAAACATCCTCTAATACTGCTAGGGCTATTCTTCTAGCCGTTTCTACTTTAGTCACCAAATCGTTCTCCTACAGTCAATGTACGTCCAACTCCATTGAGGAAGGAAGCAATGTCCATCTTAGGTTTACCAGCTGGCTGCACTTGTTTGAGGGATAGAGCCCCTTCTGCCGTTGCGACAATCAATTCTTTCTTACCAGTAGAGAGAATCTCACCTGGATTTCCCTGACCTTCTACTGGTAGTGCTTCATAAATCTTAAAGCGGTCGCCCTTAAGGAAAGTATGGGCAACAGGCCAGGGGTTCATGCCACGGATTTGGTTAAAGAGTTGACGATTGGTTTTGTTCCAGTCCAGTTTTTCTTCCTCTGGCTTGATATTTAGCGAGAAAGTGACCTGACTTGGATCCTGCGGTTCAGGTTTGATTTCCCCAGCAATGTAGGCAGGCAAAGTGTCCAAAAGCAAATCACGACCAACTAGCGCCAATTTCTCAAACAAGGTGCCGACATTGTCCTCATCCGTGATTGGAATACTGCGACGAGAAATCATATCTCCTGCATCCATTTCCTTCACCATTTCCATGATGGTCACACCAGCTTCCTCATCCCCTTGAATCAAGGCATAATGGATAGGCGCACCACCACGGTGTTTGGGAAGAAGGGAAGCGTGAACATTGACCGCAAAGTCCATGCTATCAAGGAGTTTACTTGGCAGAAACTGCCCAAAAGCAGCAGTCACAATTCCATCTGCTCCTAGCTTCATAATAGCTTCCATCTCAGGACTTCCAGATAATTTTTCAGGTTGATAAATAGGAAGCCCTGCTTCCTTGGCAGCCTGCTTGACTGGGGTTTCTTGAATCACTTTTTTTCGCCCAACAGCACGGTCCGGCTGGGTCACAACGGCTAGAATTTCGTAACGGTCATCTGTCAAAAGTCCTTTTAAGACTGTTGCTGAAAAGTCGGGTGTCCCCATAAAGATTAATTTTGTCATATCTTCTCCTTCTTATAAAAATTGCTGTGGCTCATGGTCAATGCTGAGACGGAGCTCACTATTTTCCCGTTCTTGAGTCAAGGCTAAGACCTGGTTGAGGGTCGGACTTAGCTCATCTTCTAAACGGTATTTAATCAAAATCTGGTAATGATAGAGGTTGTGGGTACGAGCAATCGGTTTGGGGGTTGGCCCAAGAATGTTACTGGTCTCTGACAATCCTGACCGCAAAATATTCATAACTTCATAAGCACGTTTGACCACCTCTTCTTCTTTCTTGTGAGAAAGGGTAATGCCAATAGTGAAATAGTAAGGCGGATAACCAAGTTGTCGTCTGATTCCCATTTCATAGGCATAAAAACCTTCGTAATCCTGATCCTTTGCAAATCGAATAGCGTAGTGCTGAGGATTGTAAGACTGAATCAAGACCTGCCCAGCTTTTTCAGCACGACCTGCCCGGCCTGCAACCTGAGTCAAGAGCTGGAAGGTTCTCTCAGAAGAACGGAAATCAGGTAGATTCAATGCCGTATCCGCATTGAGAACTCCAACTAAGGTTACATTAGGAAAATCCAATCCCTTGGCAATCATCTGAGTACCTAGTAAAATATCTGCTTCTCCTCGCCCAAACTGGTCAAGAAGAGCTTGGTGACTACCTTTCTTACGAGTCGTGTCCACATCCATCCGCAAAATGCGGGCCTGCGGAAAGAGTTCTGCCAGCTCATCATAAGCCTTCTGTGTCCCTGTCCCATAGTAACGAATACTTCGGCTCTTACAGTTAGGACAGACCTGAGGAATGTCCTTCGAAAAACCACAATAATGGCAGTTCATGGTCTTGGTATCCATGTGCAAGGTCAGGGAAATGTCACAGTTAGGACAAGTATCCACGGTCCCACACTCCCGACACATAACAAAGCTAGAATAACCACGACGATTGAGCATAAGAACCACCTGCTCTTTTTTAGCCAGACGATCCTGAATCGCTTCTAGCAAAGGTGGCGTAAAGTTTGACGTTTCATTTTGTCCGATATAGTCCCGAAAGTCAATTACTTGAACCTCAGGGATCCTAGCTAAAGGATTGGCGCGCTGGGTCAGACGTAAATGTTGATAAACGCCTTTTCCAGCCCGAGCACGGCTTTCCAGACTAGGAGTTGCTGAACCAAGTACCAGTGCTGCTTGATTATACTGAGCCCGTAAAATAGCTACCTCTCTGGCATGGTAACGGGGATTGCTGTCTTGCTTATAAGTCGCTTCATGCTCCTCATCAATAATCATGACACCTAGATTTTTCAGGGGGGCAAAGATGGCCGATCTAGCACCAACAACAACTTGAGCATCGCCGCGTTCCACCTTGCGCCATTCATCATACTTTTCACCATTGGACAGACCTGAGTGGAGAATTGCCACTTTCTCACCAAAGCGAGCAATAAATCGCTCCGTCATCTGAGGAGTCAAGGAAATCTCAGGTACCAGCAAAATAGCTGTCTTGCCCTTGTCCAAAGCCCCTTGGATAATCTGCAAGTAAACCTCCGTCTTCCCGCTTCCTGTAATCCCTTGAAGGAGGAAGGGAGGCTGATGACTGCCAACCGCACTGACAACCGCATCACGCGCCTGCCTTTGCTCTGGATTCAACTCTAAAGGCTGACTTGCTTCAATCCCTTCAAAATAAGCAGCCGAGCGTTGAACTTCCTTTTGAACTATGGTCACAGCACCTTGTTCCACAAAGAAGTTGACTTGCTCCCGCGAGTAGGACTCTAACAAACTAGCCAAAGAAGCGCTCTCTGGATGAGACAGCAGATAGTCTCTCAGTTCTAACTTTTTCTTGGCGCGTGTAGAAATCTCTACACCTTCTAACTGAACAAGGTCTACCTCATACCAAGACTGGGTCTTGACCTTCTTTTGATCAATTGCCTGATATTCCAGACCAAGCAGACCTTTCCTAGTCAAACGCATCATTTCAGCTTGCTTAGCTAAATCCAGAGAAGAAAAAGCAAGCGAATCTTCTGAACCAAACAAGCGCACTCGGTCTTCCTGACTCAGACCTGCCAGAGGATAGAGAATCTTGTCATAGCTGGAGTTCAGAAATCCCGGTAACATAGCCTTGAGGATGGAAATCTTGTAGGAGAAAACAGATTTGCGTAACTCCTCAGCCAGCCAGAGTTGTTCTCGCGTGAGCACAGGAGAAAAATCCAGCACCTCCGCAATATCTTTTAAATCTTGATTAGCCTCTTCTGCATCTGGTTGGGACTCCAAACCAAGAACAATCCCTTGAATCAGGCGATTGCCCTTACCAAAAGGTACATGGACCCGCATCCCAACTTCCAGCATTCCCTCAAATTCCTCCGGAATCCTGTAACTATAGGGTTGGTCCGTCTGCATCAAAGGCACATCTACGATAATTTTAGCTACGGCCATCTTCTCACCTCCTCCTTGTCAGTACATTCTTGCAATAGAAAAAATAAGATTGAGTCCCCCCAACCTTAAATTTTTTCACCATCTTCTTTTTCTTTAGCGATTTGCTCTTTGATTTTCTTTTCTTCTTCTTCTTTGCGGCGTTTTTCTTCTTCGATACGGCGACGCACTGCTTCACGTTTTCCTTCTGGATCTGGGTGAATTGTAACGTTTCCTGATTCGATTTCTTCTAAAGCGCGAAGAGTTGATTTTTCAGACTTGAAACCTTGAGTTGCTGGCGCACCTGCTTCCAATTCGTGGGCACGTTTTGCTTCCAAAATTACGAGTGAATATTTTGATGGAACCTTGTCGAGCAAGGTATCAATAGAGGGTTTTAACATCATTTGCTTGTACCTATTTTCTAAATTTTATCGAGTAGTTGGAGATTTTGGTAACATCTCCTGATAGTGACCAATGACACGATCTACACGGAAGTGCTCTGCTTCAATAACACGTTTGACACGCTCAGCAGCTAGGGGCACCTGATCGTTGACAATCGCATAATCATACTCACGCATGAGAGCAATTTCTTCCTTGGCTTTTTCGATTCGTTGGGCAATCACTTCTGCACTGTCTGTTCCACGACCTACTAAACGATCTTGCAATTCATCCAAATCTGGTGGTGTCAGGAAGATAAAGACAGCATCTGGAACCTTTTTCTTGACCTGAAGAGCGCCCTGAACCTCAATTTCAAGGAAAACATCGATTCCCTTGTCCAAGGTTTCATTGACGTAGGTCAGAGGAGTCCCATAGTAGTTGCCGACATATTCTGCGTATTCCAACATCTGTCCTTGACGAATCAGCTCTTCAAACTCTTCGCGAGTGCGGAAGAAATAGTCAACACCGTCCACTTCTCCAGGACGTTGTGCGCGTGTCGTCATCGATACAGAGTATTGAAATTGGTTTTCAGAACTCTCAAAAATCTCTCTTCTAACCGTTCCTTTTCCAACCCCTGAAGGACCAGAAAAAACGATTAGTAAGCCTCGGTCTGCCATTGTGTCTCCTTTTAGTCAGTCTGTGAAATAACATTTCTCTAGAATAATTGCAAAAAGCCAGATTATCCTTTACAGTCTTTCTATCTAGTGTAACAAAAAAGCAGTAATTTTTCAACTGCTCTTTCTTATTTATTTAGCATAATCTACTGCACGAAGCTCACGAATCACGGTTACCTTGATATTTCCTGGGTAATCGAGATTGTTTTCAATTTTCTCACGAACTTTATGAGCCAAGATTGTGACTTTGTCGTCCTTGATTTGTCCTGGATTTACCATGATGCGGATTTCACGTCCTGCTTGAAGGGCAAAGCTATTTTGTACCCCTTCAAAGCCGTTAGCAATTTCTTCCAAATCATGGAGACGCTTGATATAGCTTTCAAGAGACTCACTACGAGCACCTGGACGGGCTGCACTCAAGGCATCTGCTGCAGCGACGATCACTGCAATGACGCTCTCAGCTTCAACATCACCGTGGTGACTAGCAATCGTATTGACCACAACTGGGTGTTCCTTATACTTACGAGCCAATTCCATACCGATTTCAACGTGGCTACCCTCAACCTCGCGGTCAATAGCTTTTCCGATATCGTGAAGGAATCCAGCACGACGGGCAAGAGCCGCATTTTCACCAAGTTCGCTCGCCATAATACCAGCCAACTTAGCAACCTCAATCGAATGACGCAAGACATTTTGTCCATAAGAAGTACGGAACTGCAAACGTCCCATAATCTTCATCAAGTCTGGATGAAGGTTTGGCGCACCAATCTCATAGGCTGCTGCCTCACCATATTCACGGATCTTATTATCAATCTCTTGACGGTTTTTCTCAACCAACTCTTCGATACGAGCTGGATGGATACGACCATCCTTAAGCAACATTTCCATGGTCATACGAGCAATTTCACGACGAATCGGGTCAAATCCTGACAAGGTTACCACTTCTGGTGTATCGTCGATAATGACATCGACCCCTGTCAAACTTTCAAAGGTACGAATGTTACGACCTTCACGACCAATAATGCGTCCCTTCATAGTATCGTCTGGCAGATGAACTGTTGAGTTTGTTGACTCCGCTACATATTCACCAGCGATACGTTGCATAGCTTGAACCAGGATATCCTTGGCCATTTTATCAGAACGTTCCTTGACCTCTTGCTCAGCTTCGCGAATACGGCTAGCAATCTCCTTGGTCAAGTTTTCCTCTGTCTGAGCCAAGATAATATCTCGTGCTTCTGCCTGAGACAGAGCACCAATACGCTCTAGTTCTGCTTCTTTTTGTCTTTCGACTTCCTCTAATTGCTCTTCACGCGCATCAAGGTTTTTCGCTCTATCAGAAATACTTTGTTCTTTTTGTTCAAGTGTTTGTTCTTTACTCGTCAAATTGTCGTCCTTACGGTCAAGGCTAGTAGCTCTCTCGGTCAAACGACTTTCGATTTGTTTGAGTTCTTGACGTTCTGATTTGAATTCAGCGTCCACTTCTTCACGGTATTTTCTGGCTTCTTCTTTGGCCTCCAATAGTGCTTCTTTTTTAAGAGACTTGCTTTCACGTTTGGCTTCATTAACAAGTAAATCCGCTTCACGCTCAGCTTGTCCACGTAAATTAGTTGCTTCTTGTTCAGCATTTAAAAGCATCAACTCCGCAGCTTCCTGAGATGATTTCATTTTAGCTGAGATGCTGACATATCCAATGACTAAACCAATGATGACGGCAAAAACAGCAATCGCAAGCGACATGATTTCCATGTTTTTACCTCATTTTATTGTTATTCCGAATGACATACATTCTTTTACATTCTACCATAAAAAAGTGATTTTCACAAACCTAAAATAGAATATGTTTTGGGGAATTTGGAACGCGTTTGCTAAAATAAAATTGTTATTTAGAAATAGTAGTTTAGTAGAGACTTGAGAAAAAGCCTACTTTACAGTAGACTTAGTAATGATCTTTGCAAGACAAGAAAGCGATGCTATCCCCATCCATCATATAAATCAAGCGATTTTCTGCGTCAATGCGACGAGACCAGGCTCCTTGATAGTCATATTTAAGCGGTTCTGGTTTTCCTATTCCTGTAAATGGATTACGTTGAATATCCTTGATTAGTTTATTGATTCTTTTTAGTGTTTTCTTGTCCTGAGTTTGCCAGTAGCAATAATCTGCCCAGGCATCTTCTGTAAACTTGAGTAGCATTCCTCACTCCTCAATAACATGGACTTGAGTGCTTCCAGCACGAACTTGAGCCATTCCTCGCAAAACCTTATCAGAAAGTTCCTTATTTTGAGCAATTCTCAGGGTTTCTTGGATACTATCCCACTCACTCTTTGAAAGGACTACAATGTCCTCGTCTGGATTTTTATTGACCACCGTTAAAGGCTCAAATTCATCATTTACCTTTTTCATGTAGTCCTTTAAATGATTTCGGAATGTTGAGTAAAGAACTGCTTCCATAACCATACCTCGTTTTACCTCTTTTCCACTATTATACATGAAAAGAAAGAAATTGTCAGGAACTTGTACAAGATTTTCTTTTCTATCTATTTATACTCAATGAAAATCAAAGAGCAAACTAGGAAACTAGCCGCAGGCTGTACTTGAGTACGGCAAGGCGACGTTGACGTGGTTTGAATTTGATTTTCGAAGAGTATTATTCGTAAAAAATCTCAAAAAGCCTACCTTTCAGTAGACTTAGTTTGTTTCTATTCTTATCGGCACTCTTCCAAAATTCTGCCCTGCTATACTTAGATTTCCCAGTTGGTAAATCTGGTCTGCCTTTTGAGTCATGACATCCCAAGGTTCTTTTCCAATTCGGCTAACTAGATTAACCTGTACTTTCAGAGACTTAAGGTGTTGTCTGCCATTTTCAGTAAATCCAAGGACATGAATCCCTTCTGGCAAATCACTTTCTCTAGCTTGCACCAAAATATAGGTCAAAAGGCGTCTGACACGCGCCTTGGTGTAACGTTTGGTCGCAACTGCATCGACTAATTCTTCTACAGACTGTGCTGTTTTAATAGCTTCATTAATGCGCACAGCCATTTCTTGATTGATCTGATAGATGCTGGTTAGGTCGGGATTTGACAATATTTGATAGCGTAGCAAGGAAAAATAGTCTTCCCAGCTCACCTTACTGGCCTGCTCAAAAAGGGTAACAGAAGGCATAAAGCGTTCTAAGAAATCTTTGTCCCTCTGGTGCTGACGGAGGGCTGTTGCCGAAGCAAAGTCCACATCCTTGTCCACAGAATGGTAGCCTGCCCCCTGACGCTGAATTGGCTCAAGTTTGATGTCTCGTCCTGCAACTGCCTTGACATAGGCCAGAGCAAGGACATGATTGGGTGTATTACCTGAAAAATCAAGACCTGCAAATTCCTTCCACATGGTCTGGGTTTTCTGGGGATAGGAAAGGGAATCAGGCAGATTTTCCACAAATTGCTCCATCTCAGCACCCTGCTCTGTGTATAAATCAGCGATTTTTTGATAATCTAGAACTTCTTCTGTCCCAAAAGCGAGGCTATCTATGCCCAACCTAGCCAAGATATCCACAGCTCCTTGGCCAAAGAAATCTGCCGCCTGAACACTGACTAGAAAGGGCAATTCAACCACCAAATCTGCTCCGTTTTCCAGCGCCATCTGGGCCCGAGTCCACTTGTCTACGATAGCAGGCTCTCCACGTTGCATGAAATTCCCAGACATAGCAACGATTTTCAATCCCTCTGCCTGATCCAGCAGGTATTTATGGCCATTATGAAAAGGATTGAACTCCGCGATAATACCTGTGATGGTCATGATGTTCTCCTACTTCTGCGCGACAAAAAACCAACGGGTGCTAGTTTCTGTTGGCTCCTTGTCTTCAAAGTCTGCATAGAGTTTGAAGGACTTGAATCCAGCCTGTTCCAGCAGAATGTCATAGGTCAAGACCTCATAGGTCCGCTCCTCATGTACTTCATCGTGACGACTAAAGGATCCGTCAGACTCCTTGATAAAGAAAGTCAACTCATGCACAATGGAGTGAGGAGCTTCGTCCTCATAAGTATCCCAGAGCATGGCAAAATCTTCCGCATTTTCATGGTAGGAATAGCCTGGAAAAATTTCATCCGTCTGGTAAGTCGAATGCACGTCAAAGATGAAAACTCCATCTTCATTAAGGGCATTATACACTTCCTTAAAGACGTCCCCGACTTCCACCTCATCTTGCATATAGCAGATTGAGTCCGAATAACAAGTGACAAAGTCATATTGACCTGCCTTGGACAAATCCAGCATATTGCCTTCAATAAAGTCAATCTTTTGTTTGGCTGAAGTCGCTCTCTTTTCAGCAATCTTCAACATATCCCCACTCAAGTCAAGTCCAGTCACATCAAAACCAGCCTGAGAGAAGCGCACAGATTGAATTCCTGTCCCACAAGCCAATTCCAAGAGTTTCTTTCTCTCCTTGGTCTTAGGCAAATGAAGCAGAGAAAAGTCCGTCCATTTATCATATAAACTATCGTCCATAACCGCATCATAGACCGCCGCAAAGGTTTCATAAGTTGCCATAATCATGATACCAAGAGCGTTAAAAGCAAGGAGAAAATAGAAAACTTTCTGCCGTATCGTCAGATACAAAGGAAGTTTATCTTTTTCTCACAGCTTTTAGCTCGTGTTCAATTTCGAAAGGAGCCAAACACGACGCTCTCTACCTTTCTATCAATTTTTCTAAAATAAGCAAATAAAACCCAGTTGACTACAACTGAGTTCATCTTCTACGCCAGAGTTTCAGATAAATCTACTGAATTCGCCTCATGCCATAGTTTTTCTAGGTTATAGTGGGCACGCATTTCTTCTGAAAAGATATGCACAACGACAGCACCAAGATCCAGCAAGACCCAACCTCCAGCTGCGTCGCCTTCGACATGACTGCCTTTAAATCCTGCTTCCGCTACTTTTTCACGGATATTATCAGCGATAGCATCCAACTGACGGCTATTCATTGAACTAGTAATAACAAAGTAGTCAGTCACGCTAGTCAAATCTTGTACATCAAGTGCGAGGATATCCTCAGCACGTTTCTCATCCGCCGCTTTCACGACTAGTTCTAGTAATTCTTTTTCGTTCATTTAGTCCTCTTTCAAATAGTGCACAAAGGCGTTATAGGTTTCAAGGGTTTGGGGATAGATGGGGAATCCCTGATGAGCTAGATGCTCCACGGTACGAGCTGTCTCATAAGCTACTGCCTTATTAAGTGACAAACTTGCAATCTCACGCGCCACATCTACTCCAGGAAAGGCTCGATTGTGCTCGATATAGTCTGCGACGTAGATGACCTTATCTAGGTCTGTCATTTGACCAGCCCCAACTGTATGGATTTCAATAGCTCGTAGAATTTCTGAATCATGCAAATTCAAATCTTCCTGAATCTTGTAGATGCCAACCATACCATGCCAGACATTATTGCCCCAGTTTTTGAGGTCAGGGTCTAGCTGATATCGGTCAATCAAGTCTAGAAATTCCTGATCTGACAACTTCTTAGCATAGTCATGAAGAAGGCCTGCTAGACCTGCTTTCTCGACATCAACTCCAAATCGCTGAGCCAGTTCTATGGCTGCACGCTCCACACCCAAGCAGTGGGTTAAACGTTTTTCAGGTAGAAGCTCTGCCATTTTTTCCAACAAAGCCTCACGGGAACAGTTGATATAGTCTTGATAGGCCATCAGTAGAGTCCCTCCTTTTCGATGTAGTCTAGCACCGGCTGAGGTAGGAGAAAGTTGGGTTTTCGTCCTTGGGCAAGGAAGTCACGCACCATGCTGGACGAGATATCCATGAGAGGCACATCCACCCAGATAACTGGATAGGAAGTCCCTGCCTTGTAGCGTGGGCGCTGAACTCCCACAAACTGAACCATATCAACCAGTTCATCAATTCGGTACCACTTAGGCAGATAGTCCACCATATCGGCACCGATGATAAAGTAATAATCCGTATCTGGATTCTTCTCTGTTAAAATCTTCATGGTGTCGTAGGTGTAAGAAATGCCCTTGCGTTCCAATTCAATGGTTTCAATGGCTAGTCCTTCAATCCCCTCAATAGCCAACTCAAGCATCTTAAGACGATGGTGTTCAGGGATTGTTTCCTTTTTATCTACATGAGGAGGTTGGTATTCAGGCATAAGCAGAACTTGATCTAGTCCCAACTGCTGGCGCACTTGATCCGCAACAATGAGATGGGCATTGTGAACAGGGTTAAAATTCCCCCCTAAAATCCCGACTTGTTTACGTTTTTTCTCCTTGATTTCTGGCTCCAACTCTACCTTGGTAAAGGGAGTCAATAATTCGATTGCCATAGGCTAGTCTCCTTTATTTCTCTGTAAAAACAGTTGTTTGGAGTTTCGGTCTTAGATTTCTTTGACTTTCTTAGAAATCTTACGATTTTCTTTCTTACTAGATTGTTTAAACAAAATCAAGATGCGTCCGATTTTTTGGACTGTATCCACACCGATTTCTTCTTCCAAGATTTCAGCTACTTCGTGGATATTTTCATCGGTGTTTTGTAAAAGAGTTACCTTGATCAATTCACGAGCGTCAAGAGCTTGACGGACGCTGGTTTTGATTTGGTCGTTAAGGCCATTTTTACCGATTTGGATGATGGGTTTAAGGGTGTGTGCCTGGCTGTTGAGGAAGGCACGTTGTTTTGAGGTTAATGACATAATTTCTTTAAAAGAGTTTCTTTTTATACTTTTCTGAAGTGGTGACGGACGTCAGCAAAGTCCTTCGGACTTTCATGACTAAAATTTGAGCCTAAGGTCTCAAATTTTCCGCAGTTGGTACAATCACTTGTACCAACTAACACCACAGCGAAAAGTATTCTCTATGGGGCTCGCCTTGCTCGCCCGAATTCAGAAAACCCTTTCCTTTCTGTGTTTAAATGATTGCTTTTCGTGTGACAACTGCGACGCCTTCTGGTGCCCAGACTGCGACTTTGGCTGTGCCTGTTACGCGAATCCAGCCTAGGCCTGAGATAACTAGGTCTGTCTTGTCCTTAATGTTAAATACATGCTGAACTAGTTTTGGAAAATCTTCTTTTTCCTTGCTATTTGGTGGTGTTAGAAGGGTTCCGACGTGCTTATCGTAAAAGGCACTAGCACCTTCCAGCTTGGTACGATGGAGTTTGAGTTCATTGTCAAAGAAGGCTGTGAAACCTTGCTTTTCACCCGCAATGAAATCAAAGCGTCCGAGACCTCCTAAAAACAGGGTTTGTTCAGGATTGAGCTGATAGGTTTTAGGCTTAATTTCCTTTTTAGGGCTGACATACTTGAGGTTTTTGGCCGTCAAGTAGTGGGCCATCTGGTGACGGTGGATGATTCCCGGTGTATCGTAGATATAAGAACCGTCATCAAGCGGAATCTCGATTTTGTCCAAGGTTGTCCCTGGGAAGCGCGAAGTCGTGATGACATTCTGGTCACCCGTGATTTCTTGGATAATGGCATTGATAAGAGTTGATTTTCCAACGTTGGTCACACCGACCACATAAACATCACGACCCTTACGGTAGTGTTCAATCTTGTCAATGACTTCCTTAATAGCATGTTTGTTTTGGGCCGAAGTTAAGACGACATCGACTGGACGAAGTCCTTCTTCGTGGGCACGTTCCATGAGCCACTGGCTAATCTTGCCTGGTTTAACAGACTTGGGCAAGATATCTTTTTTATTTCCCACCAAGAGGACATCATTGCCCGAGACAAAACGTGGCAAGCCTGGGATAACAGAGCCATTAAAATCAAAGATATCAATGACATTAACTACCAAGGCATCACTGTCTCCCACCTCGTGCAAGAGCTTGAGGAAATCATCGTCCGTCAACTGGACATCCGTGATTTCATTATAGTGGCGGAGACGGAAACAGCGTTGGCAATAGACTTCGCCAGTTTCCAAACCTTTTTCAAGTGCCGACTGGGGGGTAAAACCAAGACCAGCCTTATCTGTCGTCTGAATGGTTGCTCCACAACCAATACAGAGAATTTCTTCCATAGTTAAATTCCTTTTTTATATGTAATCGGTCCGTACGTTTCAGTGATTTTTCGCTTCACACGGCGCTCACGAGCTCGGTTGATCTGTGTTTTGATCGAGTCATGTTGGACCAAGGGTTTGACTAAAATCGAGCGAATGCCTGCACGGTGGGCTGCTCGTATATCTGTCATGAGCTGGTCGCCAACCATGACCACTTCACTTTTCTCATAATGAAATTCCTTCATGGCACGGTCAATCCCAAATGTGAAGGGCTTCAGAGCCCAATAAACGTAGTCAATCCCAAATTTCTCAACTGCTCGTTGGACGCGTTTTTTAGTGTTATTTGATACCACAATGATGCGAATGCCCGCGTCCCGAAGATCATGTAGCCATTGCTTCATCTCTGGCGTCCCGTCAGGGTTGTTCCAAGCAATGAGGGTATTGTCCAAATCGACCAAAACAGCCTTGATTCCATGCGCCTGCAGGCTTGGGACTGTCAGATCATAGACTGCTTCCACAGCAAAGTCTGGCATGTAGTTTTCAATCACCATTTTGGCTCCTTTTCTTTTATTTTCTAGTAATTTTCTTCAGCCATTGAGATAAGGCCACCCATAAAATCAAGCTAGTCATTAAGATATAAATCCAAGCATTTGGCTCTTCTGTAAATGGTAGAGGAACATTCATTCCGAAGAAACCTGTAATAACCGCAAGTACTGCTAGTAAGACGGAGATAATAGTCAAAATTGACAAACTATCATTCAAGTTATTGTTTAGGATGTTGTTGTAAGAAGCTGAGAGTTGTTGCAAGACTTGAGAAATCAAGTCTGTCATAGACACCAACTGATGGGCTTCAATCATGGCATCATCAAACTGCTCTCGTTCGACATCATTAAATCTCCGATAAAGAGCATGGCCCTGGATATGTTCCAAGAGGAGTCGATTTTGTTTTGCTGCTGCTGTCAAGTAAACCATACCAGTCTCCAAGTCAGAGAGGGCGAAGAGATTTTTCTTTGTTGTAGTTTGACGTAGCAAGGCACTAATTTCGTCCTTACTTTTATCCATCTCTTCAATGACAGGATAATAAGCGTTACTGATAATCTCTAAACCAGCAAAGAGAAACTTGTAAATAGAAAGCGACTCATGGCTATCCAGATAAGCTGACATCTGATCAATGACATAAGCATTCTTATGGTTGCTGATGGTAATCATTCGTTGTCTTTCGACGATAAAGGTCATGGGAATCGCTTCATAATATTCTTTGTCTTTTTCTAAATCAAGAACATTATAAATAAAGGTTACCGTCTCCGTTTCACGGTTATAATCCATATGAGCTCGTTCATTTCTATCCAGAGCATACTCAATGGTTTCCTTGTCCAATCCATAGATGTCAGAAAGATCTTCCATATTTTTAATCTTATCCACATCAAGGTCTATCCAGGTACAACCATTGCCCAACTGCTTTTCTAAAACCATCTTTTCTCCTTTATTAAACTCTTTCTATTGTACCACAAATTACTTAAAATAACAGGTCTAGTCTGTGCGTGAGAAATTGCTGACGACGGTGATATTCCGATTGGGAACGAAGTGCAGAACCTGATCTTCTCCTCTGAGTTGCGTTGTTCGAATGCCGACACTGACAACCTTGCCCGATACGGTAATAGGACCATTTGTCAAAACGACCTCATCTCCCACATCCAGTTGACGTTCAAAGAGGATGAAAAAGCCATTGATGACATCAGATAGAAAGCCTTGGGCTCCCATCCCAATAGCCACCCCAGCAATCCCAGCCCCTGCCAGCAAACTAGAAACTGGCAAACCTAAAATCGACAAAATGCAGTAAAGCAAAAAGAAATAAAGGGTATAATTAAACACATTTTCTAACAGACGTGAGATGGTTTTCTGACGCCCGATATCATGACGAGACATTTTTAAAGAAGGTTTAACAATTCTCTGCACCATGGTATGAAGTAGTTTCTTAGCTATATAGAATAGCAAAAATAGAAATAACAGAGAAATTAACTTGGTTAAGATATTCTCAATAATCGTTGTTATATCAAGCTTATTGAGGTAGGTTTGAATAAATTCTTGCATAGAAAACTCCTTTCATTTATTATACCATACTTTCACAAGTGATGAATCTCCATAAATATTCAAAAATAATAGCCAAAATAGACAGAAAATTCTTGATTTTAGCTCATATTTATACTATAATCATAAACATTACACAACAAAGGAGATTGTTATGAAAAAAATCATTCATGCTTGGAATAAGGCAAGCCTAATCAAACGGATTTTGATTGGTATGCTTATTGGAGGAACCCTAGGGCTGACACTTCCTAACATTTCAGGAATTGGTTTACTTGGAGATCTCTTTGTTGGTGGCCTCAAAGCCATCGCACCTATTCTAGTCTTTGCCCTCGTTGCCAATGCCCTTTCCCAACATCAAAAGGGTCAAGATAGCAACATGAAAACGGTTATCCTCCTTTACTTGGTGGGAACCTTTGCAGCGGCACTTGTTGCTGTCCTAGCAAGCTTCATCGTCCCTGTTGAGATTACCTTAAATAGTGCCAATACAGAAATCGCACCACCAGATGGAATTGGCCAGGTCCTCAGCAATCTCTTGCTCAAACTGGTTGACAATCCAGTCAATGCCCTCGTTACTGCTAACTACATCGGTATCTTATCTTGGGCAGTTGTTTTCGGGATTGCTATGAGAGAGGCCAGCAAAAATAGTAAAGAATTGCTGAAAACTATGGCTGATGTGACTTCTAAGATTGTCGAATGGATCATCAATCTAGCTCCATTTGGTATCCTTGGTCTTGTCTTCAAAACCATCTCTGATAAGGGAATCGGAAGCCTAGCTAACTACGGAATCTTGCTTGCCCTCTTGGTGACAACTATGTTCTTTGTCGCTCTGGTTGTCAATCCATTGATTGCCTTCCTCTTTATGAAGAGAAACCCTTATCCCCTCGTTTGGAAATGTTTGCGTGTCAGCGGTGTTACAGCCTTCTTCACTCGTAGTTCTGCGGCTAACATCCCTGTCAATATGAAACTTTGCCACGACCTCGGTCTGGATCCAGATACCTATTCTGTTTCTATCCCACTTGGTTCTACTATCAACATGGCAGGGGCAGCGATTACTATTAACGTTTTAACCCTTGCTGCAGTAAATACTCTTGGAATCCCTGTTGACTTTGCCACAGCCTTTGTCCTCAGTGTAGTAGCAGCAATCTCAGCCTGTGGTGCTTCTGGTATTGCCGGAGGATCCCTCCTTCTTATCCCAGTTGCTTGTAGCCTTTTTGGTATTTCTAACGATATTGCCATGCAAGTTGTTGGGGTTGGATTTGTGATTGGGGTCATCCAAGACTCATGTGAAACAGCCCTTAACTCTTCAACAGATGTCCTCTTTACTGCTGTTGCCGAATACGCAGCAGCCCGTAAAAAATAACTCATAAAGACAAGCCTGCTCAGGTCTTGTCTTTTCCGCTTTTATTATAACTTACTAGGAAATCCTTATGTCTATTAGCCAACGTACGACTAAGCTCATCTTAGCTACCTGTCTTGCCTGCCTTCTTGCTTACTTTCTCAATCTCTCCTCAGCTGTCTCGGCTGGAATCATCGCCCTCTTGAGCCTATCCGATACCCGTAGAAGTACCTTAAAACTGGCCCGAAATCGCCTCTTTTCCATGCTTCTAGCTTTGGTTATCGGAGTTCTGGCTTTTCACTTGAGCGGATTTCATATCTGGAGCCTCGGCCTCTATCTAGCCCTCTATGTGCCTCTAGCCTACAAGATGGGCTGGGAAATTGGCATCACACCAAGTAGCGTTTTGGTTAGCCATCTCTTGGTGCAAGAGTCAACCTCTCCAGACCTCCTAGTCAATGAATTCCTTCTCTTTGCTATCGGTACAGGATTTGCCTTACTGGTTAATCTCTACATGCCTTCACGAGAAGAGGAAATTCATCACTACCACACATTGGTAGAAGAAAAGTTAAAAGATATTCTCCAGCGCTTCAAATATTATTTATCCAGAGGGGATGGACGCAACCGAGCACAGTTAGTTGAAGAATTGGACACCCTTTTGGAAGAAGCCCTCAGACTGGTCTATTTGGATCACTCTGACCACCTCTTTCACCAGACTGATTACCATATCCACTACTTTGAGATGAGACAGCGACAAAGTCGTATCCTGCGAAACATGGCCCAGCACATCAACACCTGTCACCTAGCTGCCAGTGAGAGCCTGATTTTGGCCCAACTCTTTTCAAAAATTGCAGCTCAACTGAGCCAGACCAATCCTGCTTCTGATTTGCTAGATGAAATTGAACGCTATCTGGAAGTCTTCCGGAACCGTAGTCTACCCAAGACAAGAGAAGAATTTGAAACCCGCGCCACCCTTCTTCAACTCCTACGCGAGGCCAAAACCTTCATCCAAGTAAAAGTTGACTTTTACCAAAAATATGGACAGTAAAAAAGAAAACTTCAGACCAATCACAAAAGGTGAATATCTGAAGTTTTCTTTTATTTGTAAGTTATTACCATAAAGGTTAATAATAAAATAAATAAGGCTTAATATTCAACATCTGTTTATAGAATGCTGAGATAAAATACTGCAAACTTTGCAGTATTTTTATCCACTACACGAAGTTTTGCAAATCGAGTCTATTTGCAAACGGAGTTAGTAAGGCAGTTACCCTTTTCTATCTACGACGGAAAAGTCCACGAATCGATACCATTCGTGGATTTTTCCTAGTGAAGCGTTTAGGTAAGCCGCCATAGCGGTTACCTATTATTAGATTACGACACTGAGTTTTACAAATCGATTCCATTTGTAAAACTCAGTTAGTGAGGCAGTTAGCTAGTTCGCCAAATAGCGACTAGCGTCCAACAATTAGGAACTTTAGTTCCAATTGTTGGTACTGAGTCACATCTTCTCTTCCAACTCTACGTCTGGATACTTATCCGCAAACCAGCGGAGGGCAAAGTCATTTTCAAAGAGGAAGACTGGTTGGTCAAAACGGTCTTTAGCCAAGATATTTCGACTTGATGACATTCGTTCATCCAAGTCCTCAGGCTTGATCCAACGAACGGTCTTTTTACCCATTGGGCTCATGACTACTTCCGCATTGTACTCGCCTTCCATGCGGTGTTTAAAGACTTCAAACTGGAGTTGACCAACAGCTCCCAGCATGTACTCGCCTGTTTGGTAATTCTTATAAAGCTGAATAGCACCTTCTTGCACCAGTTGCTCAATCCCCTTGTGGAAGGATTTCTGCTTCATGACATTCTTAGCAGAAACTTTCATAAAAATTTCAGGAGTGAAGGTTGGCAGTGGTTCAAATTCAAATTTGTTTTTTCCAACTGTCAATGTATCCCCAACCTGATAAGTTCCTGTATCGTAAACCCCGATGATATCTCCTGCCACGGCATTGGTCACATTCTCACGACTTTCAGCCATAAACTGGGTAACATTAGACAGTTTAGCACCCTTACCAGTACGAGGCAAGTTGACACTCATGCCACGTTCAAATTCACCCGATACGATACGTACAAAGGCAATACGGTCACGGTGTCGAGGGTCCATGTTGGCTTGGATTTTAAAGACAAATCCTGAGAAGTCCTTATCGTAAGGATCAACAATTTCTCCGTCTGTTTTCTTATGTCCATGTGGCTCTGGAGCAAACTTGAGAAAAGTTTCAAGGAATGTTTGCACACCAAAGTTTGTCAAAGCTGAACCGAAGAAGACTGGTGTCAATTCTCCAGCCAGAATAGCTTCCTCTGAAAACTCATTCCCAGCTTCATTTAAAAGTTCAATATCATCCTTGACTTGCTCGTAGAAAGGGTTGCTGCCAAAAAGCTTGTCCCCATCTTCTAAACTAGCAAAACGCTCATCCCCTTTATAGAGCTCCAAGCGTTGGTTATAGAGGTCATAGAGCCCCTCGAAGGCTTTCCCCATCCCGATTGGCCAGTTCATCGGGTAACTCGCAATGCCTAGTACTTCTTCTAATTCTTGCAAGAGGTCCAGTGGCTCACGTCCATCACGGTCTAGCTTGTTCATAAAGGTGAAGACCGGAATGCCACGGTGTTTCACAACCTCAAACAATTTCTTAGTCTGAGCCTCGATACCCTTGGCAGAGTCCACGACCATAACAGCAGCATCCACCGCCATCAAGGTACGATAGGTATCTTCTGAAAAGTCCTCGTGCCCTGGGGTGTCTAGGATGTTGACGCGCTTACCATCGTAGTCAAACTGCATAACAGATGAAGTCACCGAAATCCCGCGTTGCTTCTCGATATCCATCCAGTCAGACTTGGCAAAAGTCCCTGTTTTCTTTCCTTTTACGGTACCAGCCTCACGAATCTCGCCCCCAAAGTAGAGCAACTGCTCAGTGATAGTTGTTTTCCCCGCGTCCGGGTGGGAGATGATGGCAAAGGTACGACGTTTCTTAATTTCTTCTTGAATATTCATAAGTTCTCTTTCTTTGATTCTCTATTTTTCTTGTTTCAATAGCTAAGAATGATTTCTACATTGGATTTTACCATTCCTTTCAACACTCCATTATATCGGATTTTAGCATTTTTTTCAATTTCTATTTTATATCAGACACTGCTAAAGTAGAACAATTCCCCTTGCAATTTTTCAAATAAATGTTACAATAAATATAGAAAAAGGTGTTGCGACAACAACACCCCACAGAGCCGTTTAAGACGGTGGCTGTAATTACATAACTAAAAAATAGCTCGTTAACTCGCCAAAGTTAGGACGGCTATTTTTTTGTCTCTTTTACCAATTCAAGGATGAACCTTAGGAGCGTGATAACAAAGTTACCAGCTACAAACATGAGTGTCAAAGCCTCAAAAGGGGACAAATCTGGTTACTCCTTTCTACTAAGATTTTACAGGTTCTGCACATAAGCATCACCATCCTTTCGATTTTGTAACCACCGTCTTCACTTCTCTGTTAAACTATTGTACCATATATTTTCCCCTTTGAAATCCGCTTTTCAAATAAATCATCATCAGAATCCGTTCTCCATCCTATACCTGTCTTTTTTCATCTTTCCTTCCCTTATTTATAGGAAAATATGGTAAAATAGAACAGACTAAAAATCATCATTTCACGAAAGGATGCAAGATGAAAATTACGCAAGAAGAGGTAACACACGTTGCCAATCTTTCAAAATTAAGATTCTCTGAAGAAGAAACTGCTGCCTTTGCGACTACCTTGTCTAAGATTGTTGACATGGTTGAATTGCTGGGCGAAGTTGACACAACTGGTGTCGCACCTACTACAACCATGGCTGACCGCAAGACTGTACTCCGCCCTGATGTGGCCGAAGAAGGAACAGACCGTGATCGCTTGTTTAAAAACGTACCTGAAAAAGACAACTACTATATCAAGGTACCAGCTATCCTAGACGATGGAGGAGATGCCTAATGACTTTCAACAATAAAACCATTGAAGACTTGCACAATCTCCTTGTCTCTAAGGAAATTTCAGCAACTGAATTAACACAAGCAACACTTGAAGATATCAAGTCTCGCGAGACCGCTATCAACGCTTTTGTTACCATCGCTGAAGAGCAAGCTCTTGCTCAAGCTAAAGCTATTGATGAAGCTGGAATCGATGCTGATAATGTCCTTTCAGGAATTCCACTTGCAGTTAAGGATAATATCTCTACAGACGGTATTCTTACAACTGCAGCCTCAAAAATGCTCTACAACTACGAGCCAATCTTTGATGCGACAGCCGTTGCCAATGCAAAAGCGAAAGGCATGATTGTCGTAGGGAAAACCAACATGGACGAGTTTGCCATGGGTGGATCAGGTGAGACTTCTTACTACGGTGCCACTAAAAATGCTTGGGACCACAGCAAGGTCCCTGGTGGATCATCAAGTGGTTCTGCTGCAGCTGTAGCCTCAGGACAAGTTCGCTTGTCACTTGGTTCTGATACTGGTGGATCTATCCGCCAACCTGCTGCCTTCAATGGGATCGTCGGTCTCAAACCAACCTACGGAACAGTTTCACGTTTCGGTCTCATTGCCTTTGGTAGTTCATTAGACCAGATTGGACCTTTCGCTCCGACTGTTAAGGAAAATGCCTTCTTGCTCAATGCTATTGCAAGCGAAGATGCCAAAGACTCTACTTCTGCTCCTGTCCGCATTGCCGATTTTACTTCAAAAATCGGCCAAGACATCAAGGGCATGAAAATTGCTTTGCCTAAGGAATACCTTGGTGAAGGAATTGACCCAGAGGTTAAGGGAACCATTCTGAACGCAGCCAAACACTTTGAAAAACTTGGTGCTATTGTTGAAGAAGTGAGTCTACCTCACTCAAAATACGGTGTTGCCGTCTACTACATCATTGCTTCATCTGAAGCTTCATCAAACTTGCAACGTTTTGACGGTATCCGTTACGGCTACCGCGCAGAAGATGCAACCAACCTTGATGAAATCTATGTAAACAGCCGTAGCCAAGGTTTCGGTGAAGAGGTTAAACGCCGTATCATGCTTGGTACATTCAGTCTTTCATCAGGTTACTATGACGCCTACTATAAGAAGGCTGGTCAGGTCCGTACCCTCATCATCCAAGATTTCGAAAAACTCTTCGCGGATTACGACTTGATTTTGGGCCCAACTGCTCCTAGTGTTGCCTATGACTTGGATTCACTCAACCACGACCCAGTTGCTATGTACTTGGCTGACCTCTTGACCATACCTGTAAACTTGGCAGGACTGCCTGGAATTTCTATTCCTGCTGGATTCTCTCAAGGTCTGCCTGTCGGTCTCCAATTGATCGGTCCTAAGTACTCTGAGGAAACCATTTACCAAGCTGCTGCTGCTTTTGAGGCGACAACAGACTACCACAAACAACAACCCGTGATTTTTGGAGGTGATAACTAATGAACTTTGAAACAGTCATTGGACTTGAAGTCCACGTAGAGCTCAACACCAATTCAAAAATCTTCTCACCTACTTCTGCCCACTTTGGAAATGACCAAAACGCCAACACTAACGTGATTGACTGGTCTTTCCCAGGAGTACTTCCGGTTCTCAACAAAGGTGTTGTCGATGCCGGTATCAAGGCAGCTCTTGCCCTCAACATGGACATCCACAAAAAGATGCACTTTGACCGCAAAAACTACTTCTACCCTGATAATCCCAAAGCCTACCAAATTTCTCAGTTTGATGAGCCAATCGGTTACAACGGCTGGATTGAAGTGGAACTAGAAGATGGTACGACTAAGAAAATCGGTATCGAACGTGCCCACCTAGAGGAAGACGCTGGTAAAAACACCCACGGTACAGATGGCTACTCTTACGTTGACCTCAACCGCCAAGGTGTGCCTTTGATCGAGATTGTATCTGAAGCCGACATGCGTTCTCCAGAAGAAGCCTACGCTTATCTAACAGCCCTCAAGGAAGTCATCCAGTACTCTGGCATTTCTGACGTTAAGATGGAAGAAGGTTCTATGCGTGTGGATGCCAATATCTCTCTTCGTCCTTATGGTCAAGAAAAATTCGGTACCAAGACTGAGTTGAAAAACCTCAACTCCTTCTCAAACGTTCGTAAGGGTCTTGAATACGAAGTTCAACGCCAGGCTGAAATTCTTCGCTCAGGTGGTCAAATTCGCCAAGAAACACGCCGTTACGATGAAGCTAACAAGGCAACCATCCTCATGCGTGTCAAGGAAGGTGCTGCAGACTACCGCTACTTCCCAGAACCAGACCTACCTCTCTTTGAAATTTCAGACGAGTGGATCGAAGAAATGCGTACAGAGTTACCAGAGTTTCCAAAAGAACGCCGTGCGCGCTACGTAGCTGACCTTGGCTTGTCAGACTACGATGCTAGCCAGTTGACTGCAAATAAAGTCACTTCTGACTTCTTTGAAAAAGCTGTGGCTCTCGGTGGTGATGCTAAACAAGTTTCTAACTGGCTCCAAGGTGAGGTTGCTCAGTTCTTGAACGCTGAAGGCAAGACACTGGAACAAATCGAATTGACACCAGAAAACTTGGTTGAAATGATTGCCATCATCGAAGACGGCACGATCTCTTCTAAGATTGCCAAGAAAGTCTTTGTCCACCTTGCTAAAAATGGCGGCGGAGCACGTGAATACGTTGAAAAAGCAGGTATGGTTCAAATCTCAGATCCTGAAATCCTGATTCCAATCATCCACCAAGTCTTTGCGGATAACGAAGCCGCAGTTGCCGACTTCAAGTCAGGCAAACGCAACGCAGATAAGGCCTTTACAGGCTTCCTTATGAAAGCAACCAAAGGCCAAGCCAACCCACAAGTCGCCCTTAAACTCCTTGCCCAGGAATTAGCGAAGTTGAAAGAAGATTAATAGCAGACTTTTTATATACCTTTTTCTACTTTAGTACTTTAGAAAGAAGAAAAAATGAACAAATTTTTACGATTGCTATTTGTTTTAGTCATCATCGCTATGTTAGGCGCTTCTATACTACAAATTTTCTTTCCATCATACATGGGGAGTCACTCCGGGTACGGAATCTCTGCTGGTTGGCAACGAGAAATTGGAATATGGAACCTAGCTGTATTGATTCTTATTCTCGGTGTCAATATTAAGTACGATTGGTTCTATCTACGAATCGTGCTTCTCGCTCTCATCTTCGGTGGGATTGGAATAGGAACAAATCACTTAGTCAATTTTATGGAGTATCATTCTCCTGTAAATGCTATCGGTGCTTTCGAAAATTACTTGCTAGCGACGGGGTGGATTGTAGGATGGCTCATTGAACATCATTCCATAAAGAAGATAACTACTAGTAAATAACGACAAGTATATCTTAGATGATTTTTAAAGGTATAATATAGTTTAATAATCATTCAAATTAAGAAATCTATCTTCTCATTAGCCTCAATCCCATATCCTTCTTGAAGAGCTCAGCTACGACCAAGAAAGTCTTTGTCCACCTGGCTAAAAATGGCGGCGGTGCGCGTGAATATGTGGAAAAAGCAGGCATGGTTCAAATCTCAGATCCAGCTGTCTTGATTCCAATCATCCACCAAGTCTTTGCCGATAACGAAGCCGCTGTTGCCGACTTCAAGTCAGGTAAACGTAACGCAGATAAGGCCTTCACAGGCTTCCTTATGAAAGCAACCAAAGGACAAGCCAACCCACAAGTCGCCCTTAAACTCCTTGCCCAAGAATTGGCAAAGTTGAAAGAAGAGTAATATATAAAAGAAACCAGCCCTGAGGTTGGTTTTTTTCTCCCCTACCAAATCCCAGTAACTATTTTGGCTTTATTTCCAGAAGATTTTATGGTAAAATGAAGAGTAATAATATTTATTAAAGAGGTAAAAACATGATTGAAGCAAGCAAATTGAAAGCTGGTATGACATTTGAAACTGCAGACGGAAAATTGATCCGCGTTTTGGAAGCTAGCCACCACAAACCAGGTAAAGGAAACACGATCATGCGTATGAAATTGCGTGATGTCCGTACTGGTTCTACATTTGACACAAGCTACCGTCCAGAAGAAAAATTCGAACAAGCTATTATCGAGACTGTCCCAGCTCAATACTTATACAAAATGGATGAAACTGCCTACTTCATGAACACTGAAACTTACGACCAATACGAAATCCCAGTCGTAAACGTTGAAAATGAATTGCTTTACATCCTTGAAAACTCTGATGTGAAAATCCAATTCTACGGAACTGAAGTAATCGGTGTAACTGTACCAACTACTGTTGAATTGACAGTTGCTGAAACACAACCATCTATCAAAGGTGCTACTGTTACAGGTTCTGGTAAACCAGCGACTATGGAAACTGGACTTGTTGTCAACGTTCCTGACTTCATCGAAGCTGGACAAAAATTGATCATCAACACTGCAGAAGGAACTTACGTTTCTCGTGCCTAATCTCTAGAAAGAGGTCATTCTATGGGAATTGAAGAACAATTTGGCGAAATCGTTATCGCTCCACGTGTACTTGAAAAAATCATTGCCATCGCAACTGCTAAAGTTGATGGTGTCCACTCATTTTCAAATAAATCCGTATCTGATACCCTATCAAAACTCTCTCTTGGTCGTGGCGTCTACTTAAAAGAAAGCAACGAAGAACTAACTGCTGACATCTACCTCTATCTTGAGTACGGTGTGAAGGTACCAAAAGTTGCTCTTGCTATTCAAAAAGCAGTCAAAGATGCTGTTCGTGATATGGCTGATGTGGAACTTGCTGCTGTTAACATCCATGTTGCAGGAATCGTTCCAGATAAAACACCAAAACCTGAGTTGAAAGATCTATTTAACGAGGACTTCCTCAATGACTAGTCCATTATTAGAATCTAGACGCGAACTTCGTAAATGCGCTTTTCAAGCTCTTATGAGCCTTGAATTCGGCACAGATATGGAAACAGCTTGTCACTTTGCCTACACGCATGACCGTGAAGATGCAGATGTGCAAATCCCTGTCTTTCTTCTGAACTTGGTTTCTGGCGTTCAAGCTCAAAAAGACGAGTTGGATAAACAAATCAACCAGCACCTCAAGTCAGGCTGGACAGTTGAACGATTGACCTTGGTCGAAAAAAACTTACTACGCTTGGGTATCTTTGAAATCACATCATTTGATACACCTCAGCTGGTAGCAGTCAATGAAGCTATTGAACTTGCTAAGAATTTTTCAGATCAAAAATCAGCCCGTTTTATCAATGGACTGCTTAGTCAATTTGTAACTGAAGAAAATGAATAATCGAAAAGGTGTTTGGTCTTCCAAGCACCTTTTACTTCGTCCTTGATACAGAGTAAGAACCACATAAAAACTAGAACTGACTGCCAGTTCTAGTTTTTATGTATTCTGAGGTATTAGTATTTTCTAAATCGTTGATAACGTTCTTCCAACAACGCTTCTAACGGTTTTTGTGAAAGTAGAGCTAGCTCCGTTTGGAGTTCTTTTTTAACATTCTTAATCAGTTCTTTGCTAGAAAGTCCTGCTTCAGAAATCACCTTGTCCACCACGTCCATTTCTAGCAGCTCGTGTGAAGTGATTTTCATCAGTTCAGCCGCTTCCATGGCACGAGTACCGTCCTTCCATAAAATGGAAGCAAAGCCTTCTGGACTGAGAATAGCATAGATAGAATTTTCCAGCATCCAGACACGGTCTGCGACTGCCAGAGCCAGAGCTCCACCTGAACCACCTTCACCGATAATAATAGCAATAATCGGAACTTTCAGGTCACTCATTTCCATGAGATTGCGAGCGATAGCTTCTCCTTGACCGCGTTCTTCCGCGCCGACACCAGGATAGGCACCTGCAGTATTAATAAAGGTCACAACTGGACGACCAAACTTTTCAGCCTGTTTCATCAAACGCAGGGCCTTACGATAGCCTTCTGGATGCGGTTGGCCAAAATTTCGTTTGAGGTTGTCTTGCAAACTCTTGCCTTTTTGGATACCAACCACTGTTACAGCTTGGTCTCCAAGCCAGCCGATACCACCAACAACTGCACCATCATCACGAAAAGAACGGTCACCGTGTAATTGGATAAATTCATCAAAAATGCCTGTCGCAAAGTCCAAGGTTGTCAAGCGACTCTGCTCACGCGCTTCTCTGACTATTTTTGCAATATTCATCTAGGACTCCCTCCGTGCAATCTGACTAGACTAGCAATCGTATCTGGCAAATCTCTTCTTTTGACAATAGCATCCACAAAGCCATGTTCCAATAGGAATTCTGCTTTTTGGAAATCCTCAGGCAAGCTTTCACGGACCGTGTTTTCAATGACACGACGCCCAGCAAAACCGACCAAACTCTGTGGTTCAGCCAGAATGATATCGCCTTCCATAGCGAAAGAAGCTGTCACACCACCTGTCGTTGGATCTGTCAAAATGGTCAGATAAAAGAGACCAGCATTTGAATGGCGTTTAACTGCTGCAGAGATCTTGGCCATCTGCATGAGACTCATGATTCCTTCCTGCATACGGGCTCCACCAGAGGCTGTGAATAGGACAACTGGCAATTGTTCGACAGTCGCATACTCAAACAAACGAGTGATTTTTTCACCTACAACCGTACCCATAGAAGCCATGATAAAGTTGGAATCCATAATCCCAAGAGCCACAATCTGACCTCTTATAAGAGCTGTTCCTGTCACAACGGCTTCGTCCAGACCAGTTTTTTCACGCATAGTTGCTAGTTTTTTTTGATAGCCAGGGAAATGCAAGGGATCCTTGCTTTCAATCCCTGTAAACAATTCCTTGAAGGTTCCCATATCAATCGTCAAAGCCAAGCGTTCTTGGGCAGAAATACGAAAAGTGTAGCTACAATGTGGACAGATACGCTCACTTCCCAGATCCTTCTGATAAATGGTATGCTTACAGCCTGGACACTGAGAGAATAATTCATCTGGAACCTCTGGCTTAGCTTGAGGTTTTTCCCTAACCGAACGATTGGGATTGATTCGAATATACTTATCTTTTTTACTAAATAGAGCCATTGATTCCCCTTTTCGGTTTAAACTCTTGAAGTCATTTTATTCTTTTTCTTGATACTTGGGTAAGAAGGTTTCCATCAAGAAGGAAGTATCATAATCCCCAGCAATGACATTGCGATCTGAAATGAGGTCAAGCTGGAAATCTGCATTGGTCTGCACTCCTTCAATCTCTAATTCATAGAGGGCACGTTGCATTTTCATCAAGGCATCAAAACGATTTTCACCATGAACGATGATTTTAGCAATCATACTATCATAATAAGGTGGAATGGTATAGCCTGGATAAACTGCTGAATCCACGCGCAATCCAACTCCACCACTTGGCAGATGGAGATTAGTAATCTTACCTGGACTTGGAGCAAAGTTAAAGGCTGGATTTTCTGCATTGATACGACACTCGATGGCATGACCGCGTAGGACAATATCTTCTTGCTTAACAGACAGGGGCTGACCTGCCGCAATGCGAATCTGTTCCTTAACGATATCCACACCTGAAACAAACTCTGTTACTGGATGCTCTACCTGAACACGTGTATTCATTTCCATGAAATAGAAATTGCCACTTGCTTCATCAAGCAGAAACTCAATGGTCCCTGCATTCTCATAGCCAACAGACTCTGCAGCTCGAACAGCAGCCGCACCGATTTCATGACGCAACGTTTTTCCGATTGCAATTGAAGGGCTTTCTTCCAAAACCTTTTGATTATTCCGTTGAAGAGAACAATCCCGTTCCCCCAAGTGAATCACATTCCCATGTTCATCTCCTAGGATTTGAACCTCGATGTGACGTGCTGGATAGATAACCCGTTCTATGTACATAGCACCATTGCCATAATTGGCCTTGGCCTCACTAGAGGCAGTTTCAAAGGCTGAAACGAGGTCTTCTGGTTTTTCAACCTTACGAATCCCTTTACCACCTCCACCTGCTGAAGCCTTGAGCATAACAGGATAGCCAATTTTTTCAGCAACAATCAAAGCTTCTTCAGAGTTATGCACTTCTCCATCCGAACCTGGAATGACAGGCACACCAGCTTTAATCATCTGAGCACGCGCATTGATCTTATCCCCCATCATATCCATAACATGACCAGATGGACCGATAAACTTGATACCAACTTCTTCACACATGGTTGCAAATTTGGAATTTTCACTGAGAAATCCAAAACCTGGGTGAATAGCCTCAGCCTCAGTCAAGACTGCAGCTGATAGAACCGCATTAATATTGAGATAAGACTCTGTTGCCTTACCAGGGCCGATACAAACTGCTTCATCTGCTAAAAGCGTATGAAGGGCTTCCTTATCAGCAGTTGAATAAACCGCCACCGTCGCAATCCCCAATTCACGCGCCGCACGGATAATACGAACCGCAATTTCACCACGATTGGCAATTAAAATTTTTCGAAACATGGAGAACCTCCTTAGTTCCCTATTGCAAAGGTAAGAGTTCCACTGGCCGCAAGCTTGCCATCCACTTCAGCCTTTGCTTCAACCACAGCTATGGTGCCACGACGTTTTACAAACGTTGCCGTCATAAGCAATTGGTCACCTGGTACAACTTGCTTCTTGAACTTAACCTTATCCATACCAGCGTAAAAAACCAGTTTACCTTTATTTTCAGGTTTTGATAACTCCAAGACACCAGCTGTTTGCGCCAAGGCTTCCATAATCAGAACACCTGGCATGACAGGGTATTGAGGAAAATGACCGTTGAAGAAGGGCTCATTAATGGTCACATTTTTGATGGCAACAATAGTATCCTCGCTCACTTCCAACACACGGTCCACTAGGAGCATAGGATAACGGTGGGGAAGGGCTTCTTTGATTCCTTGAATATCGATCATTTGATACGTACCAATCCTTTACCAAACTCAACCATTTCTTCATTAGAAACGAGAATTTCTGTTACCACACCATCCTTAGGAGCTGGGATTTCATTCATGACTTTCATGGCTTCGATAATTACCAATGTTTGGCCTTTTTTAACACTATCACCAACTGTTACAAAGGCAGGTTTATCTGGACCAGCAGCCAAGTAAGCCACCCCAACAAGTGGACTCTCTACAACATCTCCCTCAGCAGCTACACTTGTTTCAGCTGGAGCTTGAACTTCTTCTGCTACAGGCTCTGCTGGAGCAGATGTAGGAGCCGCTGGACTTGGTGTTGCTAGAACGGGCGCTGGAGCGACTTGAGCTGCAACTTCGGATACGAGTCTAGCTTCATTCTTGCTAAACTGTAACTCATCCGTCCCATTTTTATAAGAAAATTCTCTCAAACTTGATTGGTCAAATTGGGCCATCAAGTCTTTAATATCGTTTAAATTCATACTTATTTATTCTCCCAACGTTTGAAAGCAAGAACTGCATTGTGGCCACCAAAACCAAAGGTATTTGAAATAGCGTATGGAATTTCTTGCTCCAAGCCTTGTCCATAAACGACATTGGCTTCGATATAATCTGATACTTCACTTGTTCCAGCTGTCATTGGTACAAAGTTATGACGCATAGCTTCGATTGTAACGATAGCTTCTACTGCACCCGCAGCCCCCAGCAAATGGCCCGTGAATGATTTGGTTGATGACACAGGTACTTCCTTACCAAGAACAGCTACAATAGCTCCACTTTCTCCTTTTTCATTAGCAGGAGTTGACGTTCCGTGAGCATTGACATAGGCTACTTGCTCTGGAGAAATCTCAGCTTCTTCCAAGGCTAGTTTGATGGCCTTGATAGCTCCCTGACCTTCTGGATGAGGAGAAGTCATATGGTAGGCATCACAAGTATTTCCGTAACCAACTACTTCAGCAAGGATGGTTGCCCCACGTTTTTCAGCGTGTTCAAGACTTTCAAGAACCAACATCCCTGAACCTTCACCCATAACAAACCCATTGCGGTCCTTATCAAATGGAATAGAAGCACGAGTTGGATCCTCTGTAGTAGAGAGAGCTGTTAGGGCTTGGAAACCAGCAATAGCGAAAGGTGTAATAGAAGCTTCCGAACCACCTACCAACATAACATCTTGGAAACCAAACTTGATTGAGCGGAAGGCATCCCCAATCGCATCATTTGATGAAGCGCAGGCAGTATTAATAGATTTACAAACACCGTTTGCTCCAAAACGCATAGCAACATTTCCTGAAGCCATATTTGGCAAGGCTTTTGGAAGGGTCAATGGTTTCACACGTTTTGGACCTTTATCATTTAAGCGAAGTACTTGATCTTCAATTTCCTTGATTCCACCAATACCAGAGGCAACAATAACACCAAAACGATCCTTGTCAATAGCCTCTACATCCAGATTGGCATGATTGACAGCCTCTTGGGCTGCGTACAAAGCATACAAAGAATAGTTATCAAAACGATTGGTATCTTTCTTTACAAAGTATTTATCAAAAGGAAAATCTTGAATTTCTGCTGCATTATGCACATCAAAGTCACTATGATCAAATTTTGTAATTTGGCCAATTCCGATTTTTCCAGTTGTCAAACTATTCCAAAATTCTTCTGGTGTATTTCCGATTGGAGATGTTACTCCATAACCTGTTACTACTACGCGATTTAGTTTCATCTTTTTTACCTCTAGCTTCTGCTACATACTTAAGCCACCATCAATGGCAACCACTTGACCAGTTAGATAATCTTGGCCTGCTAAAAATACTGTTAAATCTGCAACCTGCTCTGCCTGCCCAAATTCTTTCATAGGAATTTGTGCCAGCATAGCATCTTTTACCTTGTCTGATAGAACAGCTGTCATATCGGACTCAATCATTCCAGGTGCAATAGCATTAACCCTGATATTGCGATTGGCCACTTCACGCGCCACAGACTTGGTAAAACCAATCAAACCAGCCTTAGAAGCTGCATAGTTAGCTTGACCGATATTCCCCATCAAACCAACTACACTAGACATATTAATGATAGCACCTTCTCTGGCTTTTATCATCGGTTTCAAGACTGATTGTGTCATGTTAAAGGCACCAATCAGGTTAACCTTGAGCACTTTTTCAAAATCTGCTTCTGTCATCTTGAGCATTAGGGTATCTTGGGTAATCCCTGCATTGTTGACCAAAACATCTACTGAACCCAGCTCTACAATAGCTTGATCAACCATACGCTTAGCGTCTTCAAAATCAGACACATCTCCTGAAATGGGAACCACCTTGACACCATAGTTTGAAAACTCAGCGAGCAATTCTTCAGAGATAGGCCCACGACTATTTAAGACGATGTTGGCCCCTGCCTGAGCAAACTTGTGGGCGATGGCAAGACCAATTCCACGACTCGAACCTGTAATAAAGATATTTTTATTTTTTAGTTGCATTCTTTTCTCCTGTTTCCTCTTGTATTTATGGGAGAAGGGATTACTTGTTTTCTAGCAAGTTTTCCAAGCTAGCCTGATCTTCAACATTGGCTAGTTTAGCCGTTTTATCAATTTTTTTCACAAAGCCTGACAAGACTTTCCCCGGTCCAATCTCGATAAAGTTGGTTACGCCTGCTTCTTGCATAACCTCAATACTTTCATAGAAACGAACTGGTTCCTTGACCTGACGTGTCAAAAGTTGAGCGATGTCTTTTGTTTGCATAACAGCAGCTTCTGTATTACCAACTAGGGGACAAGTAAAATCTGAAAAACTTACCTGAGCTAGAGTTTCAGATAATTTCTGGCTAGCAGGTTCAAGAAGAGCGGTATGAAAGGGACCTGACACCTTGAGAGGAATCAAGCGTTTGGCACCTGCTTCTTGCAAGAGTTCAACAGCTCGATCAACTGCAACCACTTCTCCACCAATGACGATTTGTGCAGGTGTGTTATAGTTGGCTGGGGTAACCACTCCAAGTTCAGAAGCTTTTTGACAGGCTTCCTCAATGACCTCTACTGGCGTATTGAGAACTGCGACCATCTTACCAGAGCCAGCAGGAGCCGCTTCTTCCATATAAGCGCCACGCTTAGCAACCAAGGATACCGCATCTTCAAAATCCAAGGCACCACTGGCAACCAAGGCAGAGTATTCTCCAAGAGACAAACCAGCAACCATATCAGGCTGATAGCCCTTTTCTTGCAATAAACGGTAGATAGCAACTGAAGTTGCTAAAATAGCTGGTTGCGTATAGCGGGTCTGATTGAGTTTTTCTTCTTCCGTATCAATGAGATGACGCAAATCATAACCGAGTACCTGACTCGCTTGATCAATCGTTTCTTTAACAATAGGGTAGTGATCATAGAGATCCCGTCCCATACCTAGATACTGGGCACCTTGGCCAGCAAATAAAAAGGCTGTTTTAGTCATTTCTTACAACTCCTGCCCAACGAGAGGCTTCTTCTTGAATTTTCTTAGCTGCTCCGTAGTATAAATCTTTTAGGATTTCTTCAACGGTTTCTTCTTTGGAAACAAGCCCTGCAATTTGACCTGCCATAACAGATCCGCCATCCACATCTCCGTGAACAACCGCTTTGGCTAGAGCACCTGCTCCCATTTGTTCAAAAATTTCCAAATCTGGATTGTCTTGTTTAAAGGCATCTTTTTCAGCTTGTTCAAAATCACGAGTCAACTGATTTTTAATCGCACGCACAGCATGTCCAAAGTGTTGAGCTGAAATCGTAGTATCAATATCTCTAGCTTTTAAAATTTTCGCCTTATAATTTGGATGGGCATTAGACTCTTTTGCAACGACAAAGCGAGTTCCAACCTGAATAGCCTCTGCACCTAGCATAAAGCCTGCAGCAGCACCTTCACCATCCGCAATCCCTCCTGCAGCAATGACAGGAATAGATACAGCAGCAGCAACCTGGCGCACCAAGGTCATGGTTGTTAATTTCCCAATGTGTCCCCCAGCTTCCATTCCTTCTGCAATAACAGCATCCGCACCGATTTTTTCCATGCGTTTAGCTAGGGCCACACTTGGTACAACTGGAATAACTGTAATACCAGCTTCATGGAAACGTTCCATGTATTTACTTGGATTTCCTGCGCCTGTTGTCACTACCTTAACACCTTCCTCAATAACGAGGTCTACAATATCTTCCACAAAGGGAGACAAAAGCATGATATTGACACCGAAGGGTTTATCAGTCAATGATTTGATTTTATCAATATTTGCCTTGACAACTTCTTTAGGGGCATTTCCCCCACCGATAATCCCTAGCCCTCCAGCCTTAGAAACAACTCCTGCCAAATCACCATCAGCAACCCAAGCCATTCCTCCTTGAAAGATAGGATAATCAATGTTCAATAATTCTGTAATACGCGTTTTCATAGTGCCTCCATCGTTTCTTGCTTACGTAATAGTTCGATATCGTCATAATTTGACAATCAAACTATTGCCTAAACAAGAGGGAGCGGGTTTCCCTACTCCTTCTATCTATATTCTGTTTATTTTGTTTGCTCTTCAACGTAGGCAACCAAGTCACCAACTGTTTTCAAGTCATCTTCTGCTTCGATTTGGATATCAAAAGCATCTTCGATTTCTGAGATTACTTGGAACAAGTCCAATGAATCTGCGTCCAAATCATCAAAAGTTGATTCAAGTGTTACTTCTGATGCGTCTTTTCCAAGTTCTTCAACGATAATTTCTTGTACTTTTTCAAATACTGCCATGATAGGACTCCTTTAAAATAAATAGTTTTTTTATAACAATGTGTTCACCACATGATTACCTAAATTGTAAGAATGAGCGTGCCCCAGGTCAAGCCTCCACCGAAGCCTGATAAAAGAACAGTCTGGCTTCCATCTAAACGGATAAGGCCTTGTTCTACACACTCTGAAAGTAAAATCGGGATACTGGCTGCACTGGTGTTGCCATATTCCATCATATTGGCTGGAAGTTTATCTCGGTTAACACCGATTTTTCTAGCCATTTTATCCAAAATACGGTCATTAGCCTGATGAAGTAGCAGATAATCCAAGTTTGTCGCCTCTATAGGAGATTCATCAATAGTCTGCTTGATAGACTTGGCTACATCCCGAATAGCAAAATCAAAGACCGCGCGCCCATCCATCTTCAAAAATGAATCTGCATTTTCTTGATCTGAAAACGGAGAATGCAAGCCTGAATGTCCATAAGTTAGACACTCGCTACGACTCCCATCACTATTGAGACTCTCAGCCAAAAAATGCTCTTTCTCGCTAGCTTCTAGCAAGACACCACCAGCACCATCTCCAAACAAAACAGCTGTTGATCGGTCTGACCAATCGACTGCTTTAGAGAGGGTTTCACTACCAATCACCAAGCCTTTTTGAAAGCGACCAGAAGCGATAAACTTTTCAGCAGTTGAAAGAGCAAATACAAATCCACTGCAAGCTGCTGTTAGGTCAAAAGCAAAGGCCTTATTAGCACCAATATTAGCTTGAACACGAGCAGCTGTAGAGGGCATCATCGAATCTGGAGTAATGGTAGCTAGGATGATAAAATCCAACTCCCCTCCTGTGATTTCAGCTTTTGCCATCAGTTTCTTGGCAACTTCTGTAGCCAAATCACTAGTAGATTCTGTTCTTGAAATATGCCTTTGTCGTATTCCCGTCCGACTTGAAATCCACTCATCATTGGTATCCATAATCTGAGCCAAATCATGATTTGTAACCACTTGCTCTGGCACATAATGAGCAACCTGGCTTATTTTTGCAAAAGCCATTATCTCAAATCCTCCAAAAATTGATAAAGATTAGTCAAACCTTTGCTCATAACCTCCATCTCTTGCTTACTCATACCATCAATGATTTTTTCAACCATAGCCTTGTGGAAGCGTTTATGTAGTCTATGAACCAAGCGACCTTTCTTTGTCAAATGCAGATGCACTACACGTCGATCATGTTCTGAACGAATGCGTTCAATGTAACCCTTGCGTTCGAGATTATTCAAACTAGTCGTAACTGTCCCAAGAGTCACCATCAACTCTTTTGACACTTGACTTGGTGTCACATCTGGAACTTTTCCAATCACATCAATCGTATGCATTTCTTTGATGGAGATATCCTTGAAACGACTACCCCTCAAGCTAACTTCCTCAATAACGAGGACATTGTTAAATATAGACGTTAAATATTCATTAATTCGTTGGTAGTCCAATCTTTCCTTCCCTCCTTTTCAAAAAAACTTTTAGAATCAAAACATTTGACAAGAGAATTATATCAAAGTTCAAAGAATGGTGCAAGTATTTTTTTATTTTCCTGTAAATTTAGGTCTTCTTCTTTCCGAATGAGCCCGAACTCCCTCTTTGAAATCCTCTGTTTTCGCTAGTGACCCCTGAAGGTTCAGTTCTAAAGTAGCATAATCTTGCCAATCTTTAAATTGGCTCTCCCACACCAACTTCTTAATGGCAGCATAGGAATTGCTTGAACCACGTCTTAATTTTTTAAGAAGCTGTTCTCTCGTCTTTTCAAGTTTATCAGCTTCAGAAACGCGGTAAACTAGGCCCCACTCTAGAGCTTTTTCTGCTGTCAAAGCCTCTCCTGTCATGGCTAGTTGAGTAGCACGCGTCACACCAATACTTCGGCTCAAAAGATGAATTCCTCCTGCATCTGGAGCCAAACCAACTCCAACAAAGGCTTGGATAAATTTAGCCTTATCCGTTGCAAGACAGAAATCTGCAGCTACAGCCATATTGGCTGCAGCACCTGCAACAGCTCCATCAACCTCCATCAAGACAGGTTTAGCAATTTGCTTGATTTTATAAGAAATCGTATTGACCAATTCTGCGATTTTCGTCAATGATGGAATATCATCCTCATCCACTGCCCGCTTCATCTCTACCAAATCTCCCCCAACAGAGAAGACCTTTCCCTTGGCATTGATCAAGATAAAATGCACAGCTGGATCCTCTTCTGCCAGAGTCAGTGCTTCTAAAATTTCCTCACACATGGGAATATGAAAACCATTCGCGACCTCAGGACGGTTTAAGGTAAGGATTGCCAAATCTTCTTCAAGCTGATAAATAATGTGTTCCATCAGGACTCCTTTTTATTTTATAAGCAGTTTAAATTATTCTATTTTCAAAGTATATCTTTTTTAAAATCAGAAAGCAAGAAAAAATCAACTGAAAGTGTCTCAGCCGATTATAAAGAATCGCTTTATCCTAGAAAGCATCTTATTTTCTTCATTGAAAAAAGGCTTTCTTTCTGCTATAATCGTATAAAATACTTACTTTAGGAGTTCTTATGAAGGTTGTTAAATTTGGAGGTAGCTCTCTTGCCTCTGCTAGTCAATTAGAAAAAGTTTTAAACATCGTAAAAAGCGATTCAGAGCGTCGTTTTGTAGTCGTTTCTGCGCCTGGTAAACGCAATGCTGAAGATACTAAGGTTACGGATGCCTTGATTAAATACTACCGCGACTATGTTGCTGGTAACGATATTAGTAAGAGTCAAAACTGGATTATCGACCGCTATGCTGCTATGGTTAGTGAACTAGGTCTTAAACCAACTGTGCTAGAAAAAATTTCAAAAAGTATTCGCGCCTTAGCTACTCTTCCTATCGAAGAAAACGAATTTCTCTACGATACTTTCCTAGCAGCCGGTGAAAATAACAATGCTAAATTGATTGCTGCCTACTTTAATCAAAACGGTATCGATGCACGCTATGTTCACCCTAGAGAAGCTGGTATTGTGGTCACAAGTGAACCTGGTCACGCTCGCATCATTCCATCAAGTTATGACAAGATTGAAGAATTGACAAATACAAATGAAGTTCTTGTCATTCCTGGTTTCTTTGGAGTTACCAAGGAAAATCAAATCTGTACCTTCTCACGTGGAGGATCAGACATTACAGGTTCTATCATTGCTGCCGGTGTTAAGGCAGACCTCTATGAAAACTTTACGGATGTTGATGGTATCTTTGCGGCTCACCCAGGAATCATTCACCAACCACACTCTATCCCAGAGTTGACCTACCGTGAAATGCGTGAGTTGGCCTATGCAGGATTCTCAGTTCTTCATGACGAAGCTCTTCTTCCTGCCTACCGAGGAAAAATTCCTCTGGTTATCAAGAATACCAACAATCCTGACCATCCAGGTACTCGTATCGTTCTAAAACACAGTAGTGATGAATTTCCAGTAGTGGGAATTGCTGGTGACTCTGGCTTTGTCAGCATTAATATGTCGAAATACCTCATGAACCGTGAGGTTGGATTTGGACGCAAGGTTCTTCAAATCCTTGAAGATCTTAACATCGGTTGGGAACATATGCCAACAGGTATCGACGATCTTTCAATCATCCTCCGTTCTCGCGAACTAACTCCTATCAAGGAAGAAGAAATCCTTCGTCAGTTGGTTCAAAAGGCTGAAGTAGACCATGCAGAAATCGAGCACGACCTTTCAATTATTATGATTGTTGGAGAAAAGATGAAGAGCCATATCGGAGTAACTGCTACTGCGACACGTGCTCTATCTGAAAATAAGATCAACATCCAGATGATGTCTCAAGGTTCTAGTGAAGTATCTATCATGTTTGTTGTCCATAAGGACCAAGAGAAAGCAGCTATTAAAGCCCTCTACAATGCCTTTTTCGGTGAAAGTAAGGAAGACTAAGCATGGCTCAATCACTTAACAAAACAGTGCTCCTCAATACGACAGGCACCTCCTACCTCTCTATAGCTGGGAAAGTTGGGAAATTCCTTGTCGGAGATCAGGCTTTGGAATTTTACCCCGATGTCAATGTTGAACAATTTATCCAGATTCCTTGGAGCCATATCAACCAAATTGGAGCTAATGTTACTGGTCGCAAAATCAGTCGCCACTTCGAAGTCTTTACAGACAGAGGAAAATTCCTCTTTGCTTCAAAAGACTCAGGTGCCATTCTCAAAATTGCTCGTGAAAAACTGGGCAATGACAAGGTCGTCAAACTTCCGACCCTGATTCAAACCATTAGTCAAAAATTTAAAAATCTATTTGCAAAAAAGTAGAAACTTTAGTATAATCATAGCAACGGATAAGTAGGTTATCTTCTTCTTTCAGAAAGTCTGCGGGTGCTGCGAGCAGATAGGAGGGATAGGTGAAATTCTACCGTTAGTAACAATTGCATACACAATCAAGTGCACACCTGTGAAGTTGGATGGAACCGTGGCCCTGCCACTCCAACGCTTTGTCAGGTGTGCTTTTTTCATAAAGGAGTTCTTATGTTAGATATCAAACGTATTCGTACAGACTTTGATGCTGTCGCAGAAAAATTAGCTACACGTGGTGTAGATGCTGCTATCTTGAATGAGATGAAAGAAATCGATGCTAAACGTCGTGACATCTTGGTCAAGGTTGAAACTTTAAAAGCAGAACGTAACACAGTTTCTGCTGAGATTGCCCAAGCTAAGCGCAACAAGGAAAATGCAGATGACAAGATTGCTGCCATGCAAACTCTATCTGCTGAAGTCAAAGCCTTGGATGCTGAATTGGCAGAAATCGATGCTAAATTGACAGAATTTACCACTACTCTTCCAAATATTCCAGCTGATAGCGTTCCTGTTGGGGTTGACGAAGATGACAATGTGGAAGTTCGCCGTTGGGGTACTCCACGCGAGTTTGATTTCGAACCTAAAGCTCACTGGGATCTGGGTGAAGACCTTGGCATCCTTGACTGGGAACGTGGTGGTAAGGTAACAGGAGCTCGCTTCCTCTTCTATAAAGGTCTCGGCGCTCGTTTGGAACGTGCTATTTACAACTTTATGTTGGATGAACATGGAAAAGAAGGCTACACTGAAGTCATCACACCTTACATGGTTAACCACGATTCTATGTTTGGTACTGGTCAATATCCAAAATTCAAGGAAGATACTTTTGAATTGAGCGACAGCAATTATGTCCTCATTCCTACAGCTGAAGTTCCTCTAACAAACTACTACCGTGATGAAATCCTTGATGGTAAAGACCTGCCAATCTACTTCACTGCTATGAGTCCTTCATTCCGTTCTGAGGCTGGTTCTGCTGGTCGTGATACTCGTGGCTTGATTCGTTTGCACCAATTCCACAAGGTTGAAATGGTTAAATTTGCCAAACCAGAAGAATCTTACGAAGAATTGGAAAAAATGACAGCCAATGCTGAAAACATCCTTCAAAAACTTAACCTTCCATACCGTGTCGTTGCTCTCTCTACTGGAGATATGGGCTTCTCAGCTGCCAAGACTTACGACTTGGAAGTTTGGATTCCAGCACAAAATACCTACCGTGAAATCTCAAGCTGTTCAAACACAGAAGATTTCCAAGCCCGTCGTGCCCAAATCCGTTACCGTGATGAAGCAGATGGCAAGGTAAAATTGCTCCACACCTTAAACGGTTCTGGACTTGCAGTTGGACGTACAGTGGCTGCTATTCTTGAAAACTACCAAAATGAAGATGGTTCTGTGACCATCCCAGAAGCACTTCGTCCATACATGGGTGGAGCTGAAGTTATCAAACCATAAAAATAAGGCCTAGCTATTTCTAGCTAGACCTTTTTTCGTAACCAAATCAGATAAGCGCCTAATACAAAGAATAAAATAGTTAGACAAATAACGGTTTCAGCCACTACCAGATAATCCAGAAATGGGAGTTTCAAAATTCCCTGAGACATCTTGAGCGCGATAGCTGTGCTAATGGTTGGGAAGGTTAAGGCTGAGAAGGCTGGTTGAAAGCCTTGTTTTAAAATATTGGGCAGGCGAGTCAAAACAAAGAAAAAGAAGGATTGGGAAGCCAAGATCATGACAATCAAGCCCCAAGTCGGTAGGCTGGCTCCTCCAACTCGAACTAGGGAAGCCAAGAGTAGAGAGAAGGGAGCACAGTAGATTCCTTCTTGCCCAAGCAAGGCTAGTGGGAGCGGATGTTTCTTTAAATCGCTATAAATAAGCGGGTAGAGATAGAAGGTCAAGAGAAATCCAAAAATCAAGGTCACATAGGCAATTTCGATGATACCTACGAGAGGATAGGTCAAGGCTGCCACTGCTATCCCCACATAAAGCACCGTCCAGCTGGGAGTAGAGTTTACTCTCTTACATGGATAGGCAAATTTAATTGTAAAAATAACAATCAAGGCCCAATCCAAGAGAAAAGAAAACCACCAGAGTCCTTGCGCTACTATTGGCAAATGAGGGAAAATGCGAAAGACATAAGTCGATAAAATCATCCCAGCCATGGGAAAGGTCCCCATTCCTGACAAAAGAGGAGGCTTAGTCAATTCTTGCTTGGTTTCCTTCCAACTAAACAAATGCAAAATCAGAAAGTAAATCCACAAAATCAAACCTGTCAGACTAAGCAGATGGGACAGAATCGGTAACGTATCTAACATAAGATTTCCAGCTCCTGCCAAACCTAGCAAACAACCAGAAAATACCAAGGGGAGTTTTTTCATCTTAACCTCCAATAATCATGTCAGCTTCAGTATAGCATAAAAGTGCTTAAATGAGGGGATAAAAAAACGAAGTCCGATTATTTCAGACTTCATTTTACTCAGATATGAATTAAGCATAAGGTTGCAATTCTGGATTAATTGGGGTATTAGCTAGGTTGTTGGCATAGTTACAAAGGCTTGCTAGGCTGACACCAAGAACCACATCCAAGGCATTTTGTTGGGTGTAGCCAGCTTCTAAAAATTCAGATAAGGCTTCATCTCCTACACGACCCTTGGTATTGATAACCGCCAAGGTAAACTTAGCTAGGGTGTCCAATTTAGGATCTGTTTCAATTGGAGTACGATTGCGGAGGGCTTGCAAAAGGTCATCATTCATCTGGATTTGTTTGATTGAAAAGGCTGTGTGACCTGCGACGCAGAAGGCACAACCATTGGTTACGGCTGCTGTGATTTGCACCACTTCACGCTCAACGGGTGTCAAGCTGTTGCGACGGTTGATAGCTCCGACAGTACGGTAAGCCTCTAAAGCAGTCGGTGCATTAGCCAAGAGACCAATTAGGTTAGGAATATAGCCATTGTTATCTTTTTCTACTGTTTCAAGAACTTCTTTCACTTCTGCTGGTGCTGATTCGACTGTATGGATTGTAAATGTTGTCATCATAAAACCTCTTTTCATTTTGTTGAAATCTAGTCTATCACAGATTCTATACCGTGTATAATATATATTTTAAATTGCACTGATAGAAATTTTTTATGAAAGCAAAAAATCACACGAGATGTGTGATTCCATTATTTATTAAAATACTTTTTAGTTTCAGCAATAACAACTGGAGATAAAACTAAGAGGGCAATCAAGTTTGGTAGAGCCATCAAGGCATTGACAATATCTGCGATAATCCAAACCATATCCAACTCGATAAATCCTCCCAACAAGACCATGAGTACAAAGACCACACGGTAGAGCCAGATAAAGCGAACCCCAAAGAGGAACTCGAAACAACGTTCTCCGTAATAGTTCCAACCTAAAATCGTTGTAAAGGCAAAGAGAACAAGGAAGATTGTTAAGAGGGCAGGTCCAAAGTGTGAAAAGACTGTTGAGAAAGCAGACTGAGTCAAAACCACTCCATTCAGGTCACCACTCCAAACACCAGTTACCAAGATGGTCAAACCAGTCAGAGTACAGATAATGAGAGTGTCAATAAAGGTTCCAGTCATGGAAATCAAACCTTGCTCTACTGGTTCATTTGTCTTAGCCGCAGCAGCTGCAATAGGAGCTGAACCTAGACCAGACTCATTTGAAAACACACCACGCGCCACACCATTTTGAATAGCCATTCGAATGGTAGCACCGGCAAATCCACCGACCGCAGCAACAGGACTAAATGCTGATGTCAAGATTAAAGCGATTGTGGCAGGGATTTTTTCGATATTAAAGAAAATAACTGTAAGAGTTCCCAAAATATAAATGATAGCCATAAAAGGAACAACGGTAGTTGAAACCTTTGAAATGGACTTGAGTCCACCAAAGACAGCAATCGCTACAAAGACAGACAAAACGAGAGCGGTGATGGCTGGCGAAATAGCCGTTGTATTTTGGATAGATTCTGTAATCGAGTTGACTTGGGTAAAGGTCCCGATTCCTAATAAAGCTACTAACACACCTGCCAGAGCAAAGAAGATAGCAAGGGGACGCCACTTTTCTCCCATCCCTAGAAGGATATAATGCATTGGTCCCCCCGCCACTGCACCATGGTCGTCCTTAGTACGATATTTAATCGCCAAAAGTCCTTCTGCATACTTGGTAGCCATCCCAAAGAAAGCAGCCATCCACATCCAAAAGAGGGCTCCTGGACCACCAACCTTGATAGCCGTCGCCACCCCGATAATATTTCCCGTACCAACTGTCGCTGCTAGGGCTGTACATAGTGCCGCAAAGCTGGATACATCGCCATGCCCCTTATCCTTGGTAAAAATAAGCTGGAAGGCCTTAGGCAAACGCAAAACCTGCAAAAGTCCTAGACGAGCAGTGAGATAAATCCCTGTTCCGACCAATAAAATCAAGAGGGGAGGACCCCAAGCAAAAGCATCGATTGATTTAAGCAATTCTAACATTCTATTCTCCTATCTTTTCAACCCCAAAAGAAAGAGCACATGTAAGATACATGTACTCTGGAATGCTTAGATAAATGCTAAAAAGCGGTCTATCCTAGCTCTGTCCTTTTACCTGAGAGTTTGAGCAGTTACCTGCCTTGCCCCTTCGGTGCCTTTACGGTCTCTCCAGAGTTCCGTCCATTTACAGTCATGGAAAATCAAACGATTCTCCACTTCTATTAAACTTCATTCGGTGTTGGTATTTAATTGATTCTTATTTTACAAAAAATGTTGGCTTTTGTCAATGGATTTTGGGAAAATCTTATTTGACTTTGTAGAAGAAAGGTTGAGCATTCCCATGTGCGTGAGGTGCTATTATTTAAATCAATCTGTTTCACTCTTATTCTACACGATATAAGAATTGTTCTGGTTTATTATGTACTGGAAATGAAGCACGATAGAGAATTCTATCTTTACTAATATCAGAAGCGTCTGATATTAATCCATCCATTGATGTCTCATCAGGTATTCTAACACCTGCTGGTATGAATTGAATAAAGACTCCAAAAGATGGACCTGAATAGCGAGCTCGTAGAAAATCATTGACTATTTCTGATTCTGCAAGGTCAACTTTAAAATTCTCTGGTTCTATCAATCCCTCTTTACTAAAGACTAAGTCTTCTCCTCCGTGACCATTACTCCATCTTCCTTCAATACTAGAGAAATCTCCATTTTTTATGGCGTTAATATCCATTTTCCCAGAAGTATTTTGATTTGATGAAGAGGCTGTTGCAGCAAATTTTTCTGTTACAGATTTCCAAGTCAGACTAGATAGATTCATTCGAGCACCAGGACTGACTTCATCCTCTGTCTTAGCTTCTTTAACCTTCTCTAGTTTGTCCCCACTACTATTCAATTTCCAAATGGTATGAATGGTCTGTGGATCTCCTGCGAACGGATTCCACTGGGTATAGAGATTACCATTTTCTAATAGATAGGCCTTGAAACGTGTTCCAAGCATCTGCATTTTATTTTCAGCATTGGTGAGGCGAATAACTTTCTGATCTTTGAGTGTAAAAATATCTAAAATCTCACTACCATTTTTCGAAGAGACAATCAATTCATCAATACCATTTTTATCCATATCAACCATTGTATAGGTAAAGGCTTGACTGCGTTCTGCCATCCCTGCATAGATATTAGCGGTTAGATTGATAGTATCCTTAACTTCTGATTTATGGTCTAGAAGAAATTCATAATCCTTCAAAATGCTATTATAAGGACTATAATCTACGATTGGTTTAGTTTTCTCTGTCCCCTTGTCTGCACTGCTCCCGCTAGGAAGTTTATCTGAAACTGATTTCCAGCTTAAAGTCTCCAGAGAAATGGGAGAACCGACCCCAAGATCCGCTAGTTCTTGAGCTTCCTTAGCCTTTACCAAAGACTGCCCATCTTCACTAAATTGGTAGTGAGCATAGATGTGACTCGTTGCTGTACCAGCCCCACGATAGAGCAGAGAATTATCTGGCAAGATACCGACTGTCATTCTTTCACCAATCTGGTCTAAACGATTTTCTTGATTGGTCAAACGAATCACCTTTTCGTCTTTCAGCGTACGGATATCAAGCAAACTCTTTTCGCCACTCTTCATTTCAAGAGCAAGCAAGAGTTCATCCACTCCGTCATTATTCAAATCTGTCTTGTGGTAAACCACATCTGTATAAAAGCCTTGAGAAGACTTTACTTGACTAGCCAGAGGATTGACATCCATACCTGTCGCTAAGGTGCCTTTCGCTACTTTTTCATAGTCATCCAAAACTTTATTATAGTAACTGTAATCTATCTCTGGACTTGCTACTTCCTCGGATACTGGTTCAATAGTTTTGTTCCAAGGTAGATACTGACACCCTCCTAGAACTAGTGTCAGTGAAAGTGTTGTAGCTAATAATAACTTTTTCATATTACTCCCTTATCTAAGAGAAAGGAACCAGCCTATGCCAATTCCTTTCGCTATTTTTAGTGTATCAAAATGTTACCTATTCGCAAATTGTTTTCTATTTCTATTTATTTGTTATAAGCCATTTCTCACAAACTATCATTCTAGCGAACCCACTTACCTGAGCCATCTACTTGGTAGCCATCTGGGGTACGTTCGTTAACCGCCATCTTACCATTTGACTTGAGATAGTAGTCGCCTACCCATGTGTTTCGAGCATAGCTTCCTTCTGATGTTAGATAATAGTAAGATTGGTAGCTACTATCATAGATCCACTCACTCTTAGCCATTTTACCATCTGATTTGAGGTAGTAGCTTCCAGCCCAAGCATTACGCGCATAGCTACCCTCTGCTGTCAAGTAATAGTATGATTGATAGTTATTGTCATAAATCCACTCGCTCTTAGCCATGTAGCCACCTGACTTGAGGTAGTAACTTCCAGCCCAAGCATTTTGAACAAAGTTACCTGAAGCATTTAGGTAGAAGTAAGAATTGTACTGGACATCAAAAATCCATTGATTAACTACTTTCACACCTGCTTTGTAGTAAGATGAACCTGACCAGCCAGTCTGACCTGAGTTAGAGTTAGTAGATTGTTTTGGAGTTTCAGTAGTTGTTGGTGTTGTAGATGATTGTGTTGAAGATACTAGACCAGCAAATTTACCGTCTTTAATACTAAAAATAGGAGATTCTCCTTTGTATTGATGACGAAGCTTAGTTTGAGGATCAATATAAAATTCACTTACATAGGCTTCATATTTGTATTCACCATCAGGAATCGAATCATATAAATAAGAGTCGTTGCTACTTTTTGTTAAATCGTAGGATCTTAAACTAACTTGTGCTCCAGTATTATCATCTACAACCTCTTTTGTTTTAGCGTTAATAAGTTTCGTTCTTACAAAAATATAATCTTGCTTACTATTCCAATTATTAACAAAATTAGGATTAACACTATCAGTTGAAAAAGTGACCGAAACGCCACGATTGTTATCATAACCAACCAAACTTAGATTGACCTTGTGATCAACATTACCAACTGCAACGATGTCATCAGCCTGCACTGTCTGCGCTGAAAAAGGTAGAACTCCTGCTGTATCAATTGTTGACAATACTCCGACTGTTGAAAGTGCCAAAGCACATACTAATAATTTCTTTTTGTTCATGTTATTCATTTCCTTTATTTTTTAATCTTTATTTGTTTAAAGCGCAACATTTATCTATCCGACAAAACGATGATTCTTTACACGAAAGACAACAGATTGTCCATCGTATATCTTGCCATCTTGTCCTTTTCCTTTGATAACAAAGCGATAACTTCCATCTGGAGTGGCACTAAAGAAGTGACGAGTTTGAAAGGCACGTAGACTTGGATTATAGGTCACAGTAAACTGAGTTTGTGTAGAAACTGAACCTGTATTTGCATCAACTAAGGCAAAATCATAGTCTACTTTATAAGATGAAGATGGAGTACTAGGTAGAGCGATATCGATATAAGTCATAGCATCATTGACATGGTAAAGGCTTATGCCTAATGATGTTGCTTGTGAACTGCTAGCTATAGAAGTCGTTCCCTGAGAGCGATTCCACTTGCCTGAGCCATCAACTTGATAACCATCTGGGGTACGTTCATTCACTGCCATCTTACCGTTTGACTTGAGATAATAGTCGCCTACCCAAGTATTACGAGCATAGCTACCTTCTGATGTTAAGTAATAGTAAGAACTGTAGTTATTGTCATAAATCCACTCACCCTTAGCCATCTTACCATTTGACTTCAAATAATAGTTACCTGACCAAGTGTTGCGAGCATAACTACCTTCTGATGTCAAATAGTAATAGGATTTGTAGTTGTTATCATAGATCCATTCACCTTTAGCCATCTTACCATTTGACTTGAGATAATAGTTGCCCACCCAAGTATTGCGGGCATAGTAGCCATCTGAGGTTAAGTAATAATAAGCTCCATAGTTCTTATCATAGATCCACTCCTTCTTAGCCATGTAGCCACCTGACTTAAGATAGTAATCACCTTCCCATGCATTTTGAACATAATTACCTGAAGCATCTAGGTAGAAGTAGGAATTATAGTTCTTATCGAAAATCCACTTACTGGTAACTTTAGTACCATTTTGGTAGTAGGACGAACCCGACCAGCCATCTTTTTGACTTGTTGTTGATTGGTTAGAAGTCTTTGGAATTGAGGCAGCTGTTGTTTTACCAGTCAGCTTCTTAACAGCATCTTTAAACTCTTCTACAGTCCCCTTCCACTCTATGTAATTTGCACCAGATTTATTCTCATTAGCTATATAGTTGCGATTAGATTCTTCGAAATAAGATAATTCTGGAGTAGTTTTTGTAGCAGAAATAATAGGACGATTGACAGTTCCCTTCCAATTTTTAAAGACTTCTGAATCCTTCGGAACAAGAATATAGTATTTTGCAGCTGTAGTCAGCGTTTGTTCATCCGCTCTAACTGTTGATACAAAGAAAGGATTTGTATCACTTGTTGTAGTAGCAAGACCCACCGCTAAAACAGCAGAAGCGAGTAAAATGTATTTTTTCATCAACAATCTCCTTTATATTTTTATTGTTTACGGTTATAGCATGGTATGGACTTTACCATATTGACGAAAAGAGTATCTGTGTTTATACTTTATTTGATTTTTAAACTAACTTTTTATGAAAGAGAAGCTAGACTTAGGCTTTCTCATATTAAAGTAAAGATTTTCTATTTTATCATTTCCACCTACTCGTCAAATATGCCTTTTCTCCTATTGTCCAGTTTTGATCATAAGGATCTACTGACCATTTTGTTGCCAGTAAAAAAAATGGAAACTTACTGTAACCAATTTGAGCTTCTACTAGATCGGTGGTCGTATTATACCTTCTATCTCGTTTCCACTTACCAATTTTTTGACTTCTATTCCTATTCCAGATAAAAAGTTCCTCTGGAAGTGCATAAATTCTACCATCATGAGAACTCCCTTTCATTACAGGATAAAGGTACTGATGCAACTGATATTCACATCTCTTATTTAAGAGCCAATATCCTAGAATCATATAGAAGGGATTTATCTTTTCAAGAGGTAAGATAATTGGCAAAGGTAAAGCATTACTCACATCCACTGGTTTTGTAAGATACATTAACCATAACAATAATGATGAAAAATAAACTATAAATGTATGTAGTGGTATTCTATTCAAAACAATCATATAGAATTTGTAATTCTTTATCTGTATCAAACAACGTCTTACATTAATACTGCCCACAATTATTTTATATAGAAAAATCACACAGAAGATAGGTAAAAAAATATATACAAAAATTAAGAAAGATGTTAAAACGATAAACTCAGCTATTCCAATAACAGCTGGATATTGAACTTTATATGTTTCAAAATCCTTTAATACAATGAACCATGGAGCGATAAAATACAAGCACGAGAATATTAGTAAAGCAATTTTTAAATAGAAAATATTCAAGAATTGACTTAATTTTAAAATGTTTGTTCTCATATAAATTCCAGCTCTCCTATCCATCCAATTTATCGTTTCTTAAAACCATGACAATCTTCAAGCAGAATCCCCCCTATATTTGTTTAATAATTTGTAGGTATATATTAATCTAAACTGATTAAAATAATTTCTAATACTTCCTTCTACTTCCTTAGAAATATTTTACTGGATTGTATAAGTTCTAGTAAATTCAATTCGGCTCATATTATTCTTGAAATATAACTCATATAAAAAATCTATAACATCAAATCCTTTATTGTTTTTACATGATTTAGCGTTTCAAAAGCAAATTAAATGTCTGCCGAATCATCTGTCCACCAATTGTATCCCTAAACTTATCTTCCCTAGATAACTCATCTAACATCTCTTCTAGACTAACAGCCTTAATATGGCCTGGCCAAAAGACATTATCCAATCTACCTGCACCCTTATAGGTAGGCATCAAGACAACACGTGTTTCCAAGCGATAATATTTTAATAAATTTGCAAATTTATGGGAAAAGCTTTCTTCTGCATAAGACATGTTAGGGGACATTTTTTTAGGTCTGCCTATTTGAGCTCCTGTAGCACTGTCTATAGTGTACAATAAACCATCCGCTTCTCTATAAATCACATTTCCTGAAGCATAAAATTTTAAATCTACTAACCAAATTGTAGATCCAGAAACAATAACACAATCAATATCTGCATCTACCCTTTCATCTTCTAAATTGAGATTGTGAACAGACCAAAAGGTAACTAGTTTTTCTAAAAGCCCCTTTTTTTGTAATGCTTTAGCAAAATTGATTTCACCCTCTTGACCAAGATTAACTGCAGATTCATCGAATCCTGATTTATTCAATCCTTTTCCAGGTTCTCCAAACATCAATTCATGCTGATAAAGTTGATAATTCTTAAGCTTTTGTGGCTCAAATCCTGTCATTTTACCATTATGAGTTGCCTTGGAAATACTGGGAAGTTCACTATGTTTAGGTGTAGAAGGAGTAGGTGGTTCTGGAGAAACCTTAGCATTCTGTCTTCTGCCCCAAAGAAATCCTAATATAAAATATAGTATACTTCTGCGATGCTTAAAAAAGCGCAACAATTTCTCCACCTCCTAAAAAAATACCTTATTTAGCAATAGTCACTTTACTTGGTCTAAGAACCCTATTATTTAACAAATATCCTTTTTGCAATACTTCAACAATATTATTTTCACTTTGTTCATCAGCAGCTGCTACTGTATTAACAACCTCATGCATACTTGGGTCAATCATACCACTATTATCAATAACTTGTAATCCATTCAATGAAAGAATTTGCAGCAGTTCTTCAGCAATTGAAGTAAGCAAATCTGATTTTTCTTCAGATGATTCAATACGATCAATAACTTGAAGAATCTGTTTCATAAATGGAGCAAATTTCTCACCCTTATCTAAATCCTGTCTATAGATTAAATACTGCTTCAGTTCTTCAATCAGACTATTTTTTGCTTTATCTTCTAATAAACGGCGTGTAATTAAAGATTCAATATCTTCAACTTTATCTACGATATACGAAACTTTTTCATGCAATACTTCTTCACTCATAAAAACTTTATCCTTTCTTTCTTCTATTTATTTGCCATCCTTTAGGGTAATTGTAATACAAGACAATATTTGATAACAATGCCAAACTTAATGCGTTACTAATCCAAAAGCTATTTACAAACTTATCAAAGAAACCACTCAAAAACCAATTGGCTGCAAAAACTAAGATGAACATGAGACATCCCATACCTTGTGAATGGCGTGTTGTGGCATAATTGATATAATTTTTATTTTCAATAAATTCATTGTAAAAATCATTATCTCTAATTTTATTCTCAATACCTAAGCTTTGTGCCTTGGCCAAGTACGCTTCTGCAATTCGAACACGCGCCTTATTATCTAAAACTGCTTTATTTTCATATCTTGTTCGATCGATATATTTTCTAAAGAAAGCTTCGACGTCTGTATCAGGTGCTTTTTTCATACGCTCTATCGTAATATCTAATAGTAACTTAAAATACACTTGCTGGAAATCGTGATTGTTACTATAGCGTTCGTTTAAGGTATCTAAATAATTCTCACACTCATCTTCAGATTTCAAAAGAAGAATACCTGCATAGTGTAGTTTATGCTCTAGTGAATCCGAAACATCTACTAATTTCCTTGCAAAATTATAGGCTTCCTCATTATCTCCAATTTCTCTATAAGAGCATGATAAAAGGTAATAAATATATTCTTCATTATTTTTATTTTCTTCTAAATAATGATCATACAGATATCGAACATCTTTTGCTGCCTGTTTATACTGATCAAATAAAAATAGAGATCTCCCCTTTTTCAAAAGATAAAAGGAATTATTAGATAGTTCAAAAGCTTCCTGATAGTACTGAATTGCAAATTTTTGTTGATCTTTTTCACAATAAACATCACCTAACAAGGATAAGATATCTGCATTTTTAGGTCTCAATCTATTAGCTTCACTAATAGCTAGCTCTGCATCTGATAACTTTCTATCTTCGAGGCTAATCATAGCCTTAAAATACCAAACATCCGCATCATTTCGATTTATTTTTAAGGCTTCTTCGATGTAGGAATAAGCTAATGATTTCTTTCCTGAATAGAAGGCCTGCCTAGCAGAATCAAGATAGCTTGAATTTGAATGATTAGTTGGAGTCGAATCAGGGACTCCTTCAGAACTTTGTTTAGAAATTTCTAATTCCCTATCATATTTTTGTCTGGTTTCTTCACTTTCAAATACTTTTTCTGCCTGTGCAATGACTTCCATCTTTCTCTCAGCCATTGATCTTTGATCAATATTTGGTGAACCTGTCAACTGGCGATAGCGTCTTCTATTTGACTTGATACTTTTTTTAACATCATCTAATGAACTTGTTTCTGAAATCCCTAACTCTTCATAATAGTTTATGACCGACATTGTGTTCCTCCTCTAATCAATAGTTAAATCTTTTATTTTACGACTAGCTACTTCTACAGCACTTTTATCGAGATTTGCTTGTCTCTCTACCTCAAAAGTTCCCAATAAGTGATTATCCGAATCATGTACCTCTACAAATACTGTTTGATCAACATCATAATGATAAGTTACCTTCAAAACCGTTCCTGCTGGCCAGTCACCTGGTAATTTAATGGTACTCTCTCCTATAACCGTAACAAATTGTGGATCCTCGTCATCCCCTTGAGTAACCTCTACTAACACATTTTGTTGATTATCTACAACTGTTGAAAAATACTCAGAGTACTTGTTCGGTACCTTGGAATTTTTAGGAATAATAATTGTATTTCTTTTCACACCATTCGAAAGTGCCAAAGTTCCCAAGGCTTGAGAAGTGATATCCGAAACAACTAACTTTTCTGCTAATCCACGAACTGTTTCACTAACATCTGCACTTTCTGATTTATTAGCAATTTCCAATGCTGCCTGAATAGCTGCTCCTTGTGCTACAGCTTCATCTGGATTAATAGAATATACAATCTTCTTCCCAATTTTCTCTTCCAATTTTCTTTGTACCATTGGCATTCGAGTTGAACCACCTATTAATAGTACTTGGTCAATTTCATCCCATGACATTCCAGATTCTTCAACAACATCATCTAACAGCTCCTCTGTACGATTCATTAGACTTTTTGTTGCTTCTTCAAATTCTACACGTGTTATAGGAATTTTATAACTTTTTCCTTTATAGTCGAGAAAGACATTTGTTTTTTCTACAGTTGTTAGTCCTCTCTTTGTATTCTCTGATTTTTCACGAAGTAAGGCAGTAAAATGTTCATCCGTATAAATATCCTCTGCTCCCTGTTCTTCCATCTTTTCAGCAATAATCATTGATAAGGCGTTATCAAAATCAAACCCTCCTAGATTACGATCTCCATCGGTGGCAATAACATCAAACTCGCCATCTTTTATTTTCATTAATGTGACGTCAAAAGTTCCACCACCTAAATCGTATACCAATACTGTCTCATTTTTTTCTGCTGATATACCATATGCAAGTGCAGCGGCTGTCGGTTCATTTAAAACTCGTAAAACATTGAGTCCAGCAATTTCTCCAGCATGTTTCGTTGCTGTTCTACGAGCATCATCAAAATAAGCTGGAACAGTTATTACAACATCCTCTACCTTGTCACCAAGTGCATTTTCTGCTCCTTCTTTTAATCTTTTTAAAATGATTGCTGAAATTTCCTCTGCTGTATAAACAGTATCACTAGGAGAATCAAACTTCCAGTTTGGATTTCCCATCTGTCTTTTGACATACTGTACAACTGCTTCAGGACGACTTGCTGCCAAATTTTTAGCTTGAATACCAACAAGTGGTTCATCTTTCCCATCAAAATCCTGAAAGAATACAACAGATGGAGTTAAATTTTCACCATCTTGATTCAATAAAATTTGTGGTTGTCCAGTCTCTGATAATACAGATACTGCTGAATAAGTCGTTCCTAAATCAATTCCAATTGCTTTACTCATATTTCACTCCTAATCATTATTTGATTTAAACTGTGTTAGTATTTCTGTTAAAAACTCACAGTATTTTAATTCTGCATCAATCTTGCTCTGATTTTTCCCCAAAGTTCTAAGACTGCTAACTGTTAAATTACTAAGTTGAGCTCCTAATTTCTGACCCAATGACAAATCCGATTCTCTAATTGCTTCCCTGAATCTTTTATTATCTTCTGATATGTAGTATTTTTTTAATTGTTTACTCTCACCTAAAGTATCTATAGTCAGAAGCTGTACTGATCCTTGGTTTTTTAAACGAAAACAAAACTTTACATAGTCTTTCTGGTGATTTGGGTGTGAAATAACTAGACATTCTTCAATCTCTTTATTAAACAAACCACCGAGTTTTATTTGTTCTTCATCAATTTTACAAGGAAGATCAAACTCTTTTGCTTTTTCAACAATTTTCGTCTTACAATATTCTAAATCTAATCTAGGATTATTCTCATCGGAATAATATCTCCATTCATCTATATAACTTTCCAATTCTTTGTATTTAATCATCAACAATCTCCTTTAAGATTTAATTGTTTACGGTTACAGTATAGCATGCTATTTACCTTATTTACGAAAAGCGTATTTATATTTACCTTTATTGAACAATTACCCCCCCCGAAAAAACGTAACTATAATTACTTTTTTCTTAAAATTACCTTAAAAATTGGTAGAATTATGATAGAATAGAAAAAAGGACTCGAGGAGCTTTAGGATGCAAGATGAAAGTATTTATGGATTAGTCTATAAGGCTATTCGTGAGGAGAGAGGATTTACACAAAAGGAAGCTGCTGGGACTACAGTGACTCCTCACTTTTTACGTCAGTTTGAACAAGGGAAATCTCGAATAACCATTCAAAAATTTGAAGAGATTCTTTCTAATATTGGAATTGATAAAGAGACCTTTGATAGTCTCAAAACGCAGATGTTTCCAACTGAATTTCATAAATTACAGGCTCAAGTTGCTGATTTGGCCTATAAGCGTGAATTTAAAAAGATCATTAGTTTGATTAATCAACCCATGGAAAATCCTGGGATCGCTGAACACTATGTGATTGCCAATCGTGTAGTCAATAAATTTGCTATCGCAAACATCATTGGCAATTCTTTTCTGACTCCAAAAGATTATCAAGAATTAGAATATATCAAGAACTATCTGAGTGAATTGGACGACTGGAACAAAATTGAGGTCAATATCTTTTCATCTATCCTGCCTCACTTTTCAATCGAATTTTTAGATTACAGGCTCTACCACTTATTAGATACTCTAAAAAAACAGACTGAATACCATTCAATCCGTACTGCTGACTACTATATTGCCTGCTTAAGAACTGCTATCAAGCATTACTCTGTTAATGGTTACTATGATAAGGCTGAGAATTTAGCAGTGAAAACCTTGGAAGTGATTAATGCTTTCCCTCTACTGAGTACCAAGATGACAGAGATGATTAGCATTTCCATGGAACGTGCTAATAATTTTCTCAGACAAGACGATGTCAGAGGTCTAGAGCTTGCTAAGCATATCTTTGCCAGTCTTGATAACTTTGAAAAGGTCTATCCAAATCAACTTCTGACTCGAATGAGAGAGGATTTCTTTGTTACTGTCACACAGCTCAATCACACTGGACAGCCTTTAGATATCTAGTCTAAAAATCAAAAAAAGCTTGAGGAATCATGTATTTCCTCAGGCTTTTTCTTATCCTTTAAAGGTCACAATAGTCGCACCACTGCCTCCAGCATTTTGTGGAGCATAGCCAAAACTCTTGACATGTTTGTTTCTTTGTAGGTATTTGGTGACACCTTCACGGATGACACCTGTTCCGATACCATGAATGATATCAACTTGAGCCATATTGTTAAGCAGGGCTTGGTCGATAAAGGCATCTAGCTCATTCATAGCCTCTTCATAGCGCTTGCCTCGAAGGTCCAGTCTGGCTCGAGGTCCTCGCCCAGAAGTTCGTTTCACAACATTGACCTGTTTCTTCTTGACTTGCTTTTCTTGCTGGGCTTGAACAAGGTCAAACTCTTTCTCTTCCAAAGTCATCTTAATCAAGCCAACTTGGGCTTCCCAGCGGCCATCTTTGAGTTGACTGGTCAAGGTACCACGCTGTCCATAACTGAGAACAACGATATCATCTCCCACCTTTGGAGCACGTTTTTTCTTGGCCTTTTGAAGAACCTTGTTTTTAGATAGGTCTACTTTTTCAGGAGCCAATTTTTTCAACTTGGCCTTGGCTTCAATGATTTCGTGGGGTTTGAGTTGAGATTTACTGTGGAGATTCTTGAGAATCTGGTCACTCTCACTTAGGGCCATGTCCACAATCTCAGCAGCCTGTTCACGCGCCTTGTTAAGCTCAGTTTCCTTTTCACGATTGAGCTCGTTGTAGAGTTTTTTGAGAGCACGATTCATCTTGAGATTTTCTTGCTCCACCTCACGGATATTGTCCAAGCGTTTACGGCTTTCCAGCGTCTGCTCTTCCAGTTGCTCAATAATCCGATTGACATCATTGTCCTGATCGACCTGCTGGCTGGCATCCCCTACAATAACTTCAGATAGGCCTAGACGTTTGGCAATTTCAAAGGCATTGCTTCGGCCAGGCACACCCTGCATAAATCGATAGGTCGGGCGAAGAGTCGCAGTATCAAACTCCATGCTGGCATTTTGCACAAAGGCTGTCTCTATACCATAGGCCTTGAGCTCCGGATAGTGGGTAGTCGCCATGGTCTTGACCTGACGCAGGCGAAGGTCCTCCAGAATAGCCATGGCAAGGGCGGCTCCTTCTTGAGGGTCTGTACCAGCCCCCAACTCATCCAAGAGTAAGAGTGAATGTTGATTGACCTTGCCAAGAATATCCACAATATTGGTCATGTGACTAGAGAAGGTAGACAAGCTCTGCTCAATAGACTGCTCATCGCCAATATCAGCAAAGATTTCTTCAAAAATACCCACACGACTTCCCTTGTCTGCTAAAATCGGCAATCCTGACTGAGCCATAACCTGTGTCAAGCCCAGAGTTTTGAGCATGATGGTCTTACCACCTGTATTGGGACCTGTAATGACAATGGCTGTTAAATCTTGGCCAAAATGGACATCATTTGCGACCGCATTTTTGACCAAAGGATGGCAGACATGGAGCAGTTGGATCTCCTGATTTTCTGATAACTTAGGAACGACCGCTTGCCTCTCTTGGATAAAACGAACCTTGGCACGAATCAAGTCTAGATGACCGATAATCCAAGCGTCATTGGCAATCTCAGCCGCATGAGGGCGGACACGCTCCGAGATTTCTTGGAGAATGCGAAGCATTTCATAACGCTCATCTGCTCTCAGACTAGCGATTTCTTCGCTCAGTTTGACCACCTCACGGGGTTCGATATAGACGGTGTTTCCGCTGGCAGAAATATCATGAACAACACCTGCAATCTTATTACGGTAGGTGTTTTTGACTGGTAAAACCTGACGACCATTTCTGCTGGCAACGATTCCTTCTGTCAACATCTGCGCTTTTTGCTTGAGCAGGTCCTGTAAAACATCTCGTACTTGACTCTCGCTATCATGGATTTTTCGACGGATGCGCGCCAATTCTTCACTGGCAAAATTTTCAATGAAACCTGCATCATTAAAGGCTTGGAGATTTCCTTGTAATTGCGGAAAATCATGTAATTTCTCAAACCAAAGAGCTAATTCTTCCAAGCTGACATTTTCCAGATTGGCATAAAAACTTTGCAGTTCTCGGCTGGAAAGAAGTACACGCTTCAAGAGTAGGAACTCCTCGATATTGAGGTCCGCCCCCATTTCCAACCGCTTGCAGACTCCTGCAATTTCCTTAGTTGAGAGAATCGTGAAATGCGGTTGCTCAACAAAGAGTGCCTGCATTTCCTTCATCTCAGCAAAAGCCTGTTTGATTTTATCCGCTTTGGCAGTCGGAGCCAGCTGTCTCAGTTGATTCAAGCCCTGCTCTGTCAACAAATGAGGTTCAAACAAGGCCTTGACCTTATTGAACTCTAATGTTTCTAATATTTTCTTATTCATCTTTATTTCCTTGTCTTTGAATGTCTAGGTGTAGTAACTTTTTACATTCTGATAGATTCTAGTCAATCTGTAAACAAAGGGCTAGGAAAATTCCTGCCCTTTTTATCCGATTAAATTTGTCACCCAGATTTGTTTGAGCCAACTGGTTGTTACCGGTATGCTCTGGATGATGTGTTTTGCGACGATACTCTTTTCAAGAGGATTTTGTATAGCTGCCATGGGAATGGTCGCCAAGATGGTCAAGGTCATTTGCAAGACAAATAAGGTCACCAACATGGACAAGATACCTGCTGAAACTTGGAACAACTTGCCACCCAGTTTTTTACTAGGAATCAAGTGCAAGAGGAGACCAAGCAAACGACCAATGCTATAGACAATCCCAAATACAAGCAAGTAGCCGATACCTGCATAAAAGACCTTATCCAATTGAAAGAGTTGATCCGATGGGAAAAAGAAAGTTCCCTGACCTTCCTGCGGATTTGCATAAGGGACCAACAAATGAAATTGTTCTCCAAGCCCCTTATAAAACTGGCCAGCCACAAAAGCAGATGCCATAGCTGAAATCAGGTAATAAACCTGTAAGAGCAGGCCTCTCCGATAGCCGATATAAAATCCCCAAGCCAAGACCAATAGAAGAAGGAGTGAAATCATAAGGAATCCTCAATCTTGCTCTGTTCTTGCTTACAAGTCACAAGCTTGTGACGGAGTTCTTCTAATTCTTGCTCCTTATCATCAAATTCAATCTCACGGCTGAGCTGAGTTGATAAACAGTTGACCGCCAACAAAAGAGCGATGGTTTCATCGTCTGCACTAGGCATTTGTTCTTTAATTGCTTGGTATTTTTCTGTCGCAACCTTAGCGATTTCCTCCATAAAGAGATTATCATGTTCGCTTGTCAAGGTTAATGATTTTTTCCCGAATGTAAATTTGAATCGATTTAGATTTGCCATAAAATTCACCTCACGATATTATACCAAAATTCGCTAATTTTGTCAGTTTTTACAAATTTGCCTGCTTTTGTGGTACAATAGAAACTATGGCAAGTATAACACTCACACCAAGCGAAAAGGAGATTCAGGCTTTTCTTGAACACTATCAAAGCAGTCTGGCTCCCAGCAAGAATCCCTATATCCGCTACTTTTTGCGACTACCTCAAGCAACGGTTTCTATCTATACTTCTGGAAAGGTCTTGCTTCAGGGTGAAGGAGCTGAGAAATACGCCAGTTTCTTTGGCTATCAAGTTGTAGAGGAAACCAGCGGACAAAATCTCCCTTTGATTGGGACAGATGAGGTTGGAAATGGTTCCTACTTTGGTGGACTTGCAGTTGTGGCTTCCTTTGTCACACCTGACCAGCATGATTTCTTACGAAAACTCGGTGTGGGAGATTCTAAAACTCTGACCGACCAAAAGATCCGTCAGATTGCCCCTATCCTCAAAGAAAAAATCCAGCACCAGGCACTACTTCTCTCACCAAGCAAGTACAACGAGGTCATCGGAGACCGCTACAACGCTGTTTCTGTTAAGGTAGCCCTCCATAACCAGGCTATCTATCTCCTTCTTCAAAAAGGCATTCAGCCTGAGAAAATTGTGATTGATGCCTTTACCAGTGCTAAAAATTATGACAAGTACTTGGCACAAGAGGCCAATCGTTTCAGCAATCCTATCAGCTTAGAAGAAAAGGCTGAGGGCAAATACTTGGCTGTCGCAGTTTCTTCTGTCATTGCGCGTGATCTCTTTCTGGAAAATCTTGAAAATCTGGGACGAGAACTGGGCTATCAACTTCCAAGTGGAGCTGGAACGGCTTCTGACAAGGTAGCTAGCCAGATTTTGCAAGCCTATGGTATGCAGGGACTCAACTTCTGCGCCAAACTGCACTTTAAAAATACTGAAAAAGCGAAAAAACGCTTAGAAAGGTAAGTTATGAATTCATTTAAAAATTTCTTAAAAGAGTGGGGATTGTTCCTCCTAATTCTGTCATTACTAGCTTTAAGTCGTATCTTTTTTTGGAGCAATGTTCGCGTAGAAGGGCATTCCATGGATCCTACCCTAGCGGATGGCGAAATCCTCTTTGTTGTCAAACACCTCCCTATTGACCGTTTTGATATCGTGGTTGCCCATGAGGAAGATGGTAATAAGGACATCGTCAAGCGTGTCATCGGAATGCCTGGCGACACCATCCGTTACGAAAACGATAAACTTTACATCAATGACAAAGAGACGGACGAACCTTACCTAGCTGACTACATCAAACGTTTCAAGGATGACAAACTCCAAAGCACTTACTCAGGCAAGGGTTTTGAAGGAAATAAAGGAACTTTCTTTAGAAGTATTGCTGAAAAAGCCCAAGCCTTCACAGTTGATGTCAATTACAACACCAACTTTAGCTTTACTGTCCCAGAAGGAGAATACCTTCTCCTCGGAGACGACCGCTTGGTTTCGAGCGACAGTCGTCACGTAGGTACTTTTAAAGCAAAAGATATCACAGGGGAAGCTAAATTCCGTTTCTGGCCAATCACCCGTATCGGAACATTTTAAGAAATCGAAGAGGCCGAGAATCACCAATCTCAGCCTCTTCTTCTATCGTAAGAAGATGATTATTCTCTACCCAGTCTAACTAGGATAGAAACAAAGTTATACTCAATGAAAATCAAAGAGCAAACTAGGAAGCTAGCCGCAGGCTGTACTTGAGTACGGCAAGGCGAAACTGACGTGGTTTGAATTTGATTTTCGAAGAGTATTAACTCTCACCTATTTATGCAAAGGAATCTTATGGAAGTTTATTTTTCAGGAACCATTGAACGGATTATTTTTGAAAATCCCAGCAATTTTTATCGCATCCTCCTCCTAGAAATCGACGATACAGACGCAGAGGATTTTGATGATTTTGAAATCATTGTCACGGGTACCATGGCTGACGTGATTGAGGGAGAAGACTATACTTTTTGGGGGCAAATTGTCCAGCACTCCAAGTATGGGGAACAACTGCAAATCAGCCGTTATGAACGCGCAAAACCAACTAGCAAGGGCTTGGTTAAGTACTTTTCAAGTAGCCATTTCAAGGGGATTGGTCTCAAGACTGCTCAGAAAATTGTGGATACCTATGGCGACAATACCATTGACGAAATTCTGCAACACCCAGAAAAGCTAGAAGGCATTGCAGGGCTCTCTGCCAAAAATCGTGAGGCTTTCGTCTCCACTCTTCGTCTCAACTATGGAACAGAGATGGTTTTAGCCAAACTAGCCAACTACGGCATTCCCAATAAATTAGCCTTTCAGATTCAAGACTTTTACAAGGAAGAAACCCTTGATGTGGTTGAAAATTATCCCTACCAACTGGTTGAGGATATCAAGGGCTTGGGCTTTACTATTGCTGACCAACTAGCGGAGGAACTTGGCATCGAAAGTCAGGCTCCTGAACGCTTCCGTGCCGGTCTAGTTCACAGTCTTTTTCAGGCCTGTATGGAAACAGGGGATACCTATGTTGAAGCACGAGATTTGCTAGAACAAACCCTTACTCTCCTTGAGTCTTCCCGTCCCGTGGAACTGGACCCCAGCCAAGTGGCCCAAGAACTCTCCTACCTAATCGAAGAAGACAAGGTTCAGCAAATTGATACCAAAATCTTTGATAATAGCCTCTTTTTCGCTGAGGAAGGCATCCGCAGTCACTTGGTTCGTATCCTTGAAAAAGGAAAACAGAAGAGCCAAGATTTAGAAACTATTCAAAAACATATCACTACTGTCGAGCAAGAACTAGGGATTGAGTATGATAGCATTCAAAAACAAGCTATCTGCGACGCTATCCAGAACAAGGTCTTTATCCTGACAGGTGGGCCCGGTACTGGTAAGACAACTGTTATCAATGGGATCATCGCTGTTTACGCCCTTTTAGAAGGACTTGACCTCAGGAAAAAAAGCAACCTGCCAATTCTTCTTGCCGCTCCAACTGGACGAGCAGCTCGACGCATGAACGAATTAACAGGCTTGCCTAGCGCGACCATACACCGCCACTTAGGAATGACAGGCGACGATGATACCAGTCATCTGGAAGATTATCTAGATGCTGACTTTATTATCGTGGATGAATTCTCCATGGTGGACACTTGGCTGGCCAACCAACTCTTCTCCAACATCTCTTCTAACAGTAAAATCCTCATCGTGGGCGACAGCGATCAGCTACCGTCTGTCAGTCCCGGTCAAGTTCTAGCTGATCTGCTTCATATTTCCTTGATTCCTCAGACTCGCTTGGAAAAAATTTACCGACAAAGCGAAGAATCAACCATCGTCACCCTAGCTAGTCAAATTCGACAGGGAATCTTGCCAGCTGATTTCACCCAGAAAAAAGCAGACCGTTCCTACTTTGAAATTGCTAGTGGCCATATTCCAGCTACGATTGAAAAAATCTTAGGCGCTGCCCTCAGAAGTGGTATTCCTGCCCGTGATATCCAAGTTCTGGCTCCCATGTACAGAGGGACGGCAGGGATTGATGCCATCAACCAGCTCATGCAAGACCTCCTTAACCCACCACAAAAAGACCAACTTAGTTTTGAAGCTCCCCAGTGCCATTATCGTAAGGGCGACAAGGTCATTCACCTGGTCAATGATGCTGAAATTAATGTCTTTAATGGAGATTTAGGAGCCATCACAGACCTGATTCCTGGTAAATACACCGAGTCGAAACAAGACGAGATTGTCATTGATTTTGACGGCAACGAAGTCTCTTACCCACGTAACGAATGGTACAAGATTCGCTTGGCATATGCCATGAGTATCCATAAATCGCAGGGAAGTGAGTTCCCTGTTGTTATCCTACCTATCACCAGTGCTAGCAGGCGTATGCTGGAGCGCAATCTCATCTACACAGCCATTACACGCGCCAAAAGCAAGCTTATCTTACTAGGCGAATTACAGGCCTTCGACTATGCTACCCAACATATCGGAACTGCCCGAAAAACCTATCTGATTGAACGTTTCAGTGATTTATTGGAGAATGTTGAAGAAAAGCAACAATCTATCTCTGAAACTGCCACATCAAGTGACTCTGAACAATCCTACATCCTGACAGAAGAAAACTGGGACAGCATCCCAGCCATGATTGGGATTACAGAGGCAGACCTCAAAGAGATTTTTGGAAAATAGTGCATAAGAAAACCCACCAATTCAGGTGGGATTTTTGTTTATTAATACTCAATGAAAATCAAAGAGCAAACTAGGAAGCTAGCCACAAGCTGTACTTGAGTACGGTAAGGCGACGCTGACGTGGTTTGAAGAGATTTTCGAAGAGTATAAGATTATTTAACTGTTGCTGTGCTTGTAATCAATTCAACAGCTTTTTTAATTGTGATGTCGTGTTTCAACATATCAGCTGAAAGCAAGCTTTGTACTTGAGCAACTTCCATGTTGTAGTCTGCTGCCAATTGCTCAACTTCTTTTTGGATTTCTTCTTCTGAAGCATCAAATCCTTCAGCTTTGGCAACTGCTTCGATAACAAGGTTAGTCTTAGTACGTGACTCAGCTTCTCCCTCGTATTGTTTGTGAAGATCTTCTTGAGTAGTTCCAGTGATTTGGAAGTACATGTCAGGGTTGATACCTTGACGTTGCAAGTTTCCAAGGAATTCATTAACTGAACGGTGAACTTCTTCGTGGATCATTTCTTCTGGAAGTTCTACGATTTCAGCGTTTTCTACAGCTTTATCGATTGCTGCTCCTTCAACTGCATCTTTGTATGCTTCTTCTTTAGCAGCAGCCAATTCTTTGCGGTATTTTTCTTTCAATTCAGCAAGTGTTTCAACTTCTTCATCGATGTCTTTTGCAAGCTCATCGTCAAGAGCTGGAACTTCTTTAGCTTTTACTTCGTGGATAGTTGTCACGAATTTAGCTTCTTTACCTGCAAGATCTTCTGCTTGGTAGTCTTCTGGGAATGTTACGATAACATCAACAGTTTCACCAGCTGAGTGACCTACCAATTGGTCTTCGAAACCTGGGATGAATTGACCTGAACCAAGTCCAAGTGAGAAGTTTTCACCTTTTCCGCCATCAAATTCAACACCGTCGATAGAACCAACGAAGTCGATGACAACAGTGTCGCCGTTTTCAGCAGCAGCTTCTTTGATAACCAATTCAGCCAAGTTGTTGCGTTCGCGTTCGATACGCTCTTCAACGTCAGCGTCAGTTACTTCTTTTTCTACATCTACTGATACTTCAAGGTTTTTGTAGTCACCCAATTTTACTTCAGGTTTTGTAACAACTTCAGCTGTGATAACCCAATCTTGACCTTTTTCCATTGAAGTTACATCAATTTTTGGTTGAGCAACAACTTCAAGACCAGCTTCTTTTACAGCTGCTTCATAAGCGTTTGGCAAAAGAGCGTTCATAACGTCTTGGTAAAGTGACTCTTCACCAAATTTTTTGTCGAAGATAGGACGTGGAAGGTGACCTTTACGGAAACCTGGAACATTAAGAGATTTCTTCACTGAGTTGAAGACACGGTCCAATTCTGGTTTGATTTGGTCTTGAGAGATAGTGAAAGTCAAGACACCACGGTTTGTTTCTTTGTTTTCAAATGATACAGACATTCTGTCATTTCTCCTTAAAATTTTTTAAATACAGTCTATTATAACATAACTGGGCGACTTTTTTCAAGTAATGAATGCGCTTTTCAATGATGCTGGAAGTATGGTTTCTTCTTAATTTTCTTTAGAATTCAAATATAATCTTATAAAAGGTATTCAGTAGTGGCTGATTACAGTTAAAAAACGAATCGCCCATACATCCCTCATTAGGCGATTCGTTTTGTATTATTTAACCACAAGAACCTTGTAATATTCATACTTATTTGGCTGTGTAATCTTAATTTTTTGACCATAGAAACCATCGATTTCTTTGTCAAAATAATCTGAAAATCTTGATGGCAAGCGTTTCATCTTAAGAACCTCACCAGATTGGTCTGCATATACAAGGAAATGATAGTGGGTTGTAGACATACCGTCATCAATCAATACAAAGTAACCTGTTTTAAGCTTACCTTGTCCATTATCTAAATGGTATAGTTTATTGTTATTGATTGTGAAGTTAGTAGATGGAAGTCTAAGTCGTACACCTGGGTCTTCTAGATAAAGATCATTGCCAACTTTTTTGATTTCTGATCTAGTTGTCATCTCTGGAAGTGGTGTCACTCTACGACCATCTGCTCCAAAATAATATCGACCTGGTAGATTTTGGAAATTTCGAATAACAGCTTTAGGATCAATTTCTTGTCCTTCTTCTTTATTATCCACTAAAGCCAACATCGTATTGGAAACTTGATCCCCATATTTGTCGGAAAACTTCTTGAACTCAGGTTTGATATACCAAGTGTTTTTATCCACGATAACATCAGTAAAGTTATTTCCGTCAAATTTTGCTGTAATCAGATATTCATATCCATCACCTAAACGAACAATGTCACCATTTTTATAAGGGCTATTTCGTAAAGTGAACATATGGCCATCCTTGCCGAGAATATAGCCTGTCCCATCACTAGAATTTACAACTCTATCAGAGGCCATTGCACCTGATTGTTCAAAATAATACCAATTACCACCTATGAACACCCAACCTGTCATCATAGAACCACTAAAATGAAGATAGTACCATGTAGATCCTTCTTTGTACCAACCTGTACGCATGGCGCCACTATCTGCTAGTGAGTACCATGTGTTACCTTCCTTGTACCAGCCAGTACGCATAGCGCCACTATCTGCTAGTGAATACCATGTATTGCCTTCTTTGAGCCAACCTGTCTGCATTTTACCAGCGCTATCGAAGTGGTACCAAGAACCAGCATTTTGTACCCATTTATCCTTAGCTAGACTGCCATCTTGTGAAAGATTCCAGTCAGCACCATTTTTAACCCAAGTATCTGCAGCCTGTGCTTGGTTGATAGATAAAAGTAGACCAGCACCTGCAAGTAAACCAAGTGTAAGTAGTTTAGATTTTTTCATAGCCATTTCCTCCTATATTGAATAGCTATAAGAGGACTTACCTCTTTATTTAGCTATATTCTAATACTTTTCATAGCCAAAACCAATAATATTGTAAAAAATTAGACAATATTACCAATATCTACGGATTGTATTTTGATCCATTCCGTATTGATTCATATAAGAAACATATTGACCTCTATCTGGAGCATGAACAACTTTTCCACCTCCAACGTAGATACCTACATGTTGATTTGAACCTTGGTCGCCATTGTACAATATTAAATCTCCAGGAAGTTGTGAACCACTATATATAAATTTCCCTCCTTCAGCTTGTTCTCCAGTTGTTCTACCAATATAAATATCAAAGCAGGCATGAATTGCTTGAGTGAATCCAGAACAATCAGCACCGATACTCTTATTTAATGTAGCTGCTCCATATTGATAAGGTAATGAACCTATAAAGGTTTCTGCATATTCAGCAATTGCCTGCCCCTTATTTTCTACGCAAACACCGTTAGATCTAAAGAAATAAGGTTTCCCATTAACTCTATTGTAATCGGTTAGCATAGCTCCATCATTTGAAAGATAGTACCAATTACCATCTGGGTTAATCCACTCATTTGATTTCATCCAACCTTGATCATCAAAATAATACCATTTCTCATCTAAGAATTCCCAATGTTTAGCATACCCACCTGAAGTATATTTGAACCACCAGCGGCCATCTGTTTGCATCCAGGTTCCTTTACCATCTCTATTTTGATTAAATGCTATTTTTTCTTGATCGCCTTCTACTTGCGTTAATTCTCTAGGAGAAAATCCTACCAACTTAACTTGTTCTGCATCTTCAACCTTAATTTTACCTTCTTTAACAAGTTGATCAATTGCTTCTTTCTCGCTTGTATACTGTGAAGTTGTTTGTGATGTAGTCACTTTAGTGGTAGACGTTGTAGTTTCTGCATTAACTACATAAGTAGTTGATAACAAAGCTCCTGAAGTAAGTAATAAAGCTGCATAAGTAATATATTTTTTCATGACAAAAATCCTTTCTTCAAAATCCCTTAACGCTCTAGTGACCTTATTTTGATAATTTACGGAGACATACCTGTAACCTCCTTTTGGATTTTATATATCCTTTGATAAATACTACATTACTTTAGTTATCTTTAGCTTCATTTTACTCCCCTATAAAATGAATGTCAACAAATAACATAAAACATTGTGAAAAAAATATTTTATCGTGCTAGAGGTACTTGCTCGCTTCTTTGATACTAAGCTCAGCCATTTCTCCAATATTATTCTTATATAACAATTAAAAATCTTCCTGCCCCACCAAGTGATGCTGAAAGGCATAAACTGCTGCCTGGGTGCGATCGCTGACCTCCAGCTTGGCTAGGATATTGGACACATGAGTCTTGACCGTCTTGAGAGAGATAAAAAGTTCGTCTGCGATGCGCTGATTTTCGTAGCCCTTGGCGATGAGTTGAAGCACATCTCGCTCACGCGCAGTTAAGTCCTCATGTAGTTCTATATGATTGCGGTGGTATTCGACCTTCTTACTGACCTCTTGCTCAATGGCCAGCTCCCCAGTAGCTACCTTACGAACAGCGTGCAGCAATTCATCCGCACTTGAAGTCTTGAGCATATAGCCCCTAGCACCAGCATTTAAGACAGGCATGATTTTTTCATTGTCTAAGTAAGAGGTCACAATCAAAATCTTGGCTTCAGGCCATTCTTTGAGGATGGCCAAGGTCGCGTCAATTCCATTCATCTCAGGCATGACGATATCCATGACAATGACATCTGGACGCAGTTCCAAGGCCAAGTCAATGCCTTGAGATCCGTTGGCAGCCTCACCTACAACTTCTACATCATCTTGGAGGTCAAAGTAGCTTTTCAAGCCCAATCGGACCATTTCATGGTCATCTACTAGTAAAATTTTCATCTCTACTCCTTTATAACTCATTATCTAACAGGGGAATACGGATATCAACCGCCAGACCTTGCTTGGGAGCTGTCAAGAGTTGAACCGTTCCTGCCATATCTTCGACTCGCTCCTTGATATTCCGCAGTCCATAACTCAAGTCGTCTAAACTCCCTAACTGGAAACCAATCCCATTGTCCACCACCTTCAGCTGCAATTCAAGATCCGTCTGATAGAGATAGACATCCAGACAAGAGGCCTGGGCATGGCGGAGGGTATTGCTGATCAATTCTTGCAGAATACGGAAGATATGCTCCTCGATTTTCTTAGGCAATTTAGATACATTTTGCTTGAGACTGACCTTGAGATAACTCTTGTCCTCAAGCTCTTTTAAGAGAATTTGGATTCCTTCAACCAGACTCTTCTGCTCCAGTTCAACTGGTCGCAAATGCAAGAGCAAGACCCGCAAATCCTTCTGGGCGGTTTCTAAAATAGCTGTGACACTCTGCAACTGGGTCTGCATCTTTTCTCTATTCAGTTTCAAAGCCTGCTGGCTGACACCTGATAAAATCATGTGGGCCGCAAACAACTCCTGACTGACCGTATCGTGCAAATCCCGAGCAATCCGCTTCCGTTCTTTCTCGATGATTTCCTCTTCCTGAGCAAGACTCTGATTTTCAGCTTTTTGAAGCGCTTCTGTCAAGAGGTTAAGTTTACCTGACAAGGACTTGAAACTGGTATCCAAATCTGGATCTGCAACCTGAACCACTTCTTGCCCTGCCAATAATCGCTTGAGATTGACCTGCATTTTTCTTAGAGAAAGCTCTTCAATACCTCGCCAAAACAGGGCTAAGAGAAAGGTCATGGACATGCTGAATACCAACAACAAAAAGACAAATTTTTCTGTTTTTGCGACATCATGCAAGAAAATAGACCAGTCAAAGTCAAGGATGTCCATCAAGCTGTGAGACAGAAATAAGACAAACAAGATGGAGGTGAGAGCAATGATTACATAAGCTTGTTTTTTCATCCTCTGACCACCTCCACATCGCCAATCATAGTGGTCAAGAAAATCTTGACACTCTTGTTACTCTTGAGATAGTCTCTTGTTTCTTGATGATAGTGTTCATTACGGAGGGCTCGCTTGGGCTGGTTGAAAAAAGTCAAATCACCATAGAGACAGTTAACGCTGAGACTGACTTCCACATCTACAGGCACAATGATTTTGGTCGTACCTACCATCTTTCTGAGGATAATGACATTATCGTGATTAGTTAAGATGACCCTCTCCAGATGAATGGTATCCTTGCCCATGAGGCGAAAGAGATTGATATCATCAAACTGGCAAGTCTGGTAGCTTGAAAAATGATGGAGATTGCCAAACCAACGATTTTTCTCCTTCTTAACCGTTACCACCTCTTCAAAAACCAAATTTGTCTGCTCTTTTTCCTGGTTCATCATCGGATAAAGAAGAAAGAGGCTATAGATGACCGCAACAAAAATAGCTAGAATCACAAAGGGATTGAGCATGACGATGAAAAAGAAGAGAATGGTTGCCACCACTAAAAGAAGATTATTGCCCTCTTTACCAGTGTAATAGCGAATCAAAAGCAAAAAGAGGAATAGAATCAGCAGAAAACGCGAAAAATGCTCTGATACCATCAAAATCAGAGCTCCTGTCAGAAGACAGGCTTCGATAAATAAAAAGATTTTAAATTTTCTCATAGGTACATCCTCTCCCTTCTATTTTATCACAATTCAAAAAAGTCACCTCGGTCTGAAGATGGAAAAAAAGGCGGTGGTTACGCCTTTTTCATCTGATCCTTTGCTTCTTTTAATTTTCCATAAAGAAGATAGTCTACTTTTTGTAAATCTGCTATAGTGGCACAATTAAGGGCACACATAATCAAACGCAGGTCGTCTTTCCAGCCTTGGACAATGCCAATCACTTCTTCGACTGTGTAGCTTTCAACCAATTCCAGAACGGTTCGAGACAGGCCTACAGCCTTAGCACCAAAGACCAAACACTTAATCATATCCAGCGGATTGCGAACACCTCCACTAACTAAGAGTTGGACCTTGTCTTTCCAGTCTTGGGCATTGATAAGGGCCTGCATGGTGGACTGGCCCCATTGATTGAGGTAGTCACGTTGACCACTGCGACGGTTTTCGATATAAGCAAAGCTGGTGCCACCACGTCCTGATAGATCCACTGTACGAACACCCAGTTCATAGGCTCTTTCGATGGTCTTGGCATCCATTCCAAAGCCCACTTCCTTTAGGACAATAGGAACGGGGATTTGCTTGCTATAGTCTGCCAGATGCGATTGCCAGCTTCTGAACTTCCTTTCTCCTTCGGGCATGAGTAATTCCTGCATGACATTAACATGCACTTGAAGGAGGAGAGGATTCATCTCTTCTACGGTCTGAAGTCCTAACTCAACAGGCTTGTCCAATCCAATATTGGTTCCAAGAAGGAGATTTGGATGATCAGACTTGACAGAAAAAGAGTCATCTGCTGGATCTTTGAGGGCTGCGCTATAAGAACCCGTTACAAATAAAATACCACAGGCTTCCGCCACCTGAGCTAGTTTTTGATTGATTTCTTTACCTTTTTCACTCCCACCTGTCATGGCATTGATATAAAAAGGAAAATCCCACTTTCGACCAGCAAATTCTGTCGAAAGATCGATTTCATCCAGATCGTAAAGAGGCAAGGAAGAATGAATCAACTCCACCTCATCAAAGCTATTATAGGAACTTTTCTGCTCAAGGGCATAGCGGATGTGCTCATCCTTACGATTTGTCGTCATGTCCTATCCTTTCTTGGTATAAGAGCTCAATCCCCAGATCGGCCCAACGGTTTTTTAGGGTTTCAGTTGATTGCTCATCAAAACTCAAGGCAATGCCACAGTCACCACCACCAGCACCGCTACTCTTGGCAACAGCCTGCAAATCTTGACTGACTTCTTTCAACTGTCTAAGCGAAGGCGTGTAAATATCTACGCTCAAGCCTTCTAAAAGCTGGCTGGCTACTTCTACTTGCTCGATAATTTTTTCTGATTCCCCCTGCTCCAAGGCTTCTACTAAAGCAGCCACCGTTTCTTTTGAGGAGCTTAAAAAATTCTGATTGATATTTTGCTTGATTTGCTGGACCATGTGATTCGATACAGCCACTTCCTTGGTCCATCCCACTAGGAAATCACATTCTAGGGTTGGTTTCACTTGTGAGATAGAAAAGCCCCACTCACGCTCTAAAACTGTCGGCAAGTTTTCTTCTTCCAACCAAGCAGCCACCTTCTGGCGATCAAAAGACTGGTAGAGAATCAAATCTTCTGCCACAATACAGGCAATGTCCCCCATAGAACCATTGTCTCCGCGCTTGAGCAAGACAGCACTGGCCAGCTTGAACAAGAGATCCTGATCAACCGAAAGATTATACAGAGCCAGCAAAGCCTTGATAACCAAGACAACGATGCTACCGCTAGAACCCAGACCAAACTTTTTCCCTTCTCGTTCCATTTTTCCTCGGATTTCCAAAGAAAAAGGTCGCAAGGTCTGCCCACGATAAACGAGGAAATCTTCCACTAAAGCAATCGTTTCTTGAATCAAGCTATAGTCAGTATTTGGTGTCAAATCTACTGCGAAATCAAACATATCTGAGTAGATACGGTAGTGAGTAGAAAAAGCAATCTCTCCCCTCATATAGATGGGAATAGCCTTTATCAAGGCCAACTGCCCTGGTTCTAGAATAGCATATTCACCTGCCCAATAGAGTTTTCCGCAAGTTTTAACAGCAATCATCTTGGCTCAAATCCTTTGTTTTTGACACAATCAAGCGGTAACGCTGACCGAAGATTTCTGATAAATGCTCCAAGTCTTTCTCTTGACATAGGACCTTGACATTGGGACCTGCATCCATGGTAAAGTAGCAGGATTCTCCTTGCTCGCGAAGCTGACGGACAAAGTCCATGGCTTCATAGCTTGCATCGGTCAGATAAGAAAAGGCTGGTGATGCTGTTTTGGTCGTAGCGTGCATAGCCAGGGCATTTTTCTCCGTTAATTCCCCAACCTTGGCAAAGTCATTCTCTTTGAGATAAAGCAGCATATCCTGATAATCCTTCTCAGACTGACACACCCAGTCATCAAAGGTCGTCGAGGTTTCCACACAAAGTTTCATCCCGTCACGGCTAGAGATTGGTTTTTTCTTATCCTCTAGCACCAACATAATCATAGCTAGTTTCAGGTCTGTCTCTACCGGGTAAATTTCTCCGCTATCCTTGTCCCAGGCACCGAGTGGTCCATAAAAACTCCGAGAAGAAGAGCCTGAAGCAAACTTGGCTTCCTGTGCCAACTGACTTCTATCCAATCCAAGCTTGAAATAAGCATTGCAAGCTTTGACCAAGGCGGACAAACCGCTAGAACTTGAGGACAAGCCTGCTGCGGTAGGCATATTGTTCTGAGTATCAATACGGACAAAGCCCTCACCTTCTGGACGGTAACGGTCGATAATCTTTCTCATCTTGGCATGCTCCGCCTCATTTTGTAGTTGACCATTGATATAAAAGGCATCAGCTATTGCATCCGTCGGAAGAGATGACAAGGTTGTCTCTGTGTACATATTCTCCAAAGTCAAAGAAATACTGCTTGTAGCAGGCACCATCTCTTTTTCTTTTTTCTTTCCCCAATATTTGATAATAGCAATATTTGCGTAGGAACGTACTGTTACAGGTTCTCTATCCATGTCTGAACAGCTCCTTTCTCTTCTAATCTTTCAGCTAGTTCTTGAGCTTGTGTCAAATCGGCTGCCAAGGCTATGATACAGCCTCCTAGCCCACCACCGCTCATCTTGGACCCCAGAGCACCATGGCTAAGAGCCGTTTCAACTAAAGAATCTGCCTCAGGGCTACTGACACCAATTTCTTTTAGATGTAAATGCGCTTGACTAAGGATTTGTCCCAGCCCTTCAGCATTTTTTCGTGAAATCGCATCCTCTGCCTGCTGGGTCAATTCTCCCAAGGCATGCAAAAACGGCAGGGCATCCTTGCCCTTGTTTTGAACCACTTGGATGGCTTCACGAGTATGACCATAAACACCGGTATCGGCAATCACCAAATAGGCGGATAAATCCATCTCAAGTTCTGTAAATCCTACGTTCTTAATAAAGCGAATAGGCTGGTCACTGAGACAGGTCTTGGCATCCAAACCACTCGGATTCATATGTGCAATCATCTCAGCCCGATTGACCAAGATTTCTAGTACATCATGAGGCAGTTCTGCCTGATAGTAGTCAAATACCGCTCGAATGGCCGCTATGCTGATAGCTGCTGACGAACCCATTCCTCGTTTTTCAGGGATAGCCGAGTCAATCTCACAGCGAATGCAGGATTCTTTGATATCCAAATACTCCAGAGAAGCATAAACTGCCATGGACAAGGTATCCTCCTCATAGAGACGCCAAGGACTCGCTGCAGGAACTACCTTACAAGTCACTTCCACCTCCAAAAGAGGCAGAGAAATGGCAGGATAACCGTAAACGACCGCATGCTCCCCTATTAAAATAATCTTACTATGTGCCTGACCGACACCAACTTTTTTTGTCATTTTTTCCTTTTGCTAGACGAAAAAGCCGTCTCATACTCAATGAAAATCAAAAAGCAAACTATGAAGCTACCCGCAGGTTGCTCAAAACACTGTTTTGAGGTTGTGGATAGAACTGACGAAGTCAGTAACCATAGCTACGGTAAGGCGACGCTGACGTGGTTTGAATTTGATTTTCGAAGAGTATTATTTTTTTCTACAAGTATTTATTCTCTCCTATCTATTTTATTATATTTTCACAAAAAAAGCGATTGTTTCCTTCACAATCGCCTCTTTCATTATTGAACCCATTCGCCATTATAATTGACAGAATAGCCATCTACGGTCGTATTCACTGCCAAAGCACCTGAGCTATAAGCGTAGTACCATTTACTACCGACCTGGAACCAACCTGTCTTCATATCTCCATTACTTGCATTTAGGTAGTACCAAGTTGAACCATCTTTCACCCAACCAGTTGCCATAGCTCCTGATGAACGGAGATAGTACCACTTGTTACCAAGGTTTTGCCAACCAATTTTCAGATCACCATTTGACTGGTCTAAATAATACCAAGTTGAGCCTTCTTGATACCAGCCAGTTGCCATTGCACCTGATGAACGGAAGTAGTACCACTTATTGCCAAGTTGTTTCCAACCAGTTTGCATTGTAGCTGTTATTGGATCTAGATAGTACCAAGTTGAGTTATCATTGGTCCAACCACGCACTAGCTCTCCAACCATCAAACTGTCGATACGAGCATCGAAGCCACTATCCTTCTGTAAATAATACCAGTGTCCCTCATCATGAACCCAACCAGTTTTTAAAGTGTGATAACTACGTTGATCTTCAAAATAATAGACTCGTTTCTCTGCTGAACTATCATATTGTTCCCCATGATGTTTGTTGGTATTTGTAGCAGTTTTTGCCTCTAAAACTTGCTTGCCAACAAATTCTTGAAGAACCCCATCTTGACCAAAGTAATACCATTGTGGCATTGGCATAGATTCTAATCTTAAACCATTTGGGTAAGGACCAATTGTACTACCTTTAGATGGAAACGGGATATATTGCCAGCCGACAACCATTTCTCCTGATACATAATCAAAATAATAGGTCTTGCCATCAATAACTCGCCAGGCCTTTTCTTTGATCTCACCCTTCTTGTAGTAGGTTCTACCATTTTCTTGGACAAATTGCCAGCCTTCTGAATCAGCATCATCCGCCAGTACTGCACTTGTTGCTAGCAAACCGAAGAAAAAGACTGCTAATGCAATTTGCATCAATTTTTTTATGATTTTCATTAGACTTATCCTCCATAGCTGATTGTAGCAAATACAAAATCGCATGTCAATATATAGAACACCCCTCAAAAAAGCAGTTACATAACTGCAACTGCTTTTCTATTCTTGCATGGTGTAACCGACACCACGCACGGTTTTAATGTAGCTTTTTTGACCTTTTACATCAAGCTTGCTACGTAGATAACGGATATAGACATCCACGATATTTGTTTCGGTCGCACTTTCATACTTCCAAACACTTTCCAATAACTGCTCACGAGTCAGAACTTTCTTGCTTCCCATAAGAGTAGCCAAGAGGTCATACTCACGACGGGTCAGAGCAATCATCTCTTCGCCACGATAAACGGTATGATGTTCTACATCCATACGCAGATTGCGATAAGACGTTGGAACCTTCATCTGACTACAGTGTTGGTCGATAAAGTCCCGACCTCGGAAAATCGCTGAAATACGGGCCACCAAATTGTCAATAATAACCGGCTTATAGATGTAAGAAACGGCAAAGCGTTGGATTGCCTCAATCTGATCTTGCAATTCTTCGCGATGGTCCAAGACCATGATCACTGAGGCTGGCTTAGTCCGACTCAGCTTGTCTGCAAAATCCTGGGCTGTCATATCCCCCAGACGAGCATTCAATAAAATCAAGTCATAGTCTGTCTGAAGAGCCATGGAGAGGGCCTTTTGCCCCTCCTCAACCTGATCAACTCGGTATTGCTCTTTTTGGAGTTCCAAACTTAAAAAATGAGCTAGATTTCGTTCTTTCTCAAGTAATAAAATCCGTTTCCCCATGGCAGACCTACTTATTTTTCGTCATACCAAGAGTAGTGGAATGTTCCTTCTTTGTCTTTACGTTGGTAAGTGTGGGCACCAAAGTAGTCACGTTGCGCTTGGATCAAGTTAGCTGGAAGGTCAGCTGAACGGTAGCTATCAAAGTAAGTAATAGCTGCTGAGAAAGTTGGCACTGGCACACCAGCTTGAACCGCAAGAGCTACGATATCACGCACTGCTTGTTGGTACTTAGCAGTAACATCCAAGAAGTACTCATCCAAAAGAAGGTTGGCAAGATCTGCATCACGGTTGTAAGCATCTGTAATCTTTTGCAAGAAACGAGAACGGATGATACAGCCATCACGCCAGATAGATGCGATGTCTGCAAATGGCAAGTTCCAGTTATTTTCTTTAGAAGCTACACGCAATTGAGCAAAACCTTGTGCGTATGAAATGATTTTTGAGAAGTAAAGGGCTTGACGGATCTTTTCAATCAACTCAGCCTTGTCTCCTTCAAATTTGAAGGCAGCTGGTTTTGGAAGGACCTTGCTAGCATGCACACGCTCTTCTTTGTATGTAGAGATGTAGCGAGCAAATACTGACTCAGTGATGAGTGACAATGGCACACCAAGGTCAAGAGCTGATTGGCTAGTCCATTTACCCGTTCCTTTGTTTCCTGCAGCATCCAGGATGTAGTCTACGATTGGTCCATCTTGACCTTCATCATCTTTACGGCTCAAGATATCAGCTGTGATTTCGATCAAGTAGCTGTCCAATTCACCCTTGTTCCACTCAGTAAAGATTTCAGCCATATCTTCTGCAGAAAGGCCAAGCAAGTGTTGCATCAAGTCATAGCTTTCTGCAATCAATTGCATGTCACCATACTCGATACCGTTGTGGACCATTTTCACATAGTGACCAGCTCCATCAGGACCGATGTAAGTCACACATGGTTTGCCATCTTCTGGTGCTTTAGCTGAGATTTCTTCAAGAACATCCGCAACCAATTCGTAGGCTTCTTTTTGTCCACCAGGCATGATAGAAGGACCTTCAAGGGCACCTTTTTCACCACCAGAAACTCCAGTACCGATAAAGTTGATCCCTGAGTTTGCTAGTTCTTCATTACGACGGATGGTATCTTTGTAGAAAGTGTTTCCTCCATCAATCAAGATATCACCCTTATCAAGGTGTGGAAGAAGAGCTTGGATAGTTGCATCTGTACCAGGTCCAGCTTGAACCATCAGCATGATACGACGAGGTTTTTCGATTGAGTTTACAAAGCTTTCAACGTCATAGCTTGGCACAAAGTTCTTTTCAGGATGGCAGGCAATTACGTCTTCTGTTTTTTCTTTACTACGGTTGTAAATGGCAACTGTATAACCACGAGATTCGATATTTAGGGCAAGGTTACGACCCATTACGGCCATACCTACGACACCAAAGTTAGCTTTTGTCATGTGACACTCCTCTTGTTTAATTTGTTTTATTTTATCATTTTTACTTTTGAAAAGAAAGAATTTTGTAACGACTGCTTAGTAGTCCAAGTCATCCGCATGTCCAGAACCATTTCCAACAAAGTATCCTGTCTTACAGTTAAGGGTAAAGAGATAGGTTCCGTCTGGCTTGTAGAGGTTGTAATAACCATTGCCATTAACGATATTAACACGTTCAAGGATATATTGGTTACCAGTGATATAACCACGTGAACGTGAAGTCGCTAGAATTTGTTCTAAGACACCATCCGCGAAATCCCAGGCAGAATTATTGCTATCATCAATAGCAGACTGGTTATAAGAAACACGACTCGCACTTCTTTGAACAGCAACTCCTGCACTTGATACACCCATATTGACTTCACTGCGGGTACTTCTAGTTTCAGTTGATGCAGCATTTGAACTACTTGGACTTGTCTCACTAGCAGTATTTTCGCTTGCTTGACGAGAGCTTGAGCTGCTAGTTTCACTTGAACTTGAGCTTGAAGAACTTGTTTGCTGGCTCTTACCAAGGCTGATAGCCTTATCTAGAACTTTATCAAGCTCCGTATTTCCAGTTTTAATATCTGTAAATTTAGCATCCGATTTAGCTTTAGCGTTAGTATCCAAGACACCATCCACAATAGCTGGCTTCTCAAATTGAGCATTGACATCTTGAATGGCCTTGATTTGAGTTGCTAGGCTATCATACTTAGATTTTGCAAGCGTATATTCACGACTACCTTCTAGCTTATCAAGCAAGGTTTTCAGTTGACTCAGCTTATCAAACTGACTATTCTTCAAAGCCGTTTTGTTGCTATCTGTATAGAAGGCATCATATAAATTATTGAATTCTTCTGCATCTGACTGCGTGTTTGTAGTGGATTGAGAAGTCTGGATTTCCTTGGTCGAACGATCCACTTGACGATAAACATAATAACCAGTTCCAAGGATAAGAACCACTAAGGCTGCTAGAATACCGTAAAGCACCCATTTCTTCTTACTTTTTCCATCTTCACTATCTGTGACTCGAGAACGCGTGAGAGCCTCTTCCGTTCCAACTAATGGTACCTCTTCCTTCTCAAATTCTTCGACAAGAGGAGCTTCTGAAACTCGTGTTAATTCTAAATCATCAAACTGACGCAATTCATCTTCTGGAGCTGGAGAAGTTACTCCTGTTTCCTCACGAAGCTCTTGAAGCAAATTATCCAGAGTCTGAGTCTCCTCTACCTCTTCTTTTTCAACTAAATCATCCTTGCTAAACTGACGTGTTTCAAACTTATCTGCCTCAATTTCATCTTTATGTTGTTTCACATACTTGTCCAAGATAGAATCTCCAGGCAACACACCTGCTTCCACCTCTTCATTTTTTCGCATGGCTTCTCCAACCGTTAGCTCTTTGGCATCATCAAAATCAAATTGCGCTTCTTTATGTTCTGTTTTATGACGATTCCGTCTTTTCTTACTCATGAGTTTTCCTTCCTACTTTACTTCCTGACGTTTAACACGTTGACCAAAATATTGATACAAATCAACTTTTAAAGTTCCGTTGTACAACTTCCGTTTCTTATCCGCCTGACTACCGTACTTGGTCTCAAAGGCTTCATCACTGGTTAAGATAAACTTGCTCCACGTTTTCAGCGGTGCAAATACTTGACCCATCTCAGCATAAAGCTTGGTAACCCCTGCATCATCTGACAAGCGTTCCCCATAAGGCGGGTTAGAGATAATCACTCCATTGATTTTATCAGAACGCAAATCCTGCACGCGCATCTGCTTAAAGGTAATATCTCCTGCAACCCCTGCTGCCTGAGCATTGACCTTAGCAATTTCCACCATGCGAGCATCGATATCACAGCCCATGATATCTAGCTCAAGCTCACGATCCACTTTCTTAGCTGCTTCAGTACGAACTTCTTGGATCAAGCGATCGCTAATCCAGTTCCATTCCTCAAAAGCAAAGGAGCGACGAAGACCAGGAGCCATCTTTCTAGCAATCATAACTGCCTCGATACAGAAAGTTCCTGAACCACAGGTCGGATCAATCAAGGGTTTGTCTGGATACCAGTTAGAGAGTTGCAAAATAGCTGCTGCCATGTTTTCCTTGATAGGAGCCCCACCTTTTTCGGTACGATAGCCACGTTTAAAGAGGCTAGTCCCTGTCGTATCAATCATGACAGTTACTACATCTTTGAGAATAGAAACCTCAATCTTAAACTCTGGGCCATTCTCCATCAGAGGAATACCTTCTGGGCGGGCGTAGTGTTTCTGCAATTTCTTAACAACGGCCTTCTTTGAAATAGCCTGAACACTGGGTTCATTGTGTAGTTTAGATTTCACACATTTGGCTTTTGAAATCGGAAATCGAGCTCCAAGTGGTAAATAATTTTCCCAATCTAGAGCGAAAACTCCCTGAAAGAGCTCTTCAAAAGTCTTAGCTGGGAAAGTTCCTACGATAATCTTGATACGGTCTGCCGCTCGAAGCCAGAGGTTGGTTTCGATGATGGCTTTCGCATCTCCTTGAAAACGAACACGTCCGTTTTCAACTTGACAATCGTAGCCCAACTCTCGCACTTCACGACCAACGACAGCCTCAAGACCAGCTGCAGCAGTAGCGATTAAATTAAATTCTTTTTTCATTTTCAGTCTTATAAGACCTTTCTGTATGTCCACTTTAAAAAATGAGGTTGAGAAAGTTTTCTCAGCCCCAACCTATATGCAATTTTCTATAAGCCATGTTTTGTTCCAGAAGTGACTAGGACCACTCCCTTCGATAATCATCTGTCTACCACTAACAACTTACAGCTGATAGCAGTCAGAGTACTACGTTCGTTTCCGTGTACTCCATGCCCCGACCGAAATTTGGGTTGCTAGCTTGAGGGGTTTACCGCGTTCCACTCTCTCTGTTTCCAGAAAGACTCCGTCACTGTGGCACTTTCAAGCCTACTCTGGCCTATCCAAGGACTTAGCCATTTCGACTGCCGTAACGATCTCTCGTCCCTAGGCTTATGGATTCGCCTAGCACAAACACTACAGGCATCACAGCCTGTGCTAGCATGGACTTTCCTCATGAAAAGAAATTCTCCTCACGCGATTATCCAAAAATTGCACTTTTCAAATACACTCTTATAAATCAGAGTTATCCAAAATTTGTTTGCCAAATACTTCTTTCTCAAGACGATTTAGACGTTTTAAAATATCAAAATTCGTCATAGAAGTTGTTGCTGTCATTTCAAGTGGTTCTGCTTGAACCGGTGCAGATTCAGGTTTACGAGACAATTCTTCCTTCAACTCTGCAATTTCTTGACGGAGAGACTTGACTAAGGCAGCATAAGTTTCGTAGTCCTTGATGACATCGTCCAAAAATTCATCAACTTCAACCTTACTATATCCACGGACTTCACGTCCAAACTCTTGCTCGAAAATATCTTTTGCTGAAAAAATAATACTTGCCATTTCTCTCTCCATTCTCGGTTTCTAATAGTATTATTATATAAAAAAAGGCAAACAAAAATCAAGGTCAAAGCCTTACTTTTCAGAAAAATTTTCTGCCAGCTCATTTAGGCCTTCAAAGGTTAGCCTTTTTATACGATAACCTTCCTGATTTTTCATCAAATTGTCTATAAATTTTAATTTGGTCTCATTTTCTGGGTCATAGAAAAAATAAGCTAAGTCAGTATTTTCCAGCAAAAATCGTTGGTAGTCTCGTAGTTGCCCCATATGTTCATATTTAGGATAGGCATATTTGACAAAATCGACCTGCTTAAATTGGCTAAGTTTAAGCTGATTCGCTTCATTCCAATTTTCCCCGTGTGTTTCAAAATCAAAAATGGTCGCTAGGTTGAAACCATATTCTTCTTTCATTTCATTTGCGACATCCAGCACCCAAGATTCAAATCCCAAGTTTCCTGTAAAGACCAGCCATTTAATCCCTTCTTCTGCTAAACTTTCTAAATCACGGCGAATGGCTTTCTTTATAATTTTTAACCTGATATCTTTTTCATTAAACAAATCCAAGTCAAAATTAGAATATCCCATAATTAAAGCTGTAGTCATTTTTACACCTTTCTTTCTATTTTTATGGTATAATAGAGTGATGTTATTGTACCAATAAGGAGAAATATGGTCAACTATCCTCATAAAATTTCATCAAAAAAAAGCCAAACATCCATTTCTCAACCAAAAAATTTCGCAAATCGAGGAATGACTTTTGAAAAGATGATTAACGCTACAAACGACTACTATCTGACGCATGGTATGGCAGTTATCCATAAAAAACCAACGCCTGTTCAAATCGTTCGAGTAGACTATCCTCAACGTAGTCGAGCCAAGATTGTAGAAGCCTATTTTAGACAAGCTTCCACAACAGATTACTCTGGCGTATATAGAGGACATTACATTGACTTTGAAGCCAAGGAAACGCGGCAAAAAAATGCTATCCCAATGAAGAACTTCCATCTTCACCAGATTCAACATATGGAACAAGTTCTAGAACAGCAGGGCATTTGCTTCGTACTGCTTCATTTTTCTTCTCGACAAGAAACTTATTTGTTGCCGGCACTTGATTTGATTCGCTTTTATCATCAAGATAAGGGCCAAAAATCAATGCCACTTGGATATATCAAAGAATACGGATATTTAATAAAGCAAGGAGCTTTCCCTCAAATTCCCTATCTCGATATTATCAAAGAACATTTACTAGGTGGTAAAACAAGATGAATAAACAAACTATTCTGCGATTCTTAAAGTATATTGGAATTACATTTCTTACCTTATTTATCGCATTATTTCTATTGGGTGGAGGTATCTTCCTCTACTTTGTTAGCAAGGCTCCAGCCTTATCTGAAAGTAAATTAGTTGCGACAACCTCTAGCAAGATTTATGACAATAAAAACGAACTGATTGCTGACCTTGGATCTGAACGTCGCGTAAATGCCCAAGCAAATGAAATTCCTACTGACTTGGTCAAGGCCATCGTGTCTATCGAAGACCACCGTTTCTTTGATCATAGAGGTGTTGATACCATTCGTATCATGGGGGCGGCATTGAGAAACCTCCAAGGGAAAGGAGGGCTCCAAGGGGCTTCAACCTTGACTCAGCAATTGATTAAATTAACTTATTTCTCTACTTCAACTGCCGATCAAACCTTGTCACGTAAAGCCCAAGAAGCTTGGCTAGCCGTTCAATTAGAGCAAAAAGCAACCAAGCAAGAAATCCTGACCTACTACATCAACAAAGTCTACATGTCTAACGGTAACTATGGAATGCAAACCGCAGCCGAAAATTACTATGGAAAAGACTTGAAGGATTTAAGCTTGCCACAGTTAGCACTCCTAGCCGGAATGCCTCAAGCACCAAACCAATATGATCCATATTCCCATCCAGAAGCTGCTCTAGAGCGTCGTAACTTGGTACTTTCAGAAATGAAGGGACAGAAGTATATCAGTGCAGAAGATTACGAAAAAGCTATTAATACGCCTATCACTGACGGTCTTCAAAGCTTGAAGTCAGCCAATAGTTACCCAGCCTATATGGACAACTACCTCAAAGAAGTAATCGACCAAGTCGAACAAGAAACGGGCTACAACCTTCTTACCACAGGTATGGAAGTCTATACTAATGTCGACAAAAATGTTCAACAGAGACTTTGGGATGTATACAATACAGATGAGTACGTTGCTTATCCAGATGATGAACTTCAAGTAGCTTCCACTATCGTGGATGTAACGAATGGTAAAGTCATTGCTCAGTTAGGGGCCCGTCACCAATCAAGTAATGTATCTTTTGGAATCAACCAAGCCGTTGAAACCAACCGTGACTGGGGTTCTACTATGAAACCAATCACTGACTATGCTCCCGCTTTAGAATATGGAGTCTATGACTCTACTGCTTCTATTGTACATGATGTTCCTTATAACTATCCTGGTACTGATACTCCTGTCTACAACTGGGATCATGGTTACTTTGGGAATATTACAATTCAGTATGCACTCCAACAATCACGAAATGTCACAGCCGTTGAGACTTTGAATAAGGTCGGTCTAGATAGATCTAAAACCTTCCTTAATGGTCTGGGTATCGACTATCCAAGCATGCATTATGCAAACGCCATTTCAAGTAACACAACTGAATCCAACAAACAGTACGGTGCAAGTAGTGAAAAAATGGCTGCTGCTTATGCCGCCTTTGCTAATGGTGGTATTTACCACAAACCAATGTATATCAATAAAATCGTCTTCAGTGATGGTAGTGAAAAAGAATTTTCTGATGCTGGTACACGAGCTATGAAAGAAACTACTGCCTATATGATGACCGAAATGATGAAAACTGTTTTAGCTTACGGAACCGGACGTGGTGCTTACCTACCATGGCTTCCACAAGCAGGTAAGACAGGTACTTCTAACTATACTGATGACGAAATTGAAAAGTATATCAAGAACACTGGCTACGTAGCTCCAGATGAAATGTTTGTAGGTTATACTCGTAAGTATTCTATGGCTGTATGGACTGGTTACTCAAATCGTTTAACTCCAATCGTTGGAGATGGTTTCCTAGTTGCTGCTAAGGTTTATCGCTCAATGATATCGTATCTATCAGAAGATGATCAACCTGGAGATTGGACGATGCCAGACGGCCTGTTCCGAAATGGAGAATTCGTCTTCCAGAACAACGCGAAGAACACATGGAATAATTCAGCAACACAACAAACACAAACGGTAGAAACTCCAAGCACAACAGCTGAAAGTTCAACTACACAGGCAAGTACGACGGTTGGTCAACAACCCAATAATGCTCCAGCAACTGATCCTAATCAAGGACAAGCTGGCCAGGCTGTTCAACCGACACAACCAGTACAACCAACGCCACAAAATCCACAAGTTCAACAACCACAACAGTGAGATGAAAGAAAATCCTGAGAATAAAAACTCAGGATTTTTTCTACAAAAAAATTAGTTTCATAATCTTTGAAAGTGAAGAGAGGTTTCAACTCATTTTCGATAAACCAAAAGAAGTTAGCGAATAACTAACTTCTTTTTATCTTATTTCACATGTTTTGCAAGTTCTTCTTGCGCTTTTTTATTGGATTCTTCTTTTTCTTTCATCCATTTATCTTGAGCTTTTTGGTATTCATCCACAGTGACTGCCTTGTCTTGAAGTTCCAAGTATTTGTATAGGAGCGGATCGCTTGTCCCCTTGTTACCAGAGAAGGCAAACGGCATCGTAAATGGTACCATCTTAGACAAGATTGGGCGACCAGTGAGTGATGTTGTTGGAATAATCAAGGCACTATCTGTCAACCAAGCTTGGGCTGTAGCATACTTATCATAACGTTTTGCTACATCTATTGTCTCATTTCCAGCTTCAGTTACCAATTTCTCATAGTCGTTCAGACCAACCTTCTTAGCTGCAGCATTATCTGTACCAGAATCAAAGCCAAAGTAGGTTTTAGTGTTTTCACCAACTGATGGTTTGATAATATCGAGGTAAGTAGATGGATCCGCAAAGTCTGGAGACCAACCAACATTATCTGAAATATCCCAATCTTCCCCAGCTGCTGTTTCAGCAAAGTAGGTAATATTCAAGACTTCATCTTTTTGTAGTTGTTGAATATCAATTACGACATTATCTGTACCCAAGGTTTCTTCAACCGATTGTTTGAAAGATTGAACACGTTGAACTTTTGTAGTTGCTGTCTGATCAACAGGCATGTCTAGGTGAATTGGGAAAGTCACGCCTTCTGCCTGTAAAGCTGACTTAGCCTTCGCAAATTCGGCCTTGGCTTTTTCAGGATTGTAGAGACCATCTTGGGCATCGGCCAGATTAACATCCTTCCATTCATCCCCATAGGTTACTAATTTTTCTTTGACCATATCGCCAAAGTTTTTCCCATCTGCTTGAACAAATGTTGGTGGCACAAAGAGATTACGCAAAATTTTGCTTGCACCACTGGCACCGTTCACTTGTGAAGCATAGGCCGTACGATCAAAACCAAAGGCAATAGCCTGACGGAAATCCTTGTTTAAGAGAGCCTTTTTAGTAGATGTCTTTTGTTCGTCGCTAGTCTTAGAAGTATATTTATAGGACTGACGATCAATATTTGTACCAACTAGATAAGTCGTAGAGTCTTGTTGGGTATAGACGATATTATCTTTCATACTCTTCTCAAGCTCTGCAAAACTTGCATTTGTTGGAAAGAGACGAGCTGCTGAAAGGCTACCGTCCTTAAAGTTTTCTGCAGGTTTGCTGGTATCTTGCCCATCCCAGAATGACAATTTAACTTTGTCAACATGAACATTGTCCTTATCCCAGTAGTTCGGATTTTTCGCAAATTCAACGGAAGATTTAGCCACAATAGATTTCAGCAAATAAGGACCATTGTACAAGATACTGCTTGGATCTGTTGCTTTGGCAAAATCATCCCCTTTTGAGTTCAAAAACTCTTCATTGAGCGGCGCAAGCACACCCATGGTTGTTTTAGAATTCCAAAAACTTTCAGGTTTGTTCAAAGTGTATTGAACTGTTTGATCGTCAAGGGCTTTAATCCCGACTTGAGAGAAGTCTTTAACTTCCCCTTTAGCATATGCGTCCAAACCTTTAATTGAATCTTGTACTAAGTAAAGGGCTTGTGATTTCTTATCTGTTGCATATTTAAGACCTGTCACAAAGTCCTGAGCCTTAACAGGAGCGTACTCTTCTCCCTCAGACGTGTACCACTTGGCATCCTGACGAATCTTATAAGTATAAGTCAAGCCATCCTTAGAAACCGACCAGTCTTCTGCCAATGAAGGAACAAGGTTCCCGTATTTATCATTTTCAAGCAATCCATCAATGACGTTACTAGTAATGTTTGAAGTAGCTGCCTTACTGGTTGTCAAATAGTTGAGATTATCTGGATCTGTCTCGTAGGTAAAGGCAAAGGTCTGCTCACCTTTAGCGCCTGAGCCCCCAGAACAAGCAGCTAAAACACCCGCTGCTAATAAAGTCACTCCCGCAAGAGCCAATACTTTCCTTGTTTTCATAGTATTCTCCTCTGTTTTTCTATCCATTATAGACCCTTTTTCAAACATTGTCAACAGAATTTTCAGAATTTTTGAAAATTATTTTTTAAACATTAGGTTTGCAAAAATATGAATAATAACAAAAAACCTCAACTACATTAGGTAGTCGAGGAATGATCAATCATATTTCTGTAAGCAGTTTGATTTGTTTAATCTAACTCATTTCTTACACACTGCAAGGCTGCTCCGATTACCTGGTGCATATCATAATAGCGATAGTGTCCTAAACGACCACCAAAGATAACATTGCCTTGCTCATCAGCAAGTTTTTTATATGATTTATACAAATGATTATTACGATCATTATTAACTGGATAATAAGGATCATCACCTTTTTCCCATGTTTTAGAATGTTCTTTAGTAATGATAGTCTTAGCTTGATTCCCAAACTCAAAATGTTTGTGTTCAATAATTCGAGTATATGGAGTTTCTGCATCTGTATAGTTCACAACTGCATTTCCTTGGTAATTCTCCATATCCAAGGTCTCGTTTTCAAAACGAAGACTACGATACTCTAATTCACCCAACTTATAGTCGAAGAATTCATCAATCATACCAGTAAATACAATCTTAGGGAAGTCCTTCATATATTGCTCTTTATTCGCGAAGAAATCAACATTGGTTTCTACATCAATGTTTTCATGGTCCAACATTTTTTCAACTATTTGAGTGTATCCACCAATTGGAATTCCTTGATAGGTATCGTTAAAATAGTTGTTATCATACGTCAAACGTACTGGCAAACGGCGAATGATAAAGGCAGGAAGTTCAGTAGTTGGTTTCCCCCACTGTTTCTCTGTATAGTCTTTAATCAATTTTTCATAAATATCTGTACCTACAAGAGAGATAGCCTGTTCTTCCAAATTTTCAGGAGTTTTACCATTTAAAACAGCACGTTGTTCATCAATCTTAGCTTGTGCTTCCGCTGGCGTTACAACTCCCCAGAGTTTATTGAAGGTATTCATATTAAAAGGGAGGTTATAAATCTCACCCTTATAGTTTGCTACAGGAGAGTTAGTATAACGGTTAAAATCTGCAAACTGATTTACATAATCCCAAATCTCCTTATCAGAAGTATGGAATATATGGGCACCATATTGATGAACTTGAATTCCTTCCTCTTCACGAGTATAGATATTACCCGCGATATGATTTCGTTTTTCAATGACTTTTACTTTTTTTCCTTTTAAGGCTGCTTCATGGGCAAAGACTGCACCAAAGAGACCAGCACCAACAACAAGATAATTGTACATCTTAAGCTCCTTTATTTTTTAACAAACTGTTGTAGCAATTGTACAAGATTGATTACTTTAATCGATGATACAATTGTATATTTTACATCTTAAATCCGTACTTCTTATCCATAGACTTCTGCCAAAAGAATCTTGCTTTCTTGCTTAGTTTTCGGACCATCATCCACACCAAATACGATATGCGAATGAATATCAATCATTTTATCTTATTTTCCTTCCATCACATCATTGATTGCTGCCTTAACTGACTCTAAACTGCTATCACTTATTTCCATCATATAGAGGTTGCTATCAGGCATGGCATAAGATGGTAAATCCATCCGCCCTGTTCCTTTGAGATCTTGCGAGATAATCTTATAAGTTCCACCACTCTCAAGTTGGGCATTGGCCAGATTCATCATGGTTTCAAGCGGCATATTGGTTTGCAAAGAATCTTGTAGTCCCTTTATAATACTGTCATAATTTTTCAAAGCTTCTGTCGAGGTTAACTTTCGCAAAATAGCGACAATAACCTTTTGCTGGTTGCGACCACGATCTCGGTCTCCATCTGCCAATGAATAACGCTCTCGTACAAAGCTAAGAGCTTGCTCCGAGTCAAGATGAACACTTCCTACAGGATAGAACTTCCCATTTGTATGAGCAGTAAATTCTTGGTCATTATAAACATCAACTCCACCGAGTAAATCAATCAATTTCAAGAAAGAGGTGAAATTCAAACGAGCATAATAGTTCAAGTCAATACCATAGAGATTTTCCAGTGTATGAATCGAAGCATCTACTCCATAAATACCCGCATGAGTCAACTTATCTTTTTGATTATTCCCTCCGTCTGCAATCGGAACATAGGAATCACGAGGTGTTGTGGTCAAGAGAATCTTTTTAGTTTCACGATTCACTGTCATAATGATATTGACATCAGAACGAGAAACTGAACTAATTGGACCGTAAGTATCAATTCCGCTGATATAAACGTTGAAACTGTCACCTTTGACATCCTTTGGAGTTTCAACCTTCTTAGTTAATTCTTTGGTATAGATTTTCTTAATCTTTGAAGCATAGTCTGGATATTCTGATTCGATTATATTTTCAAAGACACTGTTTAGAAGGATTGCCTTTGTATCTCCAGCTAACAAGCTCTTATAGGCCGCAAGATAAGAACTGCTTTCTTCGACTGTCAATTCCTTATTTTGACTAGCCTTCAGATCATTCAGTAACTGTTGGATATTGTCCTTATCCGTCCCAGTAGGCCCCATTACACTGGTTACCTGACTGATATTCTCAATTGGACTATCTGCTAACACCGCAATACTCATCGAATAATTTGAGTAATTTGATGTTGCATTCAAACGACTAGTAAATCCAATGAACTGACTTACAACAAAGAGGGAAGTCCCATTAATCAAAATACCAAGTAGTAATAAAATCAGCGTTAGATTTTTAGCTTTCTTAGACCGAATTAAAAAGAAGCACAAGACAGCTAAGGCTACAATTAGGACGGTAACTACTATGTTCAGATATCGGAAGGCTAGCATATTGTATTTGAAAATCAAAAACAATAAAAAGACTGCTAGTACTGCATAGATAGCTAGCAACCCCCAACTAATCAATATTTTTGTTTTACCCTGACGAGCTCGTTTCGAAGATCTACTCACGATATACCTCTATTATCAATTTTTATTTCATTTCACTTTATTATATCATAAAATACATCATCAACAGTACATTGTATGATACATACTCTCCAAGTAAAGTATCCTCAATATCTCACTAAACTTCTACGTTTTAACTTTTAATATATTGCTGTGAAATACAATAAACAAGGTCCCTTACGGAACCTCGCTCATCTATTTGACATGATTTTCTGCTTCTTTTTGAGCTTTTTCGATTGCTTTTTTACTTTCTTGCTCCCATTTAGTCTTAGCTTCTTCAAACTGTTTGATTGTCACAGTATCTTTTTGCAGTTTCATATACTTGTAGTTATTGCCATCACCCTTGATACCGACCATTGAGTACCCTCTTGTAAATGGCGTTACTTTGGTTACAGATGCTGTTCCACCACTTGACATGGCTGACATAATCAGAGAATTGTCAATCATCCAAGCCTGTGCTTCAGCATATTTTTCATAACGTTTGGCTACATCTTTATTTTCGCTATCTGCATCTTTGAGCATCTTGGTGTAGGTATCAAGACCCAAGCTAGCAATTTTAGCTTTATCTTCCTGAGCATCTAGGCCAAAGATTTTGAGGTAGAATCCATCCTCTGCATTGAAAGGATTGAGATAAGTTGATGGATCTTGGTAGTCACCTACCCACCCATCAAAGTTCAAATCATAGTCTCGATCAGCAGGCGTTGGTGCTAAGAAGGCTACGTTATTAAAATCATCTGTTGAAAGTTGCTGAACATCAATGACAATGTTATCAGCACCTAAAACTGACTCTAGAGTCTGCTTAACAGAGTTCATGCCTGTCACAGCATTTTTACTTGTTTGATCAACAGCCACATCCAAGTGAATAGGGAAAGTCACACCTTGACTTGCCAATTCTTTTTTAGCTTCCGCAAATTTTGCTTGGGCCTTTTCTTTGTTAAAATAGGCATCCTGAGCATCTGCCAAGTCAATGCCTGACCATTCTGTTCCGTAGTTAACCAATTTAGAAGCGACTACTTCTCCAAAGGTCTTGTCTCCAACTTGGACAAATGTAGGAGGTACTAGGGTGTTGCGAAGGGTCTTGCTAGCTGCTTCTTCCCCATTTGACTGGGCAGAATAGGCTGTGCGATCTAAGGCGAAGTTCACCGCTTGGCGGAGGTTCTTGTTCAAGACAGCTGTTTCAGTTGACTTCTTCTGCTCATCTGTCGTTTTAGACGTATGGTTGTAAGCCTTACGATTAACGTTAAAATTGAAGTACCAAGAAGTCTTGTCCTGCAAGCTATAAACGATATTATCCTTATATTTTTCCTTGGTCTTAGCAAAGTTAGAACTATTTGGATAAACCCCAGCGATTGAATAGGCTCCACTTTCAAAGTTACGGATAGTCAATTCTTGGTCTGAACCATCAAAGTAAGCCAATTTCACGTGTTCAATCGATACTTTATCATGATCGTAGTAATGCGGATTTTTCACATACTCGATTGATGATTTTGATGTGAAATCTTTTAACAAATAAGGTCCGCTGTAAAGAATACTATCTGGAGATAGAGTCCCAAAATCTTTCCCTTTCGAATTTAGAAACTCTTCATTTACCGGAAAAAGAATACTATTGGTTGTTTTTGAATTCCAGTAAGGCTCTGGACGTGCCAAAGTATACTCAACAGTCTGGTCGTCGATAGCCTTCACCCCAACCTTAGAAAAGTCAGTATCTGCTCCTGTAATATAATCATTCAAGCCCTTGATCGAGTTTTGAATCAAGTCAATGGCCTGTGATTTATTGTCCACTGCGTATTTGATTCCTGTCACAAAATCCTGTGCCTTGACTGGGGCGTACTCTTCACCGTCGGCCGTGAACCATTTGGCATCTTTTCTCAATTTGTAGGTATAAGTCAGACCGTCGCTTGAAACAGACCAGTCTTCTGCCAAAGATGGAACTAGGTTCCCGTGATTATCATTTTCAAGCAAGCCATCAACTAGGTTGGTAATGATGGCTGTATTATCAGCGTAATAGTCTAATAGATAGTTAAATGTAGTTGGATTTCCACTAAAGGTTGATGAGTAAGTTTTTGTATCTGAACCTGATTGTCCGCAAGCAGCTAAAAGCAAAGCAGCCGCAAAGGTCAGGCCTGCGCTAAGAACACGCTTTTTTGTAGTCATCTTCTTTCTCCTTCATGTTAGTTTTTGTAACATATGTTTATTTTACCAAAATATTGGAAATTTGTAAAGTTAATTGAATTTTGAGAATGAAAGTTTATAAATCTTAGCCATAAAAAAACAAAGGATTTCTGTCTTTCATACAGTCCTCCCTTGTTTTTATACGGTTTGTTGACTAAGAAACATCTACAAAATAAGCCTAGACTCATTTTATGTGTTTTTCTAAATCCTTTTGATACTGAGCATTAGATTCTAGTTTTTCCTTTTGCCACTTTTTAAGAGCCGCCTCATACTCTTTAGTTGTCACGATATCATTTTGAAGTTGCATACCTTTAAAAATAAATGGATCTCCCTTAATACCGACCTGTGAATAAGCTTTGGTAAATGGAACAGTACGACTAACCATAGGAGAGCCACCTGAAGAAGCAACTGGAATAAGAAGTGAACTATCAGCAACCCAAGCCTGTGCTTTGGCATACTTTTCGTATCGTTTATCAAGATTACTTGTCTCAGATGCAGCATCATCCAAGAGCTTCTTGTATTCATCCAAGCCAACTTTCGCCATAACTTCAGGATCCTTGCCCTTTGTTATACCTAGATGTTTCAAGGCAGAACCCTTCTTAGCATCTAAAATATTGAGATAGGTTGCTGGATCTTGATAATCTGGTCCCCAACCAGTTCCGTTCAAATCATAATCTTTTTGGGTTGGAACTTTAGCTTGAGAAGTAATACTTTCCTTCTCATTATCCGTCATTTGAAGAACATCTATAATTACATTCTCAGTTCCCAATGTTTCTTCAATCGATTGTTTTAATGAATTTGTCTGTTGAACTGCAACTACATCTGTCTGTTCTACTGGTACATCCAAATGAATCGGGAAACTTACTCCCTTAGATTGCAATTCTGTTTTCGCTTTTTCAAATGTAGACTTGGCCTTTGTTGGATTGTAAATTGTATCTTTGCCATCTGTGAGAGTCACATCTTTCCATTGCTCTCCATATTTCAGCAGTTCATCCTGAGCCAGCTGTCCGAAGGTCTTCCCAGCTACTTGAACATAGTTATCTGGCACTAGACTATTACGAATAATCTTATCCGCACCTTCTTCACCATTTAATTGAGCTGTATAGGCGTGGCGATTAAATGCAAAATTAAGAGCCTGACGGAAGTTCTTATTGAGAAGAGCTTCTTTTGTTGATGTTTTTTGTGACTCATCTGTTTTAGCTGTTTTATTATAGGATTGACGATTTACGTTAACGGTAAGATAATAACTTGTTGCCTCTTGTGGACTATAGACAATCTTATCACCGTATTCCTTTTTAGTTGATTCAAAGTTTGAGCTTGCTGGAAAGAGACGAGCAGTTGTATAGGCACCTTGTGTAAAGCTACGAATTAAGGATTCTTGGTCTGATCCATCATAGAATGTTAATTTTACATTATCAATTTTGACATTTTCCTTATCCCAATAGTTAGGATTTTTTTCATATTCAATCACAGATTTAGAAATCAAGGACTTCAAAAAATATGGACCATTGTAAAGAATACTTGATGGAGTTGGCGCTCCGTAATCCTTACCTGTTGCATTCAAAAATTCTTCATTAACTGGAAGCATCGTTGCAGTGGTTATTTTTGAATTCCAAAAACTTTCCGGTTTATTAAGCGTATATTCTACTGTATAATCATCAAGAGCTTTCACACCTACAGTTGAGAAATCGTTTGTCTCACCACTAACATAAGCCTCCAATCCTTTGATAGATTTCTCAACCAAAGAAAGACCATCGGACTTTCCGTCTGCTGCATGCTTTAATCCAGTGACAAAATCCTGAGCCTTAACTTCTGCATACTCTTCTCCTTCTGAAGTGTACCACTTCACACCTTTACGAAGTTTGTAGGTATAAGTCAAACCATCTTTAGAAACTGACCAATCCTCTGCTAGAGAGGGAATCAGATTCCCATATTTATCATTCTCTAAAAGACCGTCGACGACGTTACCTATTACGTCAGAAGTTGAACTTTTACTTGTAACGCTATAATCCAAGGATGATGGATCAACAGCATAAACATAAGAAAATGTTTTGGGAGCGTCTGCATTCTTTTCACTTTTCCCACAAGCTGTTAAAAGAATGGCTGTACTCAAGGTCACTCCTGCTCCTAAGAGCCACTTTTTCGATTGCATAAATAATCTCCTTCAAAATAGTATTTTCACTATTATACCCTATTTTTTTACAAATGCAATAGCTTTTGACAGATTTTTTAGAAAATTCTAACAAATGTTTTTAAAAGAGTTTTTTACACAACTTTTAGCAAAAAACCTCAAGCTCTAAGGCTCAAGGTTCTCACTTTTTAGTTAGTCATTTCCACACAGAAAGCATCCCATGGAGCCAAGATTTGTTTTTCAAAAACTTCTTGAGCCACGGTGTTTTCAATCAAGACTGATTTAACATTTCCTTCTACTGTCAAGTCTTGGTCTTCATTGGACAAGTTGGCTACAACTAAGAAATGACGGTCGCCATCTTTACGAATATAGGCAAAGACCTTGTCAGCTGTATCAAGCAATTCAAAGTCAGCTCGAATCAGCCAGCTATTCTCCTTACGGATTTGAACCAGTTTCTGATAAGTATAGAAAATAGAATCTGGATTTGCCAGCGCTTCTTGAACGTTGATTGCTTGATAGTTTGGATTGACTGCCAACCACGGTTGACCTGTTGAGAAACCAGCGTTTTTGCTTTCATCCCATTGCATTGGAGTACGAGCATTGTCGCGACCAATGACACGGATGCTGTCCATGATTTCTTCCATCGGAACACCTTTTTCAAGAGCTTCACGCGCATAGTTAAGAGATTCAATATCTTCTACTTGGTCCAGCGTTTCAAAGGGATAGTTGGTCATCCCAATCTCCTCGCCTTGGTAGATATAAGGAGTCCCTCTCATGAGATGAAGCAATATTGCAAAGGCTTTGGCAGATTTTTCGCGGTATTCCTGGTCATTTCCCCATATTGAGACGATACGAGGAAGGTCATGATTGTTCCAGAAGAGCGAATTCCAGCCGTCCTCAACTCCTAATTCTGTCTGCCATTTGTTGAAAATCTCTTTTAACTTAGCAATATTCAGTTCTTTTTGATAGTGCCATTTAGGCTGACCTTCCTGATACTGAAGACCGATATGTTCAAACTGGAAGACCATAGACAACTCTTGCCCTTTTGGATCCGAGTAGAGCTTAGCAATTTCTGGCGTTGCTCCCCATGTTTCCCCTACTGTTAAGAGATTCTTATCTCCAAAGGTCGCCTGATTCATCTCCTTGAGATAAGGGTGGAGCATAGGACCATTATTGACTACTTTCTCGTCAGGAATTTTCCCAATCATGTCAATGACATCCATACGGAAGCCGCCAATGCCTTTATCAATCCAAAAGTTCATCATCTCATAGATTTTCTGGCGAAGTTTTTCATTTTCCCAGTTGAGATCAGGCTGTTTCTTGCTGAAAAAGTGGAGATAGTACTGACCTGACTTTTCATCGTATTCCCAAGCAGACCCACTAAAGATAGACTCCAAATCATTGGGTTCGTCCCGCCAGATATAGTAGTCTCTCTCAGGGCTATCAGGATTTTCACAAGCCTCGACAAACCAAGCATGTTCATCTGAGGTATGATTGACCACCAAGTCCATGATGATACGAATATCACGTTTCTTAGCTTCCGCGATCAATTGATCCATATCCTCCATGGTCCCGAAAATAGCCGCAATCGCTTGATAATCAGCAATATCATATCCATTATCATCCATAGGACTGTCATAAACGGGAGACAGCCAAATCGCTGTAATTCCTAACTTAGCTAGATAGTCTAACTTACTGGTAATACCTGGCAAATCGCCAATTCCATCTCCGTTGCTATCCATAAAGCTCTTAGGATAAACTTGATAGACTACGGCATTGTGCCACCATTTTTCTTGCATCTTCTTACCTCATTATTTTAATAATCTACAGTCTATGATAGCGCTTTTCAGATTTTTATGCAAGCGTTTGCCTAATCTTTTTGATTCCTTTTTTAACTCCATAGTTTCCTAACTTCCAATTTTTTATTATAATAGAGGTCAGAGGTAAAAAAATGAAAAAACAAGCTTTTAGTTCTGAACAATATTTGAATCTACAGCGCGACCACATTTTGGAGCGTATCAACCAATTTGACGGCAAGCTCTACTTGGAGTTTGGTGGCAAAATGTTAGAAGACTTCCACGCTGCTCGCGTCCTTCCTGGTTATGAGCCTGACAATAAAATCAAGCTCTTGCAGGAGTTGAAAGAGCAAGTCGAGGTTGTAATTGCCATTAATGCTAGCAACATCGAGCATTCCAAAGCACGTGGTGACTTGGGCATTTCTTATGACCAAGAAGTTCTTCGCTTGATTGACAAATTCAATGAACTGGGAATTTTTGTCGGCTCAGTAGTCATCACACAGTACGCTGGCCAACCCGCTGCGGATGCCTTCCGCAACCAACTTGAGAAAAACGGAATTGATTCTTATCTTCATTATCCAATCAAAGGATATCCAACAGATATGGATCACATCATTTCTCCAGAAGGTATGGGGAAAAATGACTACATCAAAACCAGTCGTAACTTGATCGTCGTAACTGCTCCTGGACCTGGTTCTGGAAAATTGGCAACCTGTATGTCCAATATGTACCACGATCAAATCAATGGTATCAAGTCTGGCTACGCTAAATTTGAAACCTTCCCAGTTTGGAATCTTCCCCTTCATCACCCAGTCAATTTGGCCTACGAGGCTGCCACAGCTGACCTTGATGATGTCAACATGATTGACCCCTTCCATCTCCAAACCTACGGAGAGACCACTGTCAACTACAACCGTGATATCGAGATTTTCCCAGTACTCAAGCGCATGTTAGAACGTATCCTTGGTAAATCTCCATACGCTTCTCCGACAGATATGGGTGTCAACATGGTTGGTTTCGCTATTGCAGATGATGAAGCTGCTGTCGAAGCTTCTAAACAAGAAATCATCCGCCGTTACTATCAAACTGTTCTTGATTTTAAAGCCGAAAAAGTTGGCGAAGCTGCTGTCAAGAAAATCGAGTTGCTTATGAATGACCTCGGCATCACACCTGCAGACCGTAAGGTTGCTGTCGTTGCGCGTCAAAAAGCAGAAGAAACTGGCGGACCAGCCCTAGCCCTTGAATTGCCAAGCGGAGAAATTGTCACAGGTAAGAACTCAGAGCTCTTTGGCCCTACAGCCGCTGCTCTTATCAACGCCATCAAGAAATCAGCTGACATCGCTAAAGAAGTAAAACTAATCGAACCTGAAGTTGTCAAACCGATTCAAGGTCTTAAAATCGATCATCTGGGTAGCCGCAATCCACGCCTTCATTCAAATGAAATCCTGATTGCACTTGCTATCACAGCTACAGAAAATCCTGATGCTGCTCGTGCTATGGAAGAACTTGGCAACCTCAAAGGAAGCGAAGCCCACTCAACCATCATCTTAACCGATGAAGACAAGAATGTCCTTCGTAAACTAGGGATCAACGTAACCTTTGATCCTTACTACCAATACGACCGCTTGTATCGTAAATAAAGATTTGAACCTCTCCACCCTCGGAGAGGTTTTCTCTCTGTCTCAAGAGCTGGCTTTATGTTATAATGAAAGAAGAAAACTGAAAGGATTTACCATGTCAAAAGAAGTTATTGTTGAAAGTTTTGAACTTGACCACACTATTGTTAAAGCACCTTATGTCCGCTTGATTGGGGAAGAAACAGGGCCAAAAGGAGACATCATCTCCAATTATGATATTCGCTTGGTGCAACCAAACGAAGACTCTATCCCTACCGCTGGCCTTCACACTATCGAACACCTCTTGGCCAAACTCATCCGTACTCGCATTGACGGCATGATTGACTGTTCACCATTTGGTTGCCGTACAGGCTTCCACATGATTATGTGGGGACGTCATACTAGCGCTGAGATTGCAGCAGTTATCAAGGATTCGCTTAAGGAAATCGCTGAAACCACTACTTGGGAAGATGTTCCTGGAACAACCATCGAATCTTGCGGCAACTACAAGGATCACAGCCTCTTTTCTGCTAAAGAATGGGCAAAACTCATCCTTGAACAAGGGATTTCAGACGATGCCTTTGAACGCCATGTCATCTAAACAAAAAAAAGGAACCAGTTTTTTTCAGCTGGTTCCTTTTTTTTATTTTCAAAATCTTGATTTAGGCTTTTTCACGAATGACCAAAACACCATCTTCCATGTCAGCTTCTAGGTGTTTAGCATCAAGGTTATCCAAGTGGAAGTCTGTGACTTTGTCACGGATTTGTTGTTCAACCACACGACGGAGTGGACGAACACCCATGACTTCATCGTAGCCTTCCTCAGTCATGTATTCTTTAGCAGCTTCGCTCACTGCCAAGTCAATGTCTTTCTTAGAAAGCGTCTTGTTAACTTCAACCAACATCAGGTCTACAATCTTAGAAAGATCTTCTTTGCTCAAGTGTGAGAATTCGATGACAGCATTGAAACGGTTAAGGAATTCTGGACGGAAGTAAGGTTTCAAACGATCCATCAATTCTGGTTTATCAGCATCTTCTGTCAAATTAGCTTCGTAACCAAAGCCTGCGTTTGAAGTTGCGATAATCACCGTATTCTTGAAGTTGACAGTGTTACCTTGACCATCTGTCAAACGACCATCGTCCAAAACTTGGAGGAGAAGGGTGATGACTTGAGGGTCAGCCTTTTCAATCTCATCCAAAAGTACGATTGAGTATGGATTGCGACGGACGCGTTCTGTCAAGGTATTGCTATTGTCATCATAACCCACATAACCAGCTGTTGTACCGATTAGCTTAGAAACGGCTGTGCGGTCGCTGTATTCTGACATGTCCAAACGGATGATAGCATCTTTCGTTCCGAACATATCAAGAGCCAATTGTTTAGCCAACTCAGTCTTACCGACACCAGTAGGACCTACAAAGAGGAAGCTACCAATTGGACGGTTACCTTCATCAAAACCAGCACGGTTACGACGGATAGCTTTTGCTACTGCTTCAACGGCCTTATCTTGACCAATAACTTTCGTCTGCAAACGATGACCCATATCTTTCAAACGTTCGATGTCCGTAGCCCCCATTTGAGATACTGGAATACCCGTCATACGTTCTACAGATTCAGCCACATCGTTGACACTTGCAGTCACTTTCATATCTTCTGTATGGTTTTCGATTTTCTTTTCCAATTCTGCAATGCGTGTTTTATAGTTTAGAGCTGCTTCAAAATCTTCTGCCTCAACTGCTTTTTCTTGCTTGTCTTTTTCTGCCTCAATTTCACGTTCAACAGCATGAACATCTGTTACTGGATGCTGAGCTGCCAAGTGAGCCGCCGTAACATCGACAAGGTCGATAGCCTTATCTGGCAAGCTACGTTGTGGAATATATTGAACAGAGTAATCAACGGCAGCTTTTAAGACTTCATCTGGCAAAATAACATTGTGGTGTTGTTGATAAAGATCTCGAATACCTTGAAGAATCTTGAAAGTATCTTCAGCAGATGGAGCATTAACCTTCACTTCGTTGAAACGACGAGCAAGAGCTGCATTCTTCAAGATGGTGTTACGGTATTCATCTTGAGTCGTTGCCCCAATCACTGTCAACTCCCCACGAGAGAGGGCTGGCTTGAGAATATCCGCAAGCCCCTTAGAACCACTGTCTCCACCAGTGCTACCAGCACCGAGGATTTGGTGAATTTCATCAAAGAAGAGGATAATATTCCCTGCTTCTTTGACCTCATTGACTAGATTTTGAACGTTTTCTTCAAAGCTACCACGGTATTGAGTGCCAGCCTCAAGACCTGAGATATCAATGGAAACAATTTCCTTATTCTTAATAGCAGCTGGAACATCACCATTCACAATAGCTTGTGCCAAGCCTTCGACAACTGCTGTCTTACCAACACCTGCGTCTCCAACCAAAACAGGATTGTTCTTAGTACGGCGTGAGAGGATTTCAGATGTTTCTTGAATTTCCTTATTTCGTCCGATGACAGGATCCAACTTGCCCTCACGCGCTTCTGCTGTCAAGTTTCGACCCAGTTTAGCAAGGACACCATCTTGTTTCATACCTGACGTATGTTGTGGCATTTGTCCATCAGCTTCTGCATTTCCTGGCAATTGACCAGTTGCACGATAGTGAGCAAATTCCTCAGGTGTGACTTCACGTCCATTAATCAAGTAACGGCGATTTTCAGAACTATATCCTCGCATACCACCCATCAATTGGTTAAATAAATCATCCATGTTGTTAAAATTATTAAAGTTGTTGTTCATATTCTTTACCTCTTTTTATTTACTTAGTTATGATTACTGATATTGACTATCTTTGACCTTTATCTTAAAAAATTTAGACTAGCTAGATTGCTACTCTACGTACTATTTCTGGTTTTTCTTTTTCAAGCAGGAGTAGACTATCTTTACTTCTAAAGATTTCTAGATTAAACATAGACCCCACCTCTTTCTATTTTACTTTAAATAAGTGTTCTAGTAAGGCTTTCATTTACCTTACGTTCATAATATACTACATTAGTCAAAAAAGGTCAAGGAATTTGACTTTAATTGACCAATATTTTTTAAAAAGCAAAAACACCCTGAAACATCAGGGTGCCATTCTTACATCAAATACAAAATTGCTAGGGTCAGGAGACTTGCTAGAAGCCCCACTCCCCAAAAGAAGAAGTCAACCTTCCACTCGCTCCAAGGATTTCCTTTACCAGACAATCCTCCAAGCTCAAAATGGTGATGCACAGGCGTCATACGGAAAATACGTTTACCACCAGTCATTTTGAAATAGCCGACTTGCATCATAACCGAAGTTGTTTCAAAGACATAAATAATTCCGATAATCAAGAGAGTCCATTCTTGGTGGAGAGCCATTGAAATAGCTGCCAGCATTCCACCGAGAGCCAAACTTCCCACATCTCCCATAAAGACCTTAGCAGGCTTATGGTTAAAGACAAAGAAACCAAGCAAACCACCAATCATGGCAAGAATCACTAGAAGGATATCCATCTGACCTTGCACATAGGCAATAACGCCATAGGCAGACAAACTAATCACAACGGAAATACTAGCCAGACCGTCAATACCATCTGTCAAGTTCACTGCGTTTGAAAAACCAACTAGCCAGAAAAGAGCGAAGACAATATAGAAAATCCCTAGATGCACTTGGTAGCCAAAGACAGAAAGCATATCGCCACCACGCTCATAGAAAAGGTAGAAAATGACACCACCTAGAAGCTGAAGAGCCAATTTCTGTTTGGGATTAAGGCCCTCATTGATTTTACGGAAGACCTTGAGGAAGTCATCTAAAAATCCGATTAAACCATAGAGAACCAAGATAAATAAAATCATACCGACATTATTGCTGAGTTGATTACTAAATAGGGCGAAAAAGAAAGCAACTAAAACAGAAGCAATTAAGAAAACCAAACCTCCCATTGTAGGAGTCCCAGCTTTTGCCTGGTGCTGTTTGACATCCTCATGCATCTGCTGGCCTGTAATTTGCGCCTTTCTATAAAATTGGATAAAGGCCGGAATTCCTACTAAAGTTAGTAAAAATGTCACAATTCCAGCACTGATGGAAATAAACATATTAGTCTCCTAAAGTTAATTTAATTTTTTTAATGTTTTTGATAGCTGTATTAGTCCGAACATCTTGCTTCTGTACAACAGAACCTGACCCTTCAAATTCCAGCTCAATATCCAACCATTTAGCAAAGGCCTCAGCAGTCTCTTTTTTCCAGCCATACATGTCTGGAATTTCTTCTACCTTATCCGATAAAAGGAGAACTTGTTGGTTTGGTGCAAGATTGGTCCCTTCTTCTACAGATGATTCTTTAATCTTTGTTCCAGTACCTACAACGATTGGTTGCACAATATTTCGGCGTAAGGCTTCTGCCAAATCACCAGGTGAAATATCCTTGATGCTAGGCATTGCATAAGAAGACTCTGTCGTCACTTGATCTAAATTCTTAGCAGGAGATTGAAGATTGAGAGATTCTTTCATAGCTGAAGCTCTTTCAAGAATTGGGTTGGCAAATTCTCCCAATTGGATACCTGAATAATGTTCAGGCTGTTGAACCGTTACATACAAGATAAAATCAGGATTTTCAGCAGGGTTCATAGCCACAACCGAGAAAATGTAGTTGGTAGAACCAACCAAGTAGCCTCCATTTTTCTCGTCAGCGATTTGGGCTGTACCAGACTTGAGGGCTACATTTTGACCTGGAACATTGACAGTTGCTTTTCCTGTACTATGATTATACATAGTTCCATATCTAGGATCCGTTCCTACCAAGACCATGTGAGTACGAGTTTGGCTAGCTGCATCTTTCGAAACTGGATTCCCTACAATTTCTTTTTGAGATCTACGAACGGTTTGATCATTTGGATCATAAAGGGCACTGATAAATTTTGGTTCCAACATAACACCATCATTGGCAATGGCTGTAAAAGCACGTAGCATCTGGGTCTGCGTTACAGAAATCCCCTGACCAAATGCACTCATGGCAATATTGACAATATTATCAGCTGGAAGTTGACCAGCGTATTCATCTGTCAAGCCAAAGCGAGTTGGGACCCCAAATTTAAAGCGGTTTAGATAATCCAACCAAGTAGTATCTCCCATTTTTTGTTCAAGTAGACTCATTCCAACATTACTGGAGTGAGCGAAACCTTGTAAGAAAGTCATCATACCACCACCGGTCAAACCTTCATTAACGTCCCAATCTCGAATCGTCGCATCTGCTATTTTTAATTCACTGCTATTGAAATATTCTCCACCTGGGAAGGTATTGTTATCAATAGAAGCAGCTAACGTCATAACCTTCATGGTTGATCCTGGTTCATAGTTACTTTGATAAAGGATATCACGCCAAACAAAGTCTTTGGTGATGCCATCCTTAGTATCTGCATTAAAGGTAGGTCGTTGGGTAGTAGCAAGGATTTCACCAGTCTTTGCACTGACCAAGGTCGCGGTCATATACTTACCTTTTACTTTTTCCAGAAAGGCATCCATTTGGGTTTCCATGAAAGATTGGAGCGGACTAGACAATGTTGTATAAACATCCTTGCCATCTACAGTCTGCTGCGCTACCTGTTCTGTACCGGGTACGATATTTCCTACACGGTCCTTTTCATAGGTAATAATACCGTCTGTCCCAGCAAGAATGGTATTTAACGAACTCTCCAGACCAGAAGTTCCTAATAAACTCTTACTGCCGTCCTCATTTTCATGGAGTTGGGCTAATCCAATAAAACTAGAAGCAAATTGGCCATTTGGGTAGCTTCTGTTAGGGCTAGTTGTGAAGTCGATCCCTTCCACACTAGCATCTTTCAAGTCTTTTTTAATAGCCATCATATTGGCATAGGTAATCCCATTTCCTTTTGCTCCAAAAGAAACTTGGGTCAGATTTGGTTGAGCTAATTGCTCTTTCACATAAGCTTCATCCATATCCAAATACTTATGGAAGACTTCAGCTACCTTATTAAACTGCGAATCCTCTACATAAAGAATTTTACCCGTTGCTGACTTGTATTTTTTATCAATAACAGCATAGACGTTATAAGAGGTCGCATCTTCAGCGATAGGCACTCCATTTCGGTCATAGATCGTCCCACGTTTGGCAGGTACTGTTCGAGTTGTTTGGTGAACCTTTTTAGCCTCTTTTACCAAGTCAGTACCAAATATATTACCTTTTGCGATAATATACGCAAAATTAGCCAAAAAGAGGGCGAAAAGGGTAACAGCTACAAAGCTGAGGTACTTACCAACTATCCTACGGTTTTTTGCTGGAGATTTACGATTTTTTATCGCAAATCGGGTTATTTTTTCTGTCCATTTCATATCTTACTCCGCTGTTCGGATATTTTCATTATTCAATTTCAAATCTTTTTTATCTGCAATCTCTTTCAAGCGCTCTGAACGAATCAATTCATTCACTTCCTGCTTAGCATCATCGAGCTCTGTCTTCTTCTCCTCTATCTGCGCATTGATTTTTGTCAAATCACTTTGCACTTGCAAGAGCCGTGTCTGCATAAAGATAATGCTCACTGCTAAAACGAGAGCCGTAAAAGCGATGGAAAGATAAAAAGCCTTCTCCACACGTGAGAATTTTTTTATACGATTCTGCAAGAATTGACTGGTTGTTTCTTTCTTATCTACCATTTTTTCCTCTTACTTGTGAATTTTTCTGGCCACGCGCAACTTGGCAGAGTGCGAGCGGTTATTGGCTTCTAATTCTTCTGCACTTGGCAAGATTGGCTTACGGGATACCAATTCCATCTTGGGCTTGAGATCATCTGGGATGAAAGGCAAACCTTTGGGAACTTCCACTGTTGAAGCTTCCTTGAACAATTGCTTGGTCAAGCGGTCTTCTAGCGAATGGAAGGTAATCACTGAAATTCTACCATCTAGAGCCAACATCTCCATGGCCTGCTGGATGGACTCATCTGCTGCTCCCAGTTCATCATTGACTTCAATTCGAATAGCCTGGAAAATCTGCTTGGCAGGATGGCCCTTCTTCTTGAGCTCCTTGGCAGGTTTGGCAGACTTGATAATTTCTGCTAACTCAGTCGTTGTCTCGATTGGCTTGACTTCACGTGCTTGTTCGATCTTACGCGCAATCTGTTTAGAGAATTTATCCTCACCATACTTGAAGAAAATACGAACCAAGTCATGATAGTCATAGTGGTTCACCACTTCATAGGCTGTCAGACTAGCTTCCTGATTCATCCGCATGTCCAGTGGCGCATCCTTTTTATAAGAAAAACCACGTTCACGCTGGTCCAATTGAGGACTAGACACCCCCAAGTCATAACAAATTCCATCAATTTCCTGAACACCAGCTTCGCGCAAACGTGCCTGTAAATGACGGAAGTTATCCTTGATAAAAGTCACCATCCCCTTCTCAATGTAGGGAGCCAAGCGTTCTTGCGCATTGTCAATGGCATTCTGGTCCTGGTCAAAGGCATAGAGATGGCCTTTTTCACTTAATTTACTTAATAAATATTCGCTATGGCCTGCTCCACCCAAAGTCGCATCAACGTAGATACCATCAGGTTTTACGTCGAGCATATCAATCGTTTCGTGGAGTAAGACCGTTACATGATGAAATTCTTTTGTCATATCTTATCTATTTTACCACAAATCCGACTAGCTTGCACTAGTCAGACAAATAGGCCAAAAACAAGTAAGATTTCTTTAAGAAATATGTCAAATATGCTTGACATTCACTCCATAGAAGAATATAATATAGTCAAATATATACGACATAAAGCAGAAAGGAGTCCAGATGAATCGTGTGAAAGAATTTCGCAAGGAACTAGGCATTTCTCAGCTCGAACTCGCCAAGGATATCGGTGTCTCGAGACAAACCATCAATATGATTGAGAACGACAAGTACAATCCAACCCTGGAACTCTGTCTCAATCTCGCCCGCAGCCTCCAAACTGACCTCAATAGTCTCTTTTGGGAGGATAATTTTTAAAAAAGGAGCCAACTCATGAAAAAAGAAACCTTCACTGAAAAACTCATCAAACGCACATACGGCATTTCTGGTCCCCTTGACGAATACAAACGGCGTGAGATCGATCGTATCGGGAACCAAGTCTTTATCGTCCTCTTTTATCTGATGATTTTCGGAAATCTTATTCCACTCCTTCTGGCCTATAAATACCCTCAAGAAGTGGCTCTAATCTATCCTCCTCTGATTCTAGTGATTGCCCTCATCGCTGCTGGCTATGTCACCTACCAAATGAAAAAAACAGGGATTACAGCTATTGATCCAGATATGCTGAGTGAGAAAGAAAGTAAGCAACTACATTACCCAGGTCTGAAAGCAGGTTTGTTCTTTGGTCTATGGATGTTTTTTATAACTCCTCTTCTCAGTATACTCATAGGTGAAAGTCCGGACTATTTTAATTCTCTTCTTACTATAAGAAATGGTGTATCAAGCATTCTCGGTTCTATCTTCTTCGGAGCAAGCATACAGTTCCTCATCTCCCGTCGCATTGCAAAAGCTAAGAAAGATCAAGATGAGGATTAGGAGGTACCCTATGAAATCACTAGTAACTTTACTTACCTATCATCTTTTGTTCAGTTCTCTGCTCATCTTCATCATCGTTTCAGGGAACTTGCCAATCTACGATATAGTCTTCCTTCCAGTCTTTGTTCCAGCACTCAACAAAGGATTGACTTATCTAAAGATTGACTCCCAAAAAACGCGCATACTCAACTTAGCACTATTCTTTATGATTCTATCCTTACCACAACTGACGCTCATTTCAATCAATTGGAAATATTATATACTGCTAACTATCGCTATCCTTTCTTCTATTACTTATCTTTATTATCTCTATCAATTCGTAAAAGAAACAAAATAACATCGTTCATTTAGGAGAAATCACCCATGAAAAAAGAAGACTTAACAACTCGCCTACTTCGAAATTTCTTTCATATCCAAGGGCCTTTTGATGAATGCCGTCAAGAGGTTATCTACAAGGCTTGCGCCCGTTCCATGATCCAAATCTTTTACTCTTCCTTCATTCTCTTCCTATTCTATATTTTGTTCGGAAGCTTTATAGAAATTGTTCGAAATGTTATGCCCTACATCTATTTTGGACTCATTTTGTTCATGAGTATAAAAGCTCAAAAAGCCGTCCAAGAGCTTCATCTTGAAAAGGATGACAAATCAGAAATCATCCTCAAAACCTACAGCAAAGCCCAAATCAAATTCCGAAGCTGGATTGTGTTTATCGTTATTCAGATCGGCCTCTTTACCTTACTCATCTTTCATAAAGTCTTCGTTCAGCAGATGTCCCTTTCAGATTTTGTGAAGTTGCTCATGCAATTCGATAAAAGTGTTCCTTTCCTGATGTATGGCCTCATTATAGGTAGCATTTTTGGAACCCTGACCTACGGATTTCTATCACTACAGGAGGAGAAAACTCCTAAAAATACCAAACAGAAGGAGAAAAGCAAGCAATGACTTCACTATACGATTTTTCAGTCTTGAACCAAGACCATCAAGAAACCTCACTAGATGCCTATCGTGGTAAGGTTCTTTTGGTTGTCAACACTGCTACTGGATGTGGTTTAACGCCCCAGTACCAAGGACTTCAAGAACTCTATGATCGCTATCAAGAACAAGGTTTTGAGATTTTAGACTTTCCTTGCAATCAGTTTATGGGACAAGCACCAGGCGGCGCAGAGGAAATCAACGCCTTCTGTAGCCTACATTATCAAACCACCTTCCCACGTTTTGCCAAGATCAAGGTCAACGGTAAGGAAGCAGACCCTCTCTATGTTTGGTTGAAAGAACAAAAATCTGGCCCACTGGGAAAACGAGTCGAATGGAATTTCGCTAAGTTTCTCATTGGTCGTGATGGGCAGGTCTTTGAACGCTTCTCTTCAAAAACAGACCCAAAACAAATTGAAGAGGCGATACAAAAACTACTATAATTTCATAATCTCACTATGATTAGTTCTCCTTTAGCCTAAGAATAGTGGGATTTTTTGATGGGCTTTGACTTGAATAGGAAAACACCCCATGATATGAACCATGAAGTGTTGTAAAAATGATACATTCATAGCAGACAAGGCACTACTGACTGCTATTCTTGACTCCTGAATATGTATAGGTCCTATTTCTAGGACACGCTTTTTCCGTTACCACCCTAAAATAAAAGCTATGCTCCCGCCCATCCTTAGCATTTTCCTTGTTTAAGACAAAGTAGTTTTTCTGATTCATCGCCATGGTTCGTAGGATGTCATCAATCAAGAAAGTCAAGGGTACGTTCATGGCAGAGTATTTTTGAAAATCCTCTTCAAAACGAATATAGTCATCTGAAAAATAATCCATCTGCAGTTTGTTTTCATACAGCTCTTTTCTAGTCATAAACTCCCTCCTCCCACAGCCGAATTTCTAGGATATCTGCAACCTCTATCAACCTATATCCCTCGTTTGTCCTAATAGATAGAGTCTGAGGTGATAACTCTCTCACCACACCGATGATGGTGATTTTCTGCTTCTTTTCCTTTACCACAAAACTTCCCTTAAGTTGGCCAACATAAAGCTGAGAAAGCAAGTGCAACTTCTCATCTGGAGTCAAATCCGTCGAAAAATCAACACGGCTTTTTTCTTCACTGAGCGAACTGGTGTGTTCTGAGAGGTAAAATCCCATCCACTTCTGCATACCTGGATCTTGATAATCTCGCGCGGATTGAAAAGGTAAATAAGAACGATCAATCATTGTAATCCATCTAATCCTCCAGCAGAATGTCCCCCAATCAGCTTGCTTCTGGCAAGACTCCTAGAGGCTTCTTCCAGTGCATTTGCTCTTAAAAGGGAAGTGAAACCAAATTGTTCCCGAATGGAGTCAATGGCCGTCTGGAGCCTTTCTTCTTTTTCTAACTTGTCAACATCATCAAAGAGAGATATCAAATCAAAGGACTCGTCTACAAAGCCTGAATAGTTAACTCCGACACTTCTGACCGCTCCAGAAGTGTATTTGTTATGAAATAGCTTCAAAACATAATCCGTTAAGACAGCTGTATTATTGGTCGGTTTGACCTTCATTTGTGTGTGAATAGACGACCTGACCTCCTGTTTAGAGAAACCGACATAGATAGAGACAAGGGTTGTTTTCTTGCCCGCCCTTCTCAGTCTAATAGCTACCTGCTCCGCCATTTCTCGAAGAATAATTTCAATATCCCGTAGCTTCACGTAGTCTCTAGGCAAGATTTGAGAATTCCCCAAGCCCTTGGATTTGGCTTTATAGGGCTTATGAACATTGCTCTCATCAATCCCGTTGGCATGAAACCACAAACGCAGACCAACCTGACCCAGAGCTTTCTTTAGCTGGTCTGGATTGCTTGTGGCCAATTCCTTGATGGAAAAAATCCCCAGAGCATGCAAGCGTTTCTCCATCTGCCTGCCAATCCCCCAAAAATCCGTCATCTTGGGAATGGACCAGACCTTCTCTTCCACATCCTGGTAAGACCAGTTGGCCCTCATGGTCGGAGTGTGCTTAGCCTCATTATCCAGAGCCAACTTAGCCAGTAAAGGATTGGCATTTGACATACCTACTGTAGAGTAGATCCCTGTCTGCCTCCAAATATCCCTCTGAATACGGGCAGAAAGCAGATCCAGCTTGTCCTTGCGAGAGAGACTCTTGTCTGAAATGAAATAATTAAGGGAACTAGTCAGATCAATAAAGCCCTCATCGATAGAGTAAGTATAAATATCATCTGGACTGCCATAGTTTTGAAAGATTCGCTGGATTTCCATATTGACTGCAATGTACTCGTCCATTCGAGGAGGGACAATCAAGGTCACTTGAGCCCAATCTTCGATGTAGCGAACATAGTCCGAGTCAGTCGGTAGCCCTTGCTTTCGAGCATTGTAATAGGAAAATTTTCGCGTTTTGATATCAAAAGGCAAATCATAGGCCCGACCAACATTTGACTTGCCAAAAATCTTCTTAAACAGGGGAGAGGAGGCTAGGATAAGACCAGTTGAATTATCCGCGCGACTCATGACACAAAGCGAGGTTTTCAGCGGATGCAATCCTCTTTTCACACACTCAACACTGGCATAAAAGGATTTCATATCGACAAAGGCAATGTCACTTTTGGGCTCTCTGGAATAATCAAAGTAGCCCATTGGCTAGCCCTCCATCGGCACAAAGTTCCCAACGATAATCCCCACAATCCGAGGATCTTCCTCATAGGAGATGAAAATATCCTTGTATTTAGGATTGATAGAGACCAGACGCAATCCATTCTCCTCTCGATAGACCCGTTTGATATAGGTCTGGTTGTTGCAAACCACTGCATAAACCGCTCCATCATAGTCAAATCCTGTCTCTCGAATCAGAGCTACTGAACCATTTTGGTATTTAGGTTCCATGGAGTCCCCAGACACCCATGACGCAAAATCATGAGCCAACTCCTCATTAAAGTAAACCGTATCAAAATTCTGATCATCGTAGACCGAAGCCCCAATCCCTGCTGACATGCGTTCATAAACACGGTACTCGTAGAGGCGCGCTGGCATAGGAGGCACTTTCTGGACTTTCTCCTCTTGAGATAGGTTGCGAGCATAGAGAACAACCTTCTCCTTCCCTTGCTTGGAGAGGCTATGGTAGAGACGGACAATCTCAATCTGAGTAAAATATCCTTTTGGTACTTTTAAAATATTCTCTAGCTGGAACACCTTCTCCTTGGACGGTTCCTTGACTCCACGTTCCCAAGCCGAGTAAGCCTGGAAACTAATCCCAAGTTGCTCTGCAATTTCCTTCTGTGTCAGTTTTAACTCTTTCCTCCGAGCCTTTAATTTTTCTGGCTGATACATACTTCACCTCCTGTTATGATGCTTTAATGGAGAACATCTCCCTTAGAAAGACTAATCGATGCTTGAATCTACATTTTTAAAACTCAACCAATATGGTTTAGTTTTATTATATAAAAAAAGTAGACAAATGTCCACTAGGAAAAGCAGAAACATCGTGAGTTTTATACTCAATGAAAATCAAAGAGCAAACTAGGAAACTAGCCGCAGGCTGTACTTGAGTACGGCAAGGCGACGTTGACGCGGTTTGAATTTGATTTTCGAAGAGTATTAATCAAACTAAAAGGACCTAGCCCTATACAATACAGAACTAAATCCTTTGAATAAATAATTGATCTAACTTTTAGAATCCCTACAGAAATTCCAGTTTTTCTCTATTTGATACCAGACATTAGTTTTTCAATACGCGGAACGTAGAAGAGTAAGATAATACTGAATACAATCGTAATTCCTCCAACAATTCCATAGTAAGCAACTTCAGTTTCGCTTGTATAAAATTTTACAATTTGAGCATTGATAGCTTGGGCAGCTGCATTACTCAAGAACCAGATAGACATCATTTGTGCTTGGAAGGATTTTGGTGCTAACTTAGTAGTGACTGATAGACCAATCGGCGAAATCAGCATTTCCCCTACAATCACAATAGCCCAACTCATAATCAACCAGAGAGGACTGACCTTAACATCTGTCCCAAAGAGCATCCCTGGTAACATCATCCACAAGAAGGATAAACCTGCAGCAAATAAACCGTAAGCAAATTTCTTAGCAGAGGATGGTTGCTTTTTACCCATTTTCCCCCACAACCACGCAAAAATCGGCACATAAATCATAATGAAAAGTGGATTGATACTTTGGAAAAAGCTAGATGGAAAATGAATCTGATTCCCAAATACATTAAAGTAAAGTCGAGTTTGATCATCCGCAAATAGAGCGAGAACAACAGACCCCTGCTCCTCAATAGACCAGAAGAGTACTCCAGCGATAAATAAAGGAATGTAGGCAAATACTCGGGATCTCTCAGTAGCAGTTATTTTCTGACTAGATAAAATCTTAAAGAAATAGTAGATTGGAATAATTACAGCAATCACTGTAAAGATATTAACAATCATATCCACATTAAACTGGTGAGTAAAGACTAAGCCTATAATCACGAGAATAACTACGACAAGTGTAATCAGCAAGCGTTTAATCAAGGTCTGCTGGTCCTTCTGTGAAAGTGGATCAGTGGGGTAAAGACTTGATTCAGGCAGATATTTCTTCCCATCCAAAACATACTTCACTAGACCAAAGAACATCCCAATAGCAGCTAATGAGAAACCTAGATGGAAATTGACTTCCTGACCTAGATAACCCACTAGATAAGGGGCAACGAAGGCACCTAAGTTAATACCAAAGACAAAGATACTAAAACCTGCATCCCGTCTATCATCCTCTTTCTCATAAATTCCCCCCACCATATCTGAGATATTGGGTTTTAAAAATCCAGTACCAAAGATAATCAAGGCAATAGAAAGATAGAGAGCCACTTGTCCAAAAGGTGTTGCCAAAGCAATATGCCCTAGCATAATCAGAATCCCACCGTAAAAGACAGTCTTACGACTTCCTAAAATACGGTCACTGACAAAACCACCGATAACCGAGGACAAAAATACCAGCGAGCCATAAATCGCCATAACCGATGCAGCTGTGGTCTTATCCATTCCCAATCCACCATCTTGCACACTATAGTACATATAGTAAAGTAGGATAGCTCGCATCCCATAGTAAGAAAAGCGTTCCCACATTTCTGTAAAGAAGAGGGTGGACAAGCCCATAGGATGTCCAAAAAATGTTTTCTGTTTTTCCATATATATTCTCCTTTAACGATATAATAATTCATTTTACAGAATTTTCAAATAAATGTCAAACAAATCCTGTTTGTTTTAGAAAATTTTCTGAAAAAATCACACGTCTCATACTTAATTCCACCATAAAAATCCGTTTCAGACTAACTTCCACTTCGGTCAGGCAAGTGGAAGTTACTTTGAGAAATCACCTTTAAAAATTTGCTCCTGTTTAGTTTAAAAAATATTTAAAAACTTGAAACATACTTATCCTTTCCTCTTCAGTAAATAAAAAACATCCCTATGCCAAACTTGTAATTACTAAAATACAAGCCAATAAGCATAGAGATGTAAAACCATTACACATTAAATAATAGAAATTGTGTACGAAATGTCTCAATTAGTTTTCATTAGTAAATATCATTTCCAACAAACGCCCTCTCAATTCCTTATCCTGATGATGCAAGATATTCATTAACTCATGAGAATTTTTCGCATTGATGAATTGATTTAACAATCTATCTTTTAATTCATATGGAAGAGAAGCCGTCTTTAGTAGTCTAAAAACTTCATCATTTAGGGATATCCTTTTATTATCTTTACATTCAAATCTAGATATATCATTCTTATTTGGCAATTCAATCATAGACACATTCGTTCCTTTAAAATGAATTCTATGCTTTCTATTACTTGGAACGATACTAGAATCTCCTTGTAATGCCAACTCTACCATTCCCATTTCCCAATCGATTGATAATCTTGTTTTATATCTTTGACCATTTTGATCTTCAATCATTTCAAAAGAATGTTGTTTGCCTGGGAATACATACCAATCTACAACTTCAGGTAAATCAACACCCATATCTATCTCAGAACCAACCAAAGGAATGATTGCACCACTTTTTGCAAACACAGGTATAGTCGAAATGTCTCTATAAACACTCAACTTCACACCGCCTGTATATTTTTTATCTGAAAAGAAGTCATACCATTCACCTTCAGGGAACCATACATCCACTTTTGCAGATTGGAATGCCAAATCCATCTTTTCTACAATGGGAGCCACCATCAGTTCTGTTCCAAAAAAGTATTGATTTGGAACATTATAACTCTCATCATTCTCTGGGTAGAAATAATACATTGGGCTGATTAATGGGGCACCTGCCTCGTGTGTCTTTACATTCATAGTGTATAGATATGGAATCATCTGATGTCTCAAACGAAGGTATTTCTTCATAATCTTAGATGTTGTTTCTGAAAAAAACCAAGGTTCTTTACTATTAAAGGGACTTCTAGAACTATGTAATCGAGTAATCGGACTAAAAACGCCAAACTGTAGCCATCTAGTTTGTAGCTCTTCGTCATAATCCCCCAGCATGTGCCCACCGATATCATGACTCCACCAACTATAACCGATATTAGATGCTGTCGCTGTAAAATAAGGTTGAAATCTTAACGAATTCCAACTAATAATAGTATCCCCTGAAAAACCAACAGGGTAGCGGTGACTACCAGGACCTGCATATCTTGATAAAATCAAACCGCCTTCTGCATTTTTACAACTATCCTGATAGTGATAATGGTTTAAAAGCCATAGTGGATCTAGCATACCTTGTGTCCCTTGTTGCCAATCAATCCACCAAAAATCTACTCCCTGCTTTTCTAGCTCATAATGAACATCTTTAAAGTAGGCTTCTCTAAAAGAGGGATTAAAAAAATCAAAAATGGCAGGTTCTTCTAATTCTACATTTAACCCCAATCGTTTGGCGACTCGAGGATAAGCTTCTTCATAAGCCCGTATACCATCAGCAGGATGGACATTTAAGGAGAGTTTCAACTTTCTATCATGAAGTTGTTGCAATAACTGCTCTGGATTAGGTATTAAATTTTTATTCCAACTATATCCTGTCCAGCCACTTCCAAAACGAGCTGGAATGTCAGTGATATGCCAATCCATATCTAAAACACCGATAGATAATGGAATTTTCTCTGTTTCAAATCTGTCTATTAAATCCAAGTATTCATCCGACGTATAAGGCCAATATCTACTCCACCAATTGCCTAAAGCATATCTTGGCAACAAGGGTGTTGAACCAGTCAAATGGTAAAAGTCTCTGATTGCTCCTCTATAATCATGCCCATAGGCAAAGAAATACAGGTCAATTTGATTTTCTCTCTCAATATAACCAGACTGTTCATCCCAAATAAATCCTTGAGAATCATCCAATAAGGCTATACCATTTCGGCTAATAATTCCATCTTCTAACGAGATTGCTCCATCTGCCTCATCCAGAGTCCGAGCTGTTCCTTTTAACGTTTCAATAGATTCACCAAAATACCAGCGACTACCATATACGGCAAAATTTCCTTTTAATTCTATAAATAAATTTTCGGGGTTAAATTCTCCTTTATTAAAGTGCAGATGAAAATAGTCCGTCATAATATCTAGTACGTTTGATGTCTCGATACAATCTAACGAAACTTGGCCAAAATCTCTATTATAGATAAGTTGTGTCGTTCTATCCTCAAAACTTCCAGTTTGAGAGTATTCTAACCTTACTAACTTGTCTGTTAATACAGAGATTCGATAAAACTCTCCCTTAAAAATTTTCAATTTGTTTCCCTCCTTTTATGGTAGCATAAAAACAGAACGCACCATTTCGATGCGTTTTTCATTATTCTGAATGCAATGTTCTATCTATGACAAATGATACTCAATTGAAAAAATGTAGTGGACAAAATATCTTTTAACAAATCAAGATGTTATTAAAGAGTTATCCCTTTTCAACCTTTCTAAGCTTATGTAGTTGTGAAACAAACTACTTTTAAACTATTAACTAAGATAGGATTGATATATAATTTCAAACTCTTACTAGCAATCATACGATATTCAAGCTCGCGTGCTTTTTTCCTTCCTGCTTATTTCTTAGAACTGAAGAAGCTGGATAGATATATAAATTATCCGAATCAATATCGTCATAAGACTCCTAACATTTACGCTTCATTAAGTCATTCCCAGAGCAAGAGCTTCATCTCGCAATGTTTCAACACCACTAACCGTAGATCGCCATCCTTCAATCATATTTGTACTTAAAGCATACCAAACACTCTTAAAAACGGACCGATTTTCAAAAGCTACTCCCATGATTGTCATCTTTTCTTTATCTATATCTAAGGACATATGCTACCTCCTTTAGTTACATTATACCATGTTTCTCTGTAGCTTTTAAAAATTTTATTTTGTCTGTAAGCAGTAATATTCAGTGTACTTATCCTTTTTACATTCAAATATCTATTTACCGACAAATAGATCTTCCCACTGTGTAATAGATGCTGGAAGAATCGATTTATTTTCCTCGTAGAAAGTTAATAAATCACTATCCTCTATTTTAATTACATTTTCAATTTGATCTAAATTAATTATTTTTGGACCATACAAATAAACTAGATAGCCATCATCTACATATTGTTTAAATTCTAAAGCATCAAGTTCATTTGCCTTCTTCCCTTTTACTTGAACTACTGCTTTTCTTGGATTATTGATGTCTCTTGAGATCATCTCACATTCAATTTTTATGGTTGTAGACTGCTTTGCAATTGAATTAGAAAGTACATAATAATTTTCCTTAATTTGAAGACAGGAAATAACGAGTTCTTCTAAATCAAATTCAGGCAGATTATTAAGAAGTCCTCCTCTAAATGGAGTTATCTCAAAATAATTATTTTTCGAAAATATATTAAACAACAATTTTGAGTATTCTATTATACTCTTATCCCAAATCCTTTCTATCGTACTACCACGTGGCCTATTAAAGGAAGATTTAATCTGTCCAGGAACTTGCATTCCAACATTAAATGCATCAACAGATATGATTGAACCAATATCTAAATTAGTGTCACAGACTACTTTAGCAGAAGATTTCGCTTTACATATCCAATAATTTCCATTTAAATCTCTTGTCCAGAATAAGTCATCTATCTTAGCATCCTTAAAAACATTTATTGCCGGATTCGCTCTACCTCGTTCTTTTTTTATTCGTTTATAGTATTCATTAAAGTCATCTTCACTAATATCGCTACTTAAGCGACTCCAACCAAGTGCAAGATGCTGTTCAGAATTATTTAAACAGAAGTCAATCAACTCTTGCCTAATGTTATCATTTCTTTTTAAGTGTATTCTTGCAACATAATCCATTCAAATTAGCCTCTCTTACTTTTTTCTTTCAAAATTATTTCGACTCCCGCTTGATGTAAAATATCATATCTAGCACGACTTACTTCTGATTCATCGATTAAATTAAGAAGATGATCAATTTCTTTTCTTCCTTCTTCACTTAACTTTGGCTTTATATCATCTAAATTTTTTTGTAGTCTTAAAAACAATTGAATAGCTACTTCGTAATCTTTTTTCTCTTGTAATTCTTGCTGCTTGGCTAAAAATTCTTTTTCTTTCTCTTCGTTTTTCTTCCTATTTTGTTCAGCCATGTCACAAAGTAGTTCATAATCCACTGTTTGAGTCTCAAAATCTTTTTTTACCAACTCCATCATTTGAGGCGTAATACGAATACGATTATAAGCTTCTTTTACTAAGGAAGTGATTTTATCCCAATAAGGTACTTCTGAGTCTTCTCGGAACATTAATATTTCTCGATCCGTTATGACAATTTTCTTTTCTTCATCAATGAAATAGCCTTTTTCTTTGTAATTATTTAAATCAGAAATATACTTCTCTAATCTCCACTGTTTGACAATTTTTTTACCACTGTCAGATAAATCAGAGTCGACCACATATCCATATAACCAATCAGGAAAATCAATATCACCTATAGTCCATCTTTGTTTCTCATCTGAGTATATTTTATTTCTTAATTCTCTGTCGGGAAATTTAACTTTATTAAAAACGTACTTAATAATCTCGTCACCCTCTTGAATGTATTCGTTCCAATACTTGCTATACTTAGCGTAGGGGCTAAATGGACGAGTTCTATATATAACTCTACTCATTTCATCTTCTCCTTTAGTTGGTGAAATTCACAGTATTCTTTTCTAACAGACAAAAATTTCTCCCAGTCTTTATCAAACATCTAGTCAATGTAATTTTCTTGCATTCTCTTTATAAGAGTTTTTACATCATCAATTAACGATTGAGGAGACAATACTGTTAGAGATTCCGCTTGACTCAATAACCACCTCTTCAACCCTGGTGTATCTTGACTCACAAACTCAATTATATTACCATTTGGAGTTTTTTCAATAATTTTTGCTGTTGGGAACTGATCAACAACAATTGTTGGATCATTGACAAATAGGACTCTGATCTTTAACTCTTTTCCTATGAATGGATCTACACGTTTATTACGAATGTCTCCATCACGAAATTTTCTTCCATATGAGAGAGAAGGTTTCTTTTCTTTAGATTCTACCCAACTAAGAATTCTATCTAGTTTCAAGGTCATATATGAATCAAAAACTAAATTATAAGCTACTATGTAAAAGTAATGAGTATCATAATAAAGCGATACCGGGAAAATTGTATGGTGCTTTTTAGTATTATAGGGAGATTGATATTCAATATCTAGTACCAATTCCTTACGAATCATTTCAGACCATTCCCAAACCTTACCGATACGATTTTGTGTGTCTGACAATGGTGCATAATTTAGCAACTCACTTGCAATAATACTGGAAACTTCATTTTGCTCATCTTTTGAAATAAGTGCTAATAAACTATCAAGTAATGACTTGTTTTCTTCCTTATTCAAAGAACGATTTTCTAGTAAAATCTTTGAAATTACAAGAATATCCTTTTTATTAAACAAAGATTTTCCTTTTAAGTATCTTGTATGGTGCTTTGCATCATAAGCAAGCTCTGCTGCAACCATTGGTTGTGTATCTAAGAAACCAGACAAGAGAGAAAAATCTCGTTGTATAGTTTTTTCACTAACACCAAATTCATCAGCAAGCTGAGCCTTAGCTAAATGCGCGCCAGACTGTAAGCGTAAAAATATAGTTAATAAGCGTTCTTGGTCGTTCATATAATTCTAATCCTTTACCAATATTATAGCATTTCCAATGATTCAGATTCAATCAATTTCTTAGTTCAAATCTTTTACTGATCGTACTCTTTTTTAAATACCGATTTCTTCTTTTAAAGCCTACTATAGTTTTTTCTACCTTCCAAATCCTATCAACGATATTGATTTTGATGATTTTGCTTCAAGAGCTACAATAGCCTTATTAATATCTATCAATGTAATTTGATTTAAAAAGTTTTCATCTTCTAACTGAATCTTATTGCCTTCAATCACTCGTTGTGCTTGACAGAAGATAATCTCATCTACTAATTTGCGGACGTATCTAGCATTTCCAAAATTGTTACAATTGACAACTTCTGAAAAATGATGAAGTAGTACCATCTTACAATCGTCAGTTAATTGATAATGTCTTTTATTGATCATCAATTCTAAAATAGCAATTAGTTGATCAATTGTATAATCAAAAAATTTTATTTCTCTGGAGATTCTAGAGGATAATCCTGGATTAGTTTCAATGAATTGGGCCATCAATTCTTCATAACCAGCAAAAATAACCAAAACCTCATCCCGACGATTTTCCATTTCTTGTATGATCGCTGAAATAGCTTCATGTCCAAAATCTCTTTCACTACTAGGAATAAGACTATAGGCCTCGTCTATAAAGAGTACTCCCCCTATGGCATCATCAAAAACTCTCTTTACTTTTGGAGCAGTTTGACCAACATATTCACCAACTAATTCCGTCCTACCTACTTCCACTAACTTATTCTCTTGAATTATCTTATTGTTGTATAAAATTTCTGAAAAAAGTCTAGCAACTACTGTTTTTCCAGTACCAGGATTTCCGGAAAAAACAAGATGACGATTTAATACTTCGTTACTAAAACCATGATCCTGACGCATTGCAGAAACTTGACTATATGCCAACTGCTGGTTTAAGACTATTTTCACTTCTTCTAAACCAATTAATTCACTCAACTTTTTCTCTGCATTTTCTTCATCTTCAACTGAAGATTCATTTGGGATAATAAATTCTTCGAGATTTAATTCATTTTTTTCTGAAGGATCATAATTATTTTGTACTGCAAATTCCACAATCTCTTGAACAAAAAGGCGAACGTCTTTAGCATCCTTTAGCATGTGATTTTTAGCTACTAATCGTTCAAAATCTTCGTTACTCAATTGAACACCTTTTTGATTTAACATTTGAATACAGATCCCTTTAAGCTCTGATTCATCATACTGCGGAAAATTAACAATTGAAACTTTATTAAAATCCTCAAGTAGCTCTTTTCTAATAGTTTCCGCCTCTTGAATGCTTCTAGAAATAATAATATTAAAGGAATTCCCCTTCTTTTGCCGAAAATTATCAAAAACATCCGATTTTGTTTTTAATCTTGCCGAAAGAAAATCAACTAATACAGAGAAATCTTTTTCACCCATTTTAGGAACAAAATATTGATTGCAATTAACAAATATCGCATTCATTCCAAAGAGAGACTCTAGAAACTTGATTGCAAACTTTCTACCCGATCCTTTATCACCAGTAAAAATATAAAAGTGTTGCTGTTGTTCATTATTGTTTATTTTTTCTTGAAATGAAAGGTATGTAATTAGTCCTTGAACAGCCTTCTTAAAATCGGTAAGACCACAAATGTTTTTCAATTCATTCAACTTTTCCAAATTAGGCTTTAGATGATAAGACATTGTCTCTTTATTTGCACATAGTAAGAATTTCACTAGCTCTCTTCTATCACTTGTTTCAAGTTTCTTTATAAAATCGCTTTCTGTTAGAGTTTTAACTTTTTTTAATGTAAACTCATGATCAAAAAAATCCTTTATTTTCCCCATGATTTCTTGATCATTGTAATTTTCTTGAGAAATAAGGTAATAAGCGTCATCCTCTTTAAGTAGCAATAAACGATTAGTCTTAATAAAATCTTCTGTTTGAGTTTTTAGAAAATCATCAGGATCCTTAAACTCAACTTGATAATAATTCATTTAATTTCACCTCTTTTTATTGATAATTTAAGTTTACAAAAAAGAGTGGACGTTTATTGTCCAGTTAATTATTTTTTCAAAAATACAAAAAAAGCACCCATGAGGTAAACTCTTGAGTGCTTTGAAACGTTGATATAATCGTATTGATTAACGTTTTGAGAATTGTGATGCTTTACGAGCTTTCTTAAGACCTGGTTTTTTCTACATCATGATATTTATGGTAAATTATCACTAAAGTTAAGTAATTTTGAGAGATAAATCCTCAATATTTACATATATAACCCTTTTAAAAATCAAAAGGTTATCAAAGGGTTATCACTTTTTAGTTTTCGGAGCTTATGTAGTTGAGAAATCGACTGCTTTTTTAGTTATTAAACTAAATTTCAAGTTGGTATTTACAAAAAATTATTGATACCCCTAAAGCAATATCTACACTATTTTTTTAAGTGAATATTATTAAAGATACTAGCTTTTAAAACAATGAAAGGAATATTTCCTAAACTAGGTATACTTGTTTTATCAAAAATCTCAATTAGAACACCTATAATAGCTCTTAAAACAAATTTTTCAGTAGATTCGTCAATCTGTTTTCCAGTTCTTAATAGAAGTAGATTTCTTTGTATATAATCAATAAAATCTATCATAAAAAAATCATTAATATCATCTAATAAATTAAAATAAGCAATTGCTGTTGGTAGACTGTTGATTATATAAGACTCTTTAGCTAATATATAGTTTATATCAAAATCAGATTTTTTAATTTCATCAAAACAATCTGTGTTATATTTTAAAGTATTTAACACAGATAGCAATATTGAATAGACACTAGAAAGTTCTACTGAATTTACTTCAATTTCAGATTCAAAAAACATGAACAAATTATGTAAAAGCTTATTGAAATTCATTGAGTCTACAATGAATTTAACTTTATTTGAATTCAAAAAAATCTTTTCTCTAATTTCATATGTATTAAAAAAGAAAATTTCAGATAACATCGAATCAATCTGCGAACTAATATTGTTGTAGTCTCCCCATTCTTTAGATGCTGATATATAACTATAATTTCCAATGCCAGGAAATAATGCATTTCCGTTCGATTTTAGGTATTTATAAATCTTTATGCCTCCATTTAGATACCCAAAAAGAATTTCCTCACCAATTATTGTTGTAGCAGTAATATAAAATGAATCTGGTATATTTTTAGAAACAACTTCTCCTGACTTTAAAGATACAATACTAATATAATTTTTCGTAATATCACTAGAATCATAATACTTTATATTCTCTATATATAAATTATCTTCTCGCATTATCAAAATTATACCTTTAGTATCGTTAACCACAAAACTAGGTCTATAATGATCTTTGTATTGTTCTAATTCTTTCTCTTTTTCTTTTTCATTTCTTTTACGTTCTTTTTCACGTTCATTTCGTTCATCATTGTATCTATTTCTTTCATTACTAACAAATACATATACCGTGAAAGAAATAGTTAATGCAGTCGCATAAAAAGCAAAATTTTCAACCAAAACATTGAATACTAACTTCAAAGGTTCTGGAGGGATTGTAGCCCCGTAATAAACGAAGTATCTAACCGTTTTAACTATAATAGGAAAAAAAAATATAAAAGTAATAAATAGGCCAACTCCCCAAGTGTTGAACTTAAAATCATCCTGTCTGTCTGTTATATTTCTCAAAATATTATCTCCTTTTTAAGATATATATGTAGAACGAAAAATATTTTGTAAGATAAAACTGCTATTTAATAAGTAGTTAAATATAAGAGAGAACTCTAATATTTTGATATATTATATTTTAAATACTCTCTAACCTTTTCTCCGTTCCTCAGGAATAAACGCATGAATTATCTTTTCATTTGAATCGCTTTTATTTTTTAAGTTAATATAAATTCTACGCCCTAAAATTAGTGATTCTTTTCTATACTCTTCAATTTCATAATAAACTTCTCTATCAGAATTTCCCTTATCATCTAAAAAATTTTTAACTATCTGTTCAAAATGTAACTGCCCAACAAAAGCTTTGGAATTTCGGTTTGCTTTTGGATCTTGAGGGGTTATATTTCTTTTGTTACCTTTGCTAAAAAAATTCTCTATTTTTTTCAATTTTTCTTGATTTTGAGTATTTTCTTCTAAAGGAACTAAATATTCTTTAAAACATTTTGGAATAAAATGTCCCCTATCTTTACCCTCTACTTTTTTACCCTTTTGTAATTCATAATTATCAAGTGCCTTATCAAAGTAATCTTCGGAAGGATTCTTACTGAGGTAGAGTTTCCAAACTATTGGATCGTCTAAAAAGAATGGTACTGTTTTATTTTTAAATTCAGAAACTCTATTTTTAAATTTATAATATTCTCCTTCATGACTATAATTAAATTCTAATTTATTTTGTTTTTTTTCAAAAAATTCATTCATTTCCTTTATTTCAATCATATCTTGTAGTATTGACTTTATTTCCATTTTTAATTTTATTAAAAAATTTATTATTCACTCTCTATCTTCTATAAACCATTCCATAACTTTATTTTATTAATTACATTATAAATTTGTTTTTCCAAATCTAGAACTAGTAAATCTTCTTTTTCTATTAACTTAGCAATTTCAATTGACTCAGATACCTTATTTCTAACATAATAATTACCTTGCTTTTTATTTTTACTGTTATTATTCAAGAATTCATCAATTTTTTCATATTGTCCTATTTGCTTATCTATCTTATATTTCTTTTTGAATATCTTTCTAGACAAATAGTTTTCAATTTCTTTACCTTTTGTTATCCAAACTATAGCCTGATTGTTATCAAACTCACGTTTTATTCTTTGTTTAGTCCTATTTATTTGTTTTTTTGAATCTGTTTTATCACTATCTATTACAATAATTGCATTGACATTAGCCCTAAATAACTGAATTAATTCAGACGAATCATTAACTTTTCCAGTTAAATGAGAAAGTAGTCTTCCCCCATAGAATAAAATTTGATAATGTATATTCTCTCTTAGAACTCCATTTGAGTATAATTCAATCCATCGATTTATATAGGATCTATCAGATGGACCTTCTACCCAGATAACAGCATTAGATTGTAATATATCACTTGCTCTAACACCTAAATTCACTAAAATATCACTATTTTCGATAAATGAAAGTGCAGAATTAGTCACTACAGTCTGATTCTCTTTTTTTATATGAGTAAGAGTTACATTAGCCTTCCCACTAAACATATTTATCGGTACAGTAGAATGAGTAGTTAAAAATATTAAAGTATCATTCTCTATTGACCATTGATAAAGAAAATCAAATAAATTCCTCTGAATTGCTGGGTGTAAATTGTTCTCTAACTCTTCAAAAATAAATATAAAGTCACTTACCGATTGTTCAAGATTGTAACCTGAAATTCCCCTAGTCTCTAAAAATAGTTTTATCAAAACCAACAAAACCGTCTTTAAACCACTACCAGAACTAGAAATTGGAATTTTACCATTTTCATTCACCAATAAAATTTCCCATTTAGGATCATCATAGTCATTAGTTCCAATTTCTTGGCACATAATTCTCTTAAAATGATTCTCGGGCTTCATAATGCGATTTAAAGCATTTAAGATATCATTTTCAACAACATCATTTGGTAAATTAAGAACATTCAAATATTGTCTCAGTAAATTGGTTGCTCCCGTCCCATCTTCCAAAACATCTATATTTCTACTTTGTATTTCAGGCAATAAATTTCTGTCAGCAGATAATTTAACTACTTTTAATCTTCTAAAATTATAAGACAAAAATCTATCTGCTAAATCTATGAATTTTTCTATCCTCTTATTTCTATTTAATTCCTCTGGCATTATATCTGAAATAGAAAATAATGCTATTTGTTCTTTACCTAGCATCCTGCGAGGTTGGAACTCATATGATATAGATTTCCCAATGTAATTCTTTCCAAATTTCCAATGGTTACCATCTATTGCCCCCCCATAAGAATTTTCATGGAAATGACTTCTTATACTATCTTCATCTAGGGAAAATCCAAAATTAATTCTAGTCTCTTCTGTGATTCCTTCAAATATAGCATCTCCTGACATCAATATTTCTATTGACTGTAACAACGTTGATTTACCTATATTATTTTGTCCTACCAATATATTTAAATTTTTTATTCTATCAAAGCCAACATAAGAATTTCCAATGTGCTTAAAATTTTTTATTTTTAATGATTTAATACGATTCATTAATACCTCGTTCTATAATTAAATTTAAAACTAAAATACATTGATTATTGTGTAAACTTTAAATATAACCACTTTCTAAACATTAGTCAGTAAACTAATACTATAAACTCAACTATATAATTTTAATAGTTTCTTACTATTAACTGTATCCTTTATCATAAAAATACTATCTAGCCCTCTCTCCATAATGCCCCATCAGGAAATAGCAACGCATCAGAAAAATAACTATAAACTCTAATTTCCTTAGGTTTACTATACGTAGAGCCAAATCTAAGCTGCATAAAATACCTTGGTAATTGTTCAAACGGAATTTCATCGTACTGCTTTGTCAAAATATCTTGCTTTAAATCATTGTTCTTCACCTTTTCAAATAGAGTTTTAATTGTTTGTCCTTTTGAAGGAAGAATATCTAGTCTCTGAGTAACTTCATTATATATAACTTCGCCCCAAGCTAAAACAAGATTTGCTTTTCTATCTTCATATGTTTTTCCTGTCCTTGTTAGCATATAATCTAATGCTGCTAAACATCCCGGGTAAGAATCCCCTCTAAATTGAGCATTAACTTTATATATTATTGTTTCTGTCCGTTCGGACCAAATAGTATTATCAAAGTACATCCCTTCTGACTGTATTGGAACTCCTTCTTTAACTCTGGATATATAGTCAATTACAGCACTAGATGGAACCGTTATAGTAGATGATATCGGAGATAAAGGAGTTCTTAAAGATTTCCTAGTATGTATTTTATTATGATACTCCTTTTGCATGAATAGTTTTCTATTACTTACATGATTTTGAGAAATTAAAGTTCCCTTCTTCTTATTTTGAAAAAATTGAATAATCTCATTTACACATTGAAACATTTCATCCATCTCATTATCAATAACAGGAACATCTGAATTTGTTCTTAATCCTTTATTAGCATTATTTATATCGGGTGAAGTCGGATTAGTACTATAATAACTAGGATAGTAATATAACAAAGCTGGTGCCTCTGGAAAAATATTAGATAATTTTTCTAACGCAAAGAATATTAGAGGATTAATTTCATCCCAATTTGAAGATGAATGCTTCTTTCTATAAACTAATGTAGCCTCTGGGTATATATAAATGGTAGGCACTCTATTCTCAACTGCTGCAGCAAGCCTTGCAAATCGTTGAAAAACATTATGTCCTGTACCAGCTTCCCTAGATATTTCTATCGATAAAATCGGTTCCCCGTTCAAATCAATAATTAAATCTGGAGAATCAAGATATTGAATATTTTTTATATGTGTTGGTAGCTTATGAAAAGATTTTGGTTTGCTCGCATCACTTTCTGGTAAATCCTTAAAAGATACATTCTCATGTCTAAGTAAAGTATTATTATATATAAATTTAGAAAAACCGTCTGTACTCCCCCATAAAACAAATTTATCCATTTTTTTCTCCTAAAATTTTTATTATTCCCTTAGCAATATTATAAGCTAACAATGGTGGTACAGCATTACCAGTTTGAACTCTTCCTTGAACAACTCCTCCCACAAAAACAAAGTCATCTGGGAAGCTTTGAATTCTGGCTCTTTCTCTTACCGATAACCCCCTATTTTGATCGGGGTGACCAAATTGAAACTGTGGTCTAATTCCACCGGCTAATTGTGTTGGACTTTGGATATCCCAAGACAATCTAATTCTTTGTTTATACTTTTCATACATAGGTTTACCAGGTATTGTTCTCTTTATTCTATCAATTGTACTCTCAGGATGTTTAGGGGACTTATGATTTTTCAGAGAATTATTAGCCACATTAGCTCTCATTTGTCTTTGATATTTATTTTGAGCTGGTTTCTCATAACATGTAATCTCCTCATCATTCCCTAATTTAGGCAAGTCACTTATGGCATCACGAATAGTTCTATGAGGATTTTCTAATGTTCCAAACAAAGGTTCTGGAAATTGAAATTCATTCTCTATATCATTCCTTATTCCAACAAAAATTAATCTTTTTCTAATTTGTGGAACACCATAATCAGCTGCATTAAGTAATTCTCTTTTTACCTTGTATCCTAAATTACCCGAAGAAGCTAGTGCTTCAGCTATAGCAATTTCAAATTCTCCATTTCCTAACGATCTCATTCCTGATACATTCTCAATTATTACAACTTTGGGATTATACAAATTTATAAATCTGATAACTTCTAGAAATAGGAAATTTCTCTCATCCTCTACATTCCTTTTTAAATTAGCTAACGAAAATCCTTGGCAAGGAACTCCTGCAGCAACTATATCAACGTTAAGATTATCTATTGCTTCACCGTATAACTCATTCGTAATTTTTCTTACATCTCCTAAGATAGTGGAGGTATAGGGATTATTTAACTCGTATGTTTTTAAAGCTTCAGTAAAAATATCAACACCTAAAATAGGTGTAATCATCCCTGTATCAGTCAACCCTTTTGATAAGCCTCCTGCACCACAACAAATATCAACTAAAGTATATTTCTCTTGTGCTTCTCTATTACTTTTTTTATTTAATTTAGGATCTTTATCCCAGTAATAACTACTCTTTTCAGTAAAACTTTTAACTTTTTCTTTGGAAATCATTTATACCCCCCATACATCATCTACTAATTTTTTATAGTTATCTTTAATTTTTATCTTTTCTTCTTTTGGTATTCCAATAAATGTCTTTAATTCTAGGACGTTCAAATTCAAATCCAATTTAATTTTAAAAGATTTTTCATACTCATTCAAATTCTTCTTCAAAAAATCTAATTTTTCAAAATCTTTTGGATAGTATCTATCCTTATTTTCAAAAATCCATAAATCTTTATCCCGCAGCGCAATTATATCTAAGTTTAATTTTGGAAAATTCCTATGTTCAGGTGACAATAACACACCAGTTCCTGACTGAGGATAATCAAATGCTTTAATTTCAAATCCGTTGCTAACAAGATCTTGAATAATTTTTTTCGTTACAAACTCTTCTTTCATACAATTACCTATTCTTAAAATAATTTAGTACAGTATCATTCTATCACTATTCTCAATAAATTACGATTAATAAACAATGTCTATACGTTGTTACTTGTAACAAAAAATCTTTGTGCATATTCTCATTGTAAATTAAACTATAAATAAGACTTATATAACTCTCCAACTCTTAAAAAATGGGTTTGGGGATTCCCCAAAATTCAAATCATCCCAAAAAGTACATACACTTTGTGTATACAAATTTTGGGATGGTTTTGGGAGTGTGTGTATACAGACTCTGAGCTCGCAAAGTCATATTATGATAAATCTTTCCTTCTCGATAAAATAATCCCAAAAATCAATTTGACTGTCATTTGTGTGTACAAATATTTTAAGAAGATATATAAAAAACGCTGCAAAAATTTTAACAGCGTTTCCTTATTTTAAAATTCTCATATGTCTTTCTTTTTTATGGTTAGCATCGTAGTATTCCAGCATCGCATGATACAAACGAGCCTTCGTTTTATCTTGTTGTTTAATCCCATGAAGAAATAATTCTGCTCGCTTTAATTTCAATATGTATTCGCATATCTGATCAAAATCCTTATCCATATTACTTTTGAAAATAAACATCTTTTTCCTCCATCACATCAACTATTTTTTGCATCAAAATAGACATATCCATTTTGTTTTCATAGCTTATTCTCCCAACTACAGTTGCAAGACGGGCTATAGAATTGATATTCTTTCCGACTTGTTCCAACTCTTCTGTTAAAGGAACTAAACCTTCAAAAGAGACTTTTTGGATGTTCAAATCTGTTCGTATTAATTTTTGTCTAGCAAACTCAGAAAAATTACGAATATTTTCCTTCCTCATACAATCATTTAATTTTTTATTTTCTTCTTCCGTCAAAAACACCTGTTTCAACACAGATTTTATTCTCATGGTCCTATCACCTCGTTTTCTTATTTAGTCGTTTTACAAGTTCTTTCACTTGTTTACTTGTCTTCTTTTCATATTCTATCATCAGCTCAACGCAGTAGTGAAATATCCTTACATTATCCAAATCCTCACTTTGTTCTGCTATTCTTTCTAACTGACGTAAGTTATTGATAATTCTTCTAACTTGAAATATAAAGTCATGATAAGATTCAAAATCAAATTGAAGATAAATAGGCGAGCTCTTAAATAACATTTTTCTGGCATAAGAGGAAAAACTTAGATGATTTGTCATTTCAATCAAGTTATTCACTATTTCATTTTGCTCCTCAGTGATGTAACATTTCTTTAGAACAGTCCTATATCTACTCATTTATCATATACTTCTTTCGGGCATTTTCATGGGCAATAGCTTTGCACTCCAGCATACGTTCCTGCTTTAAATTCTCCATAGACTTAAATAAATACGCCAAAGGAGACGTCGCATCCTCAGGAATCCGTTCAATCATGCTAATGACTTCATCACTAGTTACATACCCACTAGCCAAATACTCGCCTATCTTCATCTTCTGAGCATGTGTTAAAGTGTAATTGTTAGGATACAAAAATCTATCATTGTACTTATAAGAAATGGATTCTAACAAAGAATAATATTTGGGTGGAATATAAGTTTCAGGCTTTCTAGAACTATTATCCAGTATATTCTCAATCTCTTTCTTATTCTTATTCTTACTCTTGTTCTTAATCTCTTGCGTTACATTATCATTTTCATCCGTTACTGTAACGTTACAGTCTAAAACGAGTTGTGGCTCGCCTGTAATTAGTGCTTTTTGTTTTGTCTATGACGAGCAACACGTTCCCTAGTTTGTTTTCTAATCTTTTCTAGTCCATCTATATTCTGATGTTTCTCCCATTTTGGAATGGTAATAGCGCCATCTATGATTTCTATCATGCCAAATTCTTCAAACATGCTGAGAGCTAATTTTACAGATGTAGCCTTTCGCCTAAACACTGTTGAAAGCATCTCTTCTGTGTAATAAACCTTGTTCCCTAGACTTAATATGCCACTATTATTTTGCTTTCCTGCAAGCACCAGAATTTTAAACCATATTACAATAAGAGTATCTCCTTCTGGCATTGATTCTATTAGCTGAATTTTTTCATCATCAAATATATCTGTTGTTATCTTGATCCACTGAACACCATTCATACGAGTACCTATCTTTCATATTGCTTCAACCATCGTGTTACTGCTCTTTTATCGTATAAAGTCACTCCATCAATCACCATGGTTGGCATTCCTTCTTTCGTCCATTTTTGGATTGTTGTCGTAGATACATCTAACCACCTAGACAAACCTGACATACGAACCATAGGTTTATAAAGTTCTTTATCTTCAAATACTCTTGCTACAGCATTTGAAATCATCTCATCATAGTGAGCACGTAATTGCTTCTCTAATTCTTTAGGAAGCTGGACAACTAAAGTAGTTTCCGACATAAATTCACACCTCATTTCTAAATTAAATAAGCTCCGAAACCATTTAATTTGTTATTCATTTTGAATTATATATCCTTTTTGAATTTTTGCCAAGCTTTTTTATTCAAAAAGAATAAAATGTGTTATAATGATAAAAAGGAGGTTCTTATGACGAATCATATTACTAAACTGATAGAAAATAGCGGAAAAAAATTGACAGAAATTAGCGAAGCTACAAATATAGCCTATCCTACACTTTCTGGATACAATCAAGGAATCCGCAAACCTAAAAAAGATAATGCTGAAAAATTGGCAAAATACTTTAATGTTTCCGTCGCTTACATTATGGGACTTGATAGCAACCCACACGCTCCATCAAATCTTAAAATTGTTACAGATAGTTTCAAAACATCTAAAATTGGTTCTGTAACACCTTTTAAAAGCGATATGGAGAAATTAAAGAAAAGTATCGAATTTGGTGAAAGATCATTAACACTACCACTTGATGATAGTTTTTCAGATGAATTTCGTCATATATTCTCAGAATACCTAGCTGAGAAAAACAAACGTTTTATGTCTGAGTTTATAGACTATATGAATCATCAAAATAAAGATTCTAAAGTTTGGCAGAGCTGGATTAAAACAGACGAATACGCTATCCGCCAAGAAGATAGAAAAAATAGATAGACACTCATTTCTCGATTACATAAGCTCCGAAAACTTAGATACGGAGAAAAAATGTCTATACACAAATACAAAACAAAAAAAGGAATCCTTTACTATGTCAGCTTTTACATTGGCTTAGATGCTTATGGAAAGAAAAAAAGGCACTTAAAGAGAGGATTCAAAACCAAAAAAGAGGCAAAATTGTACGAAGCTCGTTTAGAAGCTGGTGTCGTCGCCCCTACAGTAAATGCCGACAAACATAATCCCAAAGTCACTTATAAAGAACTTTATCAAGAATGGTTTAAGGCATATGTTGGTACCGTTGAAGAAACAACTTCTTCCCAAACTAAGAATATCTATCGAATACATATTCTACCAATATTTGGCGATAAATTTATTGACCAAATCAGTCCTTTAGACTGTCAAAACTTTATTACACAAAAATCTCAGACTTTCAAAAATATCAAACAGATAAAATCCTATACCTCAAAAATTTTTGATTTTGCAATCAACATGAACTACATTGATCGAAATCCAATGAAGAATGTTATCATGCCTAAAATCAAAAAAACTAGATCAGATAATTTTTGGTCTCTGGAGGAATTACATCATTTTCTTGATATAGTGAAAGAAACTGAGCCATTTAAACATTTTGCTTTATTTAGACTGCTGGCATTTAGTGGACTACGAAAAGGGGAGTTATACGCTTTAAAATGGGTTGATATTAACTTTGACAGTAATCTATTGAACATAGATAAAAGTCTAGGAAGAATTGACGGTAAAGCGATTGAAAAGAGTACAAAGAATGAATCTTCAGTTCGTACAATCTATCTTGATGATGAGACAATCGATATTATTAAGCAATGGAGAAATTTCTATCTGAAAGAACAATCTCAGTTTCCTCTTACAAAGCTGAATATTAGTAACGAATATATGTTCTCTTACATATCAAGTAATGACAAAATTGAACCTTTGCATGCTGATTACATTAATAACGTACTGAATCGAATTATTAAAAAGCATAAATTAAAACCAATTAGCCCACATGGGTTTAGACATACACATGCAACACTTATGTCTGAAATTGGAATCGATCCTTCTAATACATCAAAACGTCTCGGTCATGCAAGCAGTCAGATGACATTAGATGTCTATACTCACACCACAAAAACTGGGGAGAAAAACTCTATTGACAAATTTGCAGATTATCTCAATAAAGCAAAATAGAATTATGATTTTTAAAATTTTGAAGAGGTTATCAGAAGGTTATCACAAAGCTATTCTAGCTCAAAAATCGACAAAAAAGCACTTTGCAAAATCTTTGCAAAGTGCTTTGAAACGTTGATATAATCGTATTGATTAACGTTTTGAGAATTGTGATGCTTTACGAGCTTTCTTAAGACCTGGTTTTTTACGTTCAACTTTACGTGAGTCACGTGTAAGAAGTCCTGCGCGTTTCAATGAATCGCGGAAGTCTGGGTCTACTTGAAGAAGGGCACGAGCGATACCGTGACGGATAGCTCCTGATTGACCTGCGTATCCACCACCTACAACGTTAACGAAAACGTCGTATGAACCTGCAGTTGAAGTAACTGCGAATGGTTGGTTGATTACAAGACGAAGGTCAGCGTGTGGGATGTACTCTTCAACATCTTTTTTGTTAACAGTGATTTTACCAGTTCCTGGAACAAGGCGAACGCGTGCAACAGCGTTTTTACGACGTCCAGTACCTGCATATTGTGCTTGTGACATACTTTATTGTTCCTTTCCTTAGATAAGTCCTGAAATATCAAGAACTTCTGGTTGTTGTGCAGCGTGAGTGTGCTCAGCTCCAACAAATACTTTCAACTTCATACCTTGAGCGCGTCCAAGAGTATTGTGTGGAAGCATACCTTTAACTGATTTCTCGATCAAACGTACTGCATTTTTAGAACGAAGTTCACCTGCAGAGATTTGTTTCAATCCACCTGGGTGGTTTGAGTGAGTGTAATAGATTTTATCAGTTGCTTTTTTACCAGTCAATTTAACTTTTTCAGCATTGATAACAATCACAAAGTCACCTGTATCAGTGTGTGGTGTAAATGTTGGTTTGTTTTTTCCGCGAAGTACGCTAGCAACTACTGCAGAAAGGCGTCCAAGAGGTACATCAGTTGCGTCAACAACGTACCATTTGCGTTCTACTTGGCCTGGTTTAGCCATGAATGTAGTTTTGTTCATGATTTCTCCTATATGAATGTCGTTTTTGTTTACAGGGCGGATGTTCCGGTCCGCAAGTTATTTGAAAGGTTCCGGGGCCTTACAAATGGGGTAAACAATACCGCCTACTATAATACCAAATTTCACCCCTAAAAGTCAATAGATATGAAAAATATTTTTCTGAATTCCACTCTTTTTATCTCTAAAAACCTCGCTTTCGCGAGGCTCTTCTATTTATAAGATAAGGCACGTTTAAAGGTTTTCCAAGGACCTAAATCATCTGTTTGCAGAACGAGACTAGCATACATACGTCCGATAAAGACTGTTGCCGTTACTGCAAAAGCAATCGTAATAGCAAGCGAAATCCAAGCTTCTAACCCATTTGCATAACCATTAATAGCTCTAAACGGCATGAAGAAAGTCGAAATAAAGGGAATATAAGACCCAATTTTCAAAATCAAATTGTCTCCTGCAGCGCCCAAGGCTGTTACACCCATAAAGCCTGCTATAATCAAGATCATCAATGGCGACAAGGCTTTTCCTGCATCCTCAGGGCGAGAAACCATAGATCCTAGGAAGGCTGCTAAAACAACGTACATAAAGAGGCTAACCAAGACAAACAATAAGGTGTTGAGCGAGAAAGCCTCTCCTATATGGTTTAAAATACCAGATTGTGCCAAGATTGGTAGGTCCTTAAAGAGAAGAATGGCAGCAAGTCCACCCACGACGTAAATGCCAATATGGGTCAAAATCACAAGAAACAGAGCCAGCATGCGAGCGTAGAAATAATGACTAGCTCGGATACTAGAGAAGACCACCTCCATAATTTTGGTTCCTTTCTCGCTAGCCACTTCCTGAGCAGTGACACTAGCATAGGTAATCAAAATCATATAAAGGAAGAAACCAAGCCCTGCGGCCGCAAAGGTTTGAATCATTTTTTTATTTTCCTTGGATTCATCAATTTTCTCCGTAAAGTTAACTGTTTGTTCCAAGCGTTTTTCCTGTTCTTGTGACAAATTGGCTGCCGAACGATTGAGTTGGTATTGCAGTTCGTTGAGCTTATTGGTTACTGCTAGCTTGATGCCTGTTTCAAGAGAAGTTTCACCATGATAGACGGCCTTGAGGACACTGTCCTCTTGGTCAATGGTTAGGTATCCCTTGATTTTCTCATCTTTGATAGCAGCTTGGGCACTGGCTTCATCCTGATAATCAAAATTGAGACCATTGCTACCCTTGAGCCCATCTTCCACAGATGGCACAGTTGTTACTACTGCTATCTTACTATTCTTGGCCATAGAAGACCCTTGGAGATAACCAATTCCTACAGATAAGGCTAAAAAGAGGAACGGCGAAATCACCATAAAGAAGAAACTCCACGATTTGACATGTCGAAGATAGGTTTCCTTGATTACAACCCACATATTTCTCATACTTCCACCCCTGATTCTAGTTTAAAGATTTCATCGATTGTTGGCGCTTGCTGGTCAAAGGTTGCGATATATTGCCCTTGAGTCAAGATTGGGAAAAGTTCCCTTCCAGCACTCTCATCCTCTAAGATCAATTTCCAACTGCCTTGCTTGGTCAAGCTCACCTGTTTGACATGAGGAAGTTTTTCCAATTCTTCCTTGCTTCGTTCACTTGAAACAAAGAGACGCGTTTTCCCGTATTGGTTGCGGACATCCTGAACTGGTCCATGCAAGACCACACGACCATCTCGAATCATCAAAATATCATCACAAAGTTCCTCGACATTGGTCATGACATGATCAGAAAAGATAATGGTTGCCCCACGTTCTTTTTCTTGAAAAATGACTTGCTTGAGCAATTCTGTATTGACTGGGTCCAATCCACTGAAAGGCTCATCCAAGATAATCAAGTCTGGTTCATGAATCAGAGTAATGATGAGCTGAATCTTCTGTTGATTTCCTTTTGACAGACTCTTGATTTTATCTGTCAGCTTCCCTTTCACTTCCAACCTCTTCATCCATTGAGGGAGTTTTTCCTTGATTTCCTTAGCATCCATGCCCTTTAGAGTCGCCAAATAACGAACTTGTTCAAGGACTGTCAATTTAGGCATGAGACTGCGTTCTTCAGGTAGATAGCCAATCCGAGCGTAGGTCTCCTGACGAATATCCTGACCATCCAGACTAATTTCTCCTTGATATTCTAAAAACTTCAAAATACTGTGGAAAATCGTTGTTTTCCCAGCACCGTTTTTCCCGACTAATCCCAAAATACGACCTGGTCGCGCTTGAAAGTCAATACCAAACAAAACTTGCTTGGGTCCAAAACTTTTCTCTAGACTTCTTACTTCTAGCATCTTTCACCTCCGAAATGTCTTGCACTCATTATACTCCTTTTTGATAGCCTTTACAATGATTTTTGTCCATTTTATCATCCTCATTTTAGTAAAAAATCTTAGGGTACTTTGAGTTATGAATACATTATACACTGGTAAACTCCAATTTATCTTCTCTGTTCCTCAACTGTCTATTTTTGATCCTGAATTGTTATTTGAAAAGCAAAAATCCACCCCGAAGGATGGATTGATAAGTTAACGCATTTCTGCATTGACTTTTTCTTCAAGAGACGCTTGGATTTTTTCCATGTAGCGTGCGACTTCTTCGTCCGTTAAGCTGTCTTCTGGATTTTGGAAGGTCAAGCTATAGGCCATTGACTTCATACCAAGTCCCAATTTTTCACCTGAGAAGACGTCAAAGAGTTTGATATCTGTCAAACGTTTCACGCCGGCAGCTTGGATAGCGTCCACAACTTCTTGGTGAGTCACTTCTGCCTTAAGGAGAAGGGCAACGTCACGGCTAACTGCTGGGAATTTGGTGATTTCCACAAATGGAGTAGCAGGTTGAAGGACCACTTCGATTGCTGAAAGGTTGAGCTCAGCTACATACGTTTCTGGAATATCGTAAGCCTTAGCAGTGACTGGATGCACTTGGCCAAGGAAACCAAGAACTTGGTCACCGAGTAAAATCATAGCTGTACGTCCTGGGTGGAGGCTAGCGATTTCAGATGTTGCCGTATAGGTTACTTGGAGGCCCAAACGAGCAAAGAGGGCCTCAAGGATTCCTTTAGCATAGAAGAAATCAACTGGAACTGCTGCTGTTTGGAAATCTTTTTCAGCAACCAAGCCTGTCAAGGCAAAGGCAAAGCTATTAATCTCATTTGGAAGTTCTTCTTTTGGATTGCCTGTTTGTTCAAAGACTTTTCCGATCTCGTAAAGGGCCAAGTTTTTGTTCTTACGAGCCACGTTGTAGGCAACAGTATCAAGAATACCTGAGATCATATTTTGACGGAGGACAGAACGGTCCACTGTCATTGGCCACATGAGTTCAGTAAGGTTACTTGGTTGAGCCGTAAACTCAACTGCTTTTTCAGGCGTTGTCAGAGCGTAGGTGATGATTTCTGTCAAACCTGCCCCTTCAGCAATGGTACGAACTTGACGGCGGAGTTTTTGTGTGGCTGTCAATTCACCAGCTGTACCATCATCTTTTGGAAGGCTGGTTGGCAAGCGGTCATAACCATAGATACGAGCGATTTCTTCAAAGAGGTCTGCCTCGATTGTGATATCCCAACGACGACGAGGTACGCTGACTGTAAAGCTATCTGCATTTCCAGAAAGGCCAAAGCCAAGACGACGGAAGACGTCTTCTACATCAGCATAAGAAAGATCAGTTCCGAGGACACGGTTAACATCAGCAAGAGTTGAAGAAACTTCCACATCAGAGGTATCAAGCTCACCTGCTGAAACGATACCTTTACGTACCGTTGCACCTGCAAGCTCTGCAATCATGCTAGCTGCCGCATCAAGAGCTTCGTTAACAGTTGCCACATTGATACCTTTTTCAAAGCGAGAAGATGACTCAGAACGAAGGTTGAGACGACCGCTGGTCTTACGTATTGATTTTCCGTTGAAGACTGCAGCTTCAAGGACGACACGACTAGATTTCTCAGAGATTTCTGTTGCTTGACCACCCATAACACCTGCAAGGGCTACTGGCTTGTCTGCGACAGTGATAACTAAGTCATTCACGTCCAAGTCACGTTCTTCACCATCTAAAGTCATCAATTTTTCACCAGCACGCGCTTCACGCACACGGATATCACTCCCTTCAAAGGTATCCAAGTCAAAGGCGTGCATTGGTTGACCAAAGTAGAGCAGGATGTAGTTTGTCACGTCCACCACGTTGTTAATAGGACGGATACCTTCATTCATAAGAAGATTTTGCAACCATTGTGGACTTGGTGCGATAGTCACATTGTCCAAGATACGAGCTGCATAGTAAGGCGACTTGTCTGTCTCAATGCCCACAGAAAGAGCATCTGCTGCAGCTTGGTCAGTTTCTGAAAGAGTAAATTCTTTAAAGTTGACTGCCTTATCATAGATAGCTGCCACTTCGTGAGCCACTCCACGCATAGAAAGGGCATCCGCACGGTTGGGTGTGATAGAAAGTTCGATGATTTCATCATCCAAGTCTAGATATGAGAAGACTTCCTCACCTGGAACGGCGTCTTCAGGCAAGATTTGGATGCCATCTGCGAATTCCTTTGGTACAACTGAGTCAGAAATTCCCAGTTCACCAAGTGAACAGATCATCCCAAGTGACTCGAAACCACGGATTTTTCCTTTTTTGATTTTGTAGTTGTCAGCGATGCGAGCTCCTGGAAGAGCCACCATAACCTTGATGCCAGCACGCACATTTGGGGCACCACAAACGATTTGACGGGCTTCTTCTTCGCCAACGTTAACCTGACAAACATGGAGGTGAGTTTCTGGCACATCTTCGCAAGACAAGACCTCACCGACGACAATTTTCGAGAGACCGGCAGCAGGTGATTCGACACCTTCTACCTCGATCCCTGTAGTTGACATTTTTTCAGCCAACTCTTGTGATGGCACATCAATGTCCACCAATTCTTTTAACCATTTATAAGATACAAGCATAATTTAGTTTTCCAGAATGACAGTTATCACTCTAGTTCTTTTCCTTTCCTATCATTTCAATAGAAGAATCCTCTTCTTACCTTAATTTCTTTTTCAGTAACCAATCCGTATCTACTTTTTGGCCAATCATAAAATAATGTTGGCTAAATTTTTCAAAACCATATCGATTATAAAACGCTTGAGCTTTTGTATTATGCTCCCAAACACCTAACCAAACCCAGGAAAAACTATTTTTTGTAGCAAGTTCAAGAGCGAATTCAAACAGTTGCTTACCGAATCCAAATCCTTGGAATTTTTGTAGCACATAGAGGCGTTGAATTTCAAAAGCATCCTCTAATTCTCTCTCAGTCTGAGCACTTCCCCAGTTGACCTTGAGAAAACCAGCTATCTCCTCTTCATGCATAATGAAATAGGTTTCGGATTCTGGATTTTCCAACTCAGTTGACAAAACTCTCAGACTATAAGCATCTTCAAAGTATTCCTGTAACTGCTCTTCCGTATTATCATGAGCAAATGTTTCACGAAAGGTTTGTTTGGCTATTTTAGTCAACACCTCAACATCTGCCATTTCTACTTTTCTAATCATTATTTAAACTGTTCTGAGAAACGGACATCTCCTTGGTAGAATCCACGGATATCGTTGATTCCGTAACGAAGCATAGCTACACGCTCTTGTCCAAGACCAAAGGCAAATCCAGAGTAAACAGTCGCATCGATACCACTCATTTCAAGGACACGTGGGTGAACCATACCGGCACCCATAATTTCGATCCAACCAGTTTTCTTACATACGTTACAGCCTTCTCCACCACACTTGAAGCAAGAAACATCCACCTCAACAGATGGCTCTGTGAATGGGAAGTAAGATGGACGCAGACGGATCTGACGCTCTTCACCGAACATTTTTTGCACAATCAACTGAAGGGTTCCTTGAAGATCAGCCATAGAGATATTTTTCCCAACAACTAAGCCTTCAATTTGGTGGAACTGGTGACTGTGGGTCGCATCGTCCGTATCACGACGGAAGACACGCCCTGGTGAGATCATTTTCAAAGGACCTTTTGAAAAATCATGGGCATCCATAGCACGCGCCTGCACTGGAGACGTGTGAGTACGGAGTAAGATTTCTTCTGTGATGTAGAAAGTGTCCTGCATGTCGCGAGCTGGGTGGTCTTTGGGAAGATTCATACGTTCAAAGTTATAGTAGTCTTGTTCAACTTCAAAACCATCCACTACTTGGTAACCCATCCCGATGAAGATGTCTTCAATTTCCTCACTGGTTTGTGTGAGGATGTGACGGTGACCAGTCGCAACTGGACGACCTGGAAGCGTAACATCAATGCTCTCACTTGCTAGTTGAGCTTCAACTTTCTTTTCTTCCAAGAGCTTAGCTGATTCTTCAAATGCAGCTGTCAAAACATCACGAGCTTCATTGACGTGTTTTCCGATAACAGGGCGCATTTCTGCTGATACATCCTTCATCCCTTTAAGAATTTCAGTAAGGGAACCTTTTTTACCAAGGACAGAGACGCGCAATTCTTGCAGCTCTTTTTCATTTTCAGCATAAATCTGCTTCAAGCTAGCTAGCGTTTCTTCACGAAGCGCTTTTAATTGTTCTTCAATAGTTGACATAATTCCTCCATCAGTCTCTCGTAGATAAAAAGAAAACCACATGCCAAAAACTCCACTCGGAGCGTTGACACGCGGTACCATCCGTTTTTATCTGACAAGTCAGACCTTTATTTCTGAATCCATAGGCAAGTGAATTCACCCAGCTTTCATATAGAGAGCTTTCAGTCACGGCTCTCCTCCCTGATATATTTCCCTTAGGCTACTAGTCTTGCGGATTTCTATTCAATTACTACATAGTTTATCAGATTTTTAGTTAAAAAACAAGTTAGATTAGACTAATTTCAGTATAAAACTCGTTCCTTTTTCTGTTACTCCATCTTCCACAAATCCAAGCGACTTGAAACACCTCCTAGAAGTATGATTGTAGGTGTAGATTTCCTTGACTTTCAATTCTTTCCATCCTTTTACTCGAGCCAATTCAATCAAAGTACTTAGAATCTTTTTCCCAAGTCCTCGATGTTGGTAAGCGGGATTCCCAATCACAATGGGGAGATTATCCTGAGATAGAGTAACATCCCCAATTGGAAACCATTCTCCCTTGTCCTTGACTTCAATCCAAAAAAGCTCACCATGCTGATCCAAATAGGAATACATAGCTTCCAAGGTCGCTGGACTGTAAGGTCGCTTCACACCATCTACGAGGTAAACCAAGTTCACATCCTGATACCAAGCCAAAGCTTCCTCACAATGATTGACCTTATAATAAGGAACAAGACGCAGTGCATGATCTATTTGTAGGGTCTGTTTCATCTGCTTTCCTTTTCAATAAGAGAGTTGTTGCTTGATTAAAACCCTCACACCAGTTATACCATTTTGCTTCATACTCATCTTGAGGTAAGATATGATTTTTTAAATCCAGAACAGAGTAAATCTTTCTTTCCTCACAAGCTTGCGCATAGAGATGATATAGTTCATCACCGCCGTCTCTATCAAACTCAGCAGAAATCGTATCCCGACCTGCCAATAAAGCCTGATAAGCCCTGTGATGCCCATCTGTAATCAACAAGCAATTTCCAAATGCAAGAATAGCAATTGGATCAACATTGTTTAGTTCTACAGACTGATAAAGTGTCTGGATTCCTGCCAGTTTCTTTTCTGATAAGTATAGTTGAGTTGGATGAAGATCTTTTATGTTGACTTTCATTTCTTTCTCCTCAAGGGAATTTGATACTCACTTCTGTTTGCCTTTAAATCGCCATTGGAAGCGGAGCTTATCATAAAAGGGAAATTCGATAAACAGGACTCCCAAACCCACACAGAGACTGGCAAGGACATCTGATGGGTAATGAACTCCCAGATAGACCCTTGATACCAACACACTGACTAGGTAGAGACCTAGCACGATTTGCACGATTTTTCTCCAGACTGGATCTTTCATCCGTTGACTGAGGACGACAATCAGAGTGCCTACCATCAAGGTTACAGCCAGAGAATGTCCACTTGGAAAAGAAAATCCCTTCTCCTCTACCAAGTGTAATATAGCTGGTCGTGGGCGCTGGTAGATATTTTTAAAGGTCACGATTAAAAGACCTGCCAAAGCCAGATTTCCCAGCATGAAGAAACTTTCTATCTTCCATCTTTTACGATAAAAGACAAAGGCTGCGATGGCAACCCAGGTGATAATCACTGGGATATCAATCAGGCGTGTAATGGCTCGGAAGAGAGTAGTCAAATAATCTGGCAAGTCTCCTCGAACGGCTGTCTGTATCGGTTGGTCAAAACCGACCAGCGTTTCAGGGTAAAATTTGACCATGTAGCCAAGAATAACGAAAAGTAAAAGGGCAAAACTGCCCTTCATTAAAAATGTTTGTTTATCTTTCATAGTGTTTTAAGGTTGGTTTCAAAAGGACGTACAACAACCAGAATGAAACGGAAAAGATTACACCCTCAATCAAGTTAAAAGGTAATACCATGGTCATTAGGTAGTTGGAAAGTCCCAAAATTTTTCCAATATCAAAGTTAGCAAACTTAGCATACAAAGGAACAGCATAAACATAGTTGAGAACCAACATAGCCACGGTTAAACCAATAGTTCCAGCTAGAGAGCCTAGTAGGAAACGAAGGGTTGTCCGTTCCTTTTTCCAAATCAAAGCAAATACGATGACAAAAACTCCTAAAGCTACGATATTCATTGGCAAGCCAATGTAAGTATTCACTCCCTGGCTGTTAAGAAGCAATTTCAATAGTGAGCGAAGCAAGAGAATTCCTAGAGCAGCAGGCAAATCCATGACCACCAGACCCACAAGGACTGGCAAGATACTAAATTCGATCTTGAGGAAGGACGCCGCTGGCAAAAGCGGAAAGTCAAAGTACATCAGCACAAATGAGATGGCTGATAAAATCGCAATGGTCGAAAGTCGACGTGTGTTTGTCATAACAGGTTCCTCCAATTTTCTATAAAATCAGAAGAAGTTAGAAAGGATTCCTCTATCTATTCTCACTTTTTATATCCCAAAAGTCCCCTCTCACTCTATTAAGGAAATTCAAGCAAGCGGTTACAGTTTAGCTATAAATCTATCAGAACAGACAAAGCTATTCTTTCGTCTTCTCCCATCCAGACTATACTGTCGGTTGTGGAATCTCACCACATCAGCTTGCGCTCGCGGACTTATTTGGCTAAGATATTTTAGATTTATCTAGGCGTCGCAGTCGAAGATAATACTTAAAGTATATCGAGACAAGACAACGACGAGAAAACTAAAATAGATAGTCAAATTTACCGCCGGTCGGGAATCACACCCTGCCCTGAAGACTCTTTTATCATAACAAAAAACGCTTGCAAGCGCAAGCATTTTGTTCATTTTCATTTTCATTTTTTATTTCAATTTATCCACTTCATAGGTATGAACAAGCTCAAGACCTGCAAAGTTCTGCTGGCGAAGAGCCTCATAGACAATCATGCAGACGGTATTAGACACATTAAGACTGCGGACATGTTCATCATTCATAGGAATACGAAGAGCCTTCTCAGGATGTTCGCGCATAAAGTCTTCAGGTAAACCCTTGTCTTCACGTCCAAAAAGAAAATAATGGTCCTCGTCAGTCGATAAATCCACATCAGAATACACTTTCTCAGCGAATTTAGAAATCAGGTAGAGTTTGCCCTTCATCTGAGACATGAAATCCTCCAAACTCTCGTAAAAATAAATCTCTAGCTTATCCCAATAATCCAACCCCGCCCGCTTCATCTTGCGATCATCGATAGGAAAGCCCATTGGCTTGATGATGTGGAGGGGAGAATTGGTCGCAGCGCAAGTACGCGCGATATTGCCTGTATTTTGTGGAATTTGAGGTTCAAATAATACAATGTGATTTGTCATGACTTGCTTCCTTTCACCATTGCAAAAAAATAGCCACACTGCCCGGAGTCAAGCTCAGCAAACAGCGTGGTTAAGGCATCGTTAACTTACCTCACAACAGGTTTGAAGTAAATCAGCGAAACTACTTTCTTAGTATAACACTTTCAGAATCATTGTCAATAGAAACGACTTGATTTTTTCAATTTTTTCAAGCTATTTCCAAGGGTTGTAAAATCGTCCCTGATTCTGCAAGATAAGTAGTAAACTAGCTACTAAAAACAAGGCTGCCAAGAGCAAGGTAAGATAATCTCCTTTTTTCAAGGCCTGATAACTATACCAAGTGCGTTTTTTCTCTTTCCCAAAGCGCCGAAGCTCCATGGCGGTCGCGATGGTATCAATGCGTTCTAGCGAGCTAAAAATCAAGGGAGTAATAATGCGCAGATTGCCTTTGATTCGTTGCATAAGAGAAGCTTTCTTGGATAATTCCATCCCACGCGCTTCCTGAGACATCTTGATAGTAAAGAATTCTTCCTGCAAATCTGGAATATAGCGTAAGGTCAGGCTGACTGAATAGGCAATCTTGTAAGGCACACCAATTTGATTTAAACTGGAAGCAAACTGACTAGGGTGGGTTGTCATCAAAAAGATAATAGCCAGAGGAATAGTGCAAAGGTACTTAATGGCCAGATTTAGCAGATAAAAGAGCTCTTGACTGGTCAGAGTGTAGGAACCGATTCCCTGCCAAATCACACTTCTCTCTCCGTAAAGTCCAACCCCATACTCGGGAGAAAAGAGATAGACCATCAAAACGTTTAAAACAGCAAATACCGTCGCAAAAACTGCTACAAAGGAAACATCTTTAAAGCGGATTTCTGACAAATAGAGGAGAAAGACCGAAAAAATAGCAATCAGAACAAGCAGTCTGGTATCATAGCTAATCATGGCCGCCAATGATACAAGGATGAAAAAGAGGAGTTTACCAGCTCCTGACAAGCGATGAATCACAGTATCTCTATGCTGGTAACCGATTAATTTAGCTTGCATCCTTCTCTCCTTTCTTTATAAAATGCCGTTAAAGCAAGTGGATCCACGTCTAGTTTCTTGGCCAAGTTGAAGATTGAAGTTTCTTTTAGATTGGCTTTTACTAACAGCTCAGGATTGCTCAAAAGACTAGCTGGATCAGTATCGGCAATCAGTTCCCCATCCACCATGACAAGAGCTCGGTCTGAATAATCCAGCATCAATTGCATATCATGAGTAATCATGACAATGGTATGCCCTTTTTGATGCAACTCTTCGAGAAATTCCATAATCTCAGTATAGTTCTTCTGGTCCTGACCTGCAGTCGGTTCATCTAGGAGGATAATTTCAGCTCCTAAAACCAAAATCGATGCAATAGTGACACGTTTTTTCTGACCAAATGACAGGGCAGAAATGGGCCAATTACGGAATTCATAGAGACCGCAGATTTTCAAGGTTTCATAGACTCTCGTTTCAATTTCCTTCTCATTCACACCTCGCAAACGGAGCCCTAGAGCCACCTCATCAAAAATCATATTGGTTGAAATCATTTGATTAGGATTTTGCAGCACATAGCCTACTCGTTCCGCCCGTTCTGCTACCGAATCTCCTTTTATATCCTGCTCTTCCCAAAGATAGCGGCCTTCCGTCTGGATAAAGCTACTTATGGCCTTGGCTAGAGTTGATTTCCCTGCTCCATTTTTTCCGACAATGGCAATCTTTTCACCCTTTTTAATATCTAAATAAATGGATTTTAAAATCGGTCTATCATCATAAGAAAAAGACACATCCTCTAATTTAAAGAGTGACTGCAATTCTGGGGTTTCTTTTACCAGTTCCGTCCGCAACTGAATCTGGCCTTTTGAGATAGACAAGTTATCCAGATTTGCTAATTGTTCTTCCTTGGCTAAATCCACACCCAATTGACGGAGAGTGGTTAGATAAAGGGGTTCTCGAATTCCATTTTGGGTCAATAAATCAGTCGCCAGTAGCTGGTCAGGGCTCCCATTAAAGAGAATACGACCATCATTGATCAAGACAATCCGATCCACAGGGCGATGCAGAACATCCTCCAAACGATGCTCAATAATAAGTGTCGTCGTTCCCTCTTCCTTATGAATCTGGTCAATCAATTCGATAATATCCTGACCTGACTTGGGATCCAGATTGGCAAGTGGCTCATCAAACAAAAGAATCGGACTCTCATCAATCAAGACACCAGCCAGACTGACCCGCTGCTTTTGTCCACCTGACAAATCCTGAGGACGCTGAGACAGTAAAGAAAGAAGGTCCAGCTTTTCAGCCCATTTATGAACACGGCTTTTCATCTCTTCTAAACTTGTTACATCATTTTCTAGAGCAAAAGCCAAATCTTCTGCCACAGACAGACCGATAAACTGCCCATCAGTATCCTGCAAAACTGTACTGACCAGATGAGATTTATCGTAGATGCTCATATCAAATGCTGCTTGCCCCCTGATCAAAAATTCTCCAGATGTCTGACCCTTGTAAATATTGGGAATAATCCCATTCAAACATTGACCCAAGGTCGACTTACCTGACCCAGATGGCCCAACAATTAAGACTTTCTCTCCCTTATAAATGGTCAAGTCCACTCCTTGCAAGGTTGGTTCTTGTTGCGTTTCATACTGGAAAGAGAAATCCTTCCACTCAATTATAGCTTCTTTCATCTTACTCTCTTCATTCGCTTCTTAGACTTCTATTTTATCATAAATCTACCCCTTCTTGCAGTCTCTTCTCTTAAAATCTTAGCGCCAACAAGATTCCTATCATAGCTTGCTTGCCTAACTAATCAATAAACATCGAAAAAGACTGGTTGTCCAGCCTTTTCTCTTATGTTAATCCTTTTTCAAACTTCCTGAACGAGTCTGCGTACGTGAATAAGCTAGCAAGAGAAGGGTACCTGCGATAGCTACAGTTACAGCATTTGCAATTCCCGCAACAATCCCTTGGGCAAATACTTTTTCTGCCGCTTCTTGATAAATCACAACATCTCCAAGTGGTGCCAAGACACCCCAAACAAGAGCATTTGCAACAATCTGAATGAGGTTAAAGAAGACAATATCCTTCAACTCAAAAACACCCTGTGTTACTCGAATGTATTTTCTAAAGAGTCCGACGGCTAGACCAAAGAGACCACTAGCAATAATCCAAGTCCACCATAGACCGTAGCCAGCAAGAGAGTCCTTCACTGCATGCCCAATTAAACCAACAAGTAGTCCCACTAGAGGGCCAAAAATAATAGACAAGAGGCTCTGTACCGCATACTGAAGCTGGATGCTTGTATTTGGAACAGGCGTTGGAATACTGATCATCCCGATGACAACAAAGAGCGCAGCTCCAACACCGATAGCAACAACTTGTTTAATTGATTGATTTTTCATCTATATTCTCCTATTTTATGATTCTATTTTCTTTATTTCAATGGTCCAAGATGAACCGACACCCACATTATAGGCCTTGGCAAAGGAACCTTGGTTGATAGCCAGACCTAAACGATAGAGAGAGTTGATGTAAAGGATGGGTTGCCCAATTCTCACATCTGCAAATGATTTGCCATAAACAACCTGATTTTGATAGACCAGCATATCAGCGTGATAGATAGTCACTTCAAAACGGTCACCGAATGCTGGTTCCAGCTTGTAAAATTCTTCTCGCGTGATAGAGGTCCAAAGCGAACCAAAACGCACATCCAGAATATCAATAGCTCCCTTCACCAGATGATCTTCTATGATTGTCTCTACGACTGGAAGCTCTACAATCTGATCCACACTGAGCTCTGGCCCCACTTCCTCAAAACTAATGTGACCACTGGCTAGTTTAGCACCAGTATAGGCATAGACATCACGACCGTGGAAGGTATAAGAATGCTCTGTATTTTGACGTCTATTGGCCACTTCAGAAATCTCACGAATAGCTACAATGCCAACGTGTTTCTTGATAAAAGAAAGAGTCCCATTGTCTGGCGTGACAATATATTGATTTTTTGCAGTCTTGGCAACCACACTCTTACGTTTCGAGCCGACACCTGGATCGACCACCGATACAAATGTCGTTCCCTCAGGCCAGTAATCCACCGTCTGAAAGAGACGATAGCTCCCCTCAAAAATATTATAAGGCGTGATATCGTGCGTCAAGTGATGAATTTTTAAGGTGGGAGACTCTTCTAAAGCCACTCCAATCATAGCCGATACCGCACCATCAACCAGACCAAAGTCTGATTGTAATACCAGTAAATTATTATTCATTTTATCTCCTTGTATATCCTTTATCATACCATATTTCAGAGAAAGTCGCTAATAGCTATTTCAATTGATTAGGGTATAGTTTTACCTTATAGCAAATTTCCTACTAAAAGCTCTTGTTATTAGCTAGTAGGTGCATTTTTTCTTGAAAAAAGGTATGATAGTTACATCATGAAAAAGTAGGTTTTATTATGAAAATTATCCTTGTCGGAGGGGGAAAAGTTGGTTCTGCCCTCTGTCGCTCCTTGGTTGCAGAAAAGCATGATGTTTTGCTGATTGAGCAAGACGAAGCTGTTCTCAATCATATTGTTAATCGCTTTGATATCATGGGTATCCTTGGTAACGGGGCCGATTTTACCATCCTTGAGCAAGCCAGTGTCCAGGATTGTGATATCTTTATCGCCCTGACTGAATACGATGAAGTGAACATGATTGCAGCCGTTCTAGCCAAAAAAATGGGAGCTAAAGAGACCATCGTTCGGGTGCGGAACCCTGAATATTCTAACTCTTATTTCAAGGAAAAGAATATTCTCGGTTTTTCTCTTATCGTTAACCCTGAGCTCCTGGCTGCCCGCGCTATCGCGAATATCATTGACTTCCCCAACGCCCTCTCTGTCGAACGTTTCTTTGGTGGACGCGTTAGCCTCATGGAATTCACTGTTAAATCTTCCAGCGGTCTTTGCCAAATGCCCATTTCTGATTTTCGTAAAAAATTTGGCAATGTTATTGTCTGCGCTATAGAGAGGGATCATCAAATTATCATTCCAAGCGGTGACATGACCATACAGGATAAAGATAGAATCTTTGTCACTGGTAACCGTGTTGATATGATGCTCTTCCATAATTATTTTAAATCTCGTGCCGTGAAGAGCCTTCTTATTGTTGGAGCTGGTAGAATCGCCTATTATCTACTAGGTATCCTAAAAGACAGTCGTATTGATACCAAGGTTATTGAAATCAATCCTGAAATCGCTAGCTTCTTTAGCGAGAAATTCCCAAACCTCTACATCGTTCAAGGAGATGGTACCGCAAAAGATATCCTGCTGGAAGAAAGTGCTCAAAACTATGATGCCGTTGCGACTCTAACAGGGGTTGATGAGGAAAATCTGATTACCTCTATGTTCCTTGACAGGGTAGGTGTACAAAAAAATATCACCAAGGTCAATCGTACCAGTCTCCTCGAAATTATCAATGCGCCTGATTTTTCAAGTATCATCACACCTAAAAGCATCGCTGTAGATACGATTATGCACTTTATTCGTGGTCGGGTTAATGCCCAGTATTCAGACCTTCAGGCCATGCACCATCTAGCCAATGGCCAAATCGAAACCCTGCAATTTCATATCAAGGAAGCTAATAAAATGACTTCCAAACCTCTTTCTCAACTAAAACTAAAAAAAGGGGTTCTTATAGCAGCCATCATTCGAAAGGGCAAGACTATTTTCCCTACTGGGGAGGATATGTTGGAAGTTGGAGACAAGCTCCTAGTAACAACCTTGTTGCCAAACATCACCAAGATTTATGACTTGATCGCGAGGTAAGAAATGAATAAAAGTATGATTCGTTACCTCCTTTCAAAATTACTTTTGATTGAAGCTGTTCTTCTTTTGGTTCCTGTGTCTGTCGCTGTCTATTACCGTGAATCGAGCCAAGTCTTTACGGCCCTCTTTTCAACAATAGGGATTCTCGTATTACTAGGCGGTTCAGGAATTTTACAAAAGCCCAAAAATCAACGGATTTATGCCAAGGAGGGAGTCTTGATTGTTGCCCTCTGTTGGATCCTTTGGTCCTTCTTTGGCGGTCTCCCCTTTGTTTTTGCTAAGCAAATTCCCAGCGTTATCGATGCCTTTTTTGAAATCAGTTCTGGCTTTACAACTACTGGAGCAACTATTCTGAACGACGTTTCGGTTCTCAGTCGTTCCCTCCTCTTCTGGCGAAGTTTTACCCACTTGATTGGAGGGATGGGAGTGCTTGTTTTTGCACTTGCTATTATGGACAATGCCAAGAATAGCCACCTAGAAGTGATGAAAGCTGAGGTTCCTGGCCCTGTTTTTGGCAAGGTTGTATCCAAACTCAAAAATACTGCCCAGATTCTCTATCTCCTCTACCTTGCTCTCTTTTCCCTCTTTGTCATCATCTATTATCTAGCCGGCATGCCCCTATTTGATAGTTTTGTCATTGCTATGGGGACAGCGGGTACCGGAGGATTTACCGTCTATAACGATGGAATTGCCCACTATGGTAGCTCACTGATTACCTATCTGGTTAGTATCGGAGTTTTGGTTTTTGGGGTAAATTTCAATCTCTACTACTACCTCATGCTCCGTCGCGTCAAGGCCTTCTTTGGAGATGAAGAACTCCGAGCTTACTTGGTAATTGTTCTGCTTTCTACAGGCTTGATTAGCCTCAATACTCTCTATCTCTATCCAGGATTTTCAAAGAGTTTTGAAATGGCCTTCTTCCAAGTTTCCAATATCATTACGACGACTGGTTTTGGTTACGGGGATATTACCAACTGGCCCCTCTTCTCCCAATTTATCCTTCTCTTCCTCATGGGAATCGGTGGTTCTGCTGGCTCAACCGCAGGTGGACTCAAGGTTATTCGAGGCCTCATCCTTTCAAAAATTGCTAAAAACCAAATTTTGTCAATCCTATCGCCCCACCGTGTTTTGACCCTCCATGTTAATAAAACGGTGATTGACAAAGATACCCAGCATAAGATTCTCAAGTACTTTGTCATCTATTCTATGATTTTGCTATCCCTTATCTTTATTATCAGCCTAGATAGCAATGATTTTCTAGTCGTTACCAGTGCTGTCTTTAGCTGTTTCAATAATATCGGACCTATTCTAGGAACCACTTCTAGTTTCTCAATCTTTAGTCCTATCTCAAAAATTCTCCTCTCCTTTGCAATGATTGCAGGGCGCTTGGAGATTTATCCAATCCTACTTCTCTTTATGAAGAGAACTTGGTCTAAGAGATAAAATACAACCACACCTTGTAAACCTACAAAGTGTGGTATTTTTATTTTCATACTCTTCGAAAATAAAAATACCACGTCAGCTTCGCCTTGCCGTATATGTGTGACTGACTTTGTCAGTCTTATCTACAACCTCAAAGCGGTGCTTTGAGCAACCTGCGGCTAGCTTCCTAGTTTGCTCTTTGATTTTCATTGAATATCAAATACCTCCCGCAACTCAACAAGTATCTTTGAATCCCGGTCAGACATTTCAATACCTGACTTAAGGAATTTAATAGTCCAAAAAATAACCCTCAGTCGTTTGACCGAGGGTTCCTTTTCCTTATTCAAGTTAATTGATTAGCTCAATGCATCATCCATTGAAAGAACTTCGTGGAAGACACGTTGTGTCAATTCAGTTTTTTGTTCTGGAGTGAGGTATTTAGTGTTTACACAGTATCCAGAGATACGTACGATAACGTCTTCACCTGACATGATCTTTTCGTAAACATCGTTCAAGTCCATAACGTTCAAGTTAACGTGTTGTCCACCGTTTTCGAAGTAACCATCAAGGATTGTTACCAAGTTATCAACTTGTTCGTCACGAGTCTTACCAAGCGCGCGAGGTGAAACTTGTGTAGTCAATGAGATACCATCAGCTGCGTAACTAAAGTCAAGGCTAGAAAGTGAGTTCAAGTTTTGCAACCATCCACCTTTAGCTTTGTTAGATGGGTTAGCACCTGGTGAGAAGAATTCAAGTTTAGACAAGTTGACAGAACCATCTTCGTTGAGGTATACACCTTTGTGGACTGGTGAGTTACCAGTTTGTTTAGAGTAAGCAACATTAGATGTGATTGTCAAAAGTGATACTGTAGCTTCTGCGTCTTTGTAAAGTTTGTGGCTACGTAGACGAGTTGTGTAAGCTTCGATCAACCATTCTGCCAATTCGTTTGAACGTGGGTCATCTTCACCCCAACGTGGGTATTCACCGATTGTTTCGTAATCGTAGATGTAGCCATTTTCGTCACGGATTGGTTTAACTGTAGCGTATTTGATAGCTGACAATGTATCAACAGTGTTAGCAAATCCACAGATACCGAATCCCATGTTCGCACGTTGTTTAGTTGGCAAGAAGGCCATTTGAACAGCTTCGTAGTTGTACTTATCAGTCATGTAGTGGATGATGTTCAAAGCATCTACGTAAGTGTCAGTCAACCAGTCAAGAGATTTTTCAAAGTTAGCTTTAACTGATTCAAATTCAAGAACTTCGTCACGGATTGGTTCGATGTCAAATACTTTGTAGTCTTTGTGAACATCGTCGTAACCACCGTTCAAACCAGTAAGAAGGGCTTTCAATACGTTTACACGAGCACCGAAGTACTGGATGTTGTGGCGTTGTTCTTCATTTTCTGGGTCAAGTGGAGACACACAGCATGAGATACAGCTCATTTCACCATATCCGTCTTTAGCCATTGTTGTTACACCTTCGTATTGGATAGAAGAGTGTTTGTGGCTCATGTGCATACAGTAGCGACGGAAGTTGTATGGCAATTTGTCAGTCCAAAGAACTGTCAAGTTTGGTTCTGGTGAGTTACCGATGTTGTCAAGAGTGTTCAAGAAACGGTAGTCCATCTTAGTAACACGGTGACGACCGTCGTTACCCATACCAGCCATAGAAGTTGTGATGAAAGTTGGGTCACCTGAGTACAATTGGTCATAAGCTTTAGTACGAGCAAATTTAACTGTACGAAGTTTCATAACGAAATCATCAACGAATTCTTGGATTTCTGATTCAGTAAATGTACCACGAGCCAGGTCACGTTCTGCAAAAATGTCCAATACGATTGGTACACGACCTAGAGATGTAGCAGCACCGTTGATAACACGGCAGACAGACATGAAGGCGATATTAACCCATTGGATTGCTTCTTTAACGTTCATCGCTGGTTTGCGAACATCAACTCCGTAAAGGTCACCCAAGCGAACAACTTGTTGCAATGCTTGGTATTGAAGGTTGATTTCTTCACGAAGACGGATTGTTTCTTCATCGATTTCTTCAATTGCATTCCAGTCGTTTACTTTTTCTTGCATCAAGTAGTCTGCACCGTAAAGAGCAAGACGTGCGTAAACACCGATAATACGTCCGCGTGAGTATGCATCTGGAAGACCAGTTACAGTGTGAGCGTGACGAGCGCGACGAATGTTTGAAGTGTAAGCGCGGAAGATACCGTCGTTAACTGTTGTTACGTATTTAGTGAAGATTTCGTGAACAGCTGGGTCTGGTTCGTATCCATTTTCTTTCAAAGTGGTTTCAGCCATACGGATACCACCTTTTGGCATGAAGTTCAATTTGAAGAGTTCGTCATTTTGGATACCAAAGATAACTTCGTTTTCTTTATCGATAAATCCTGCAGGGATATCAGCGATAGAAGTTGGACGAGTGTCCATTGGGAAACGAGTTTCTTCGTAGTGAGCCTTAGTTTCTTCTACAATTTTTTTGATGTGAAGTGAACGTTCTGTTGGTCCTGCAAGGAAGCTTTCGTCTCCGTCATAAGGTGTGTAGTTAGCTTGTACAAAGCGTGACACACTTGCTTTTTCTTTCCAATCTACGCCTTTGAAGCCTTCCCAAGCTTTGTCAAAAATATCTTGTGCTTCAACAACTGTCTTAACAACCATGTTAATGTCCTCTTTTTTCTTTCTAGTAACATCCATCTGTTACATTCATGAGACAAGTATACCATACAGTAACCGATTTCAACAAGTGATAAATCCCTATTTTTACACTTTCTTTTCTAAAACAGTCTATATTTTATCCCAAACTGTATTATATTTTTGAAAAAATTAAAGCCTTTTTTCTTTTTTTCAGAAAAAAGGGTATAATAAAAGAAAATAAGCAGTAAAAAGGGGACCAGACATGTTGATTTTTCCTTTATTAAATGATTTGTCAAGAAAAATCATCCATATTGACATGGATGCCTTTTTTGCTGCGGTCGAAATCAGAGATAATCCTAAACTCAGAGGAAAACCTGTCATTATCGGTAGCGACCCTCGACAAACAGGTGGGCGTGGTGTCGTTTCCACTTGTAGCTATGAGGCGCGAGCTTTTGGTGTCCATTCAGCCATGAGTTCCAAAGAAGCCTATGAACGTTGTCCTCAGGCCGTCTTTATCTCAGGAAATTATGAAAAATACAAAGTCGTGGGACTCCAGATTCGAGCTATCTTTAAGCGTTATACAGATTTAATAGAACCCATGAGCATTGATGAAGCATATTTGGATGTGACAGAAAATAAACTCGGTATCAAGTCAGCAGTCAAAATCGCTCGCCTCATTCAAGAGGATATTTGGCAAGAACTCCATCTAACTGCTTCTGCTGGCGTTTCCTACAACAAATTCTTAGCTAAAATGGCTAGTGATTATCAAAAACCACATGGTCTGACAGTGATTCTACCTGACCAGGCTGAGGACTTTCTCAAACAAATGGATATTTCCAAGTTTCATGGAGTAGGAAAAAAGACGGTAGAACGTCTTCATCAAATGGGCGTTTTTACCGGCGCTGATTTGCTTGAAGTCCCTGAGGTAACCCTAATAGACCGTTTTGGCAGGCTGGGCTATGACCTTTATCGAAAGGCTCGTGGCATCCACAATTCCCCAGTCAAATCCAATCGTATCCGTAAATCAATCGGGAAGGAGAAAACCTATGGGAAGATTCTACGTGCTGAGGAAGACATCAAAAAAGAGCTGACTCTCCTATCAGAAAGAGTCGCTCTCAATCTCAGTCAACAAGAAAAAGCTGGAAAAATTGTCATTCTGAAAATCCGCTACGAAGACTTTTCAACTCTGACTAAACGAAAAAGTCTGGATCAAAAAACGCAGGATGCTAGTCAGATCAGCCAAATAGCCCTGCAACTCTATGAAGAGTTGGACGAGAAAGAAAAAGGCGTCCGCCTGCTGGGGATTACCGTAACTGGATTTTAAAGCTCAATGAAAATCAAAGAGCAAACTAGAAAGCTAGCCGCAGGCTGCTCAAAACACTGTTTTGAGGTTGCAGATAGAGCTGATGCAGTTTGAAGAGATTTTCGAAGAGTATAAAACCTTGAAGAGTTGCCCCTTCAAGGTTTTTCTTATACAAATAAACGGACAAAGCTGTAAAGTAGTAAGACACTACCAAGCACGATACGGTATTTACCAAAAAGGGTAAAGTCGTGTTTTTTTACATAGCTTGTCAAGAAACGAATAGCGACCATGCTGACTGCAAAGGCTACTCCCATCGCAACCAAGAGCAAGAACAATTGCCCAAAACTCAAGAGCTGTCCTGCTTTCACAAATTTGAAAATCTTTAAGGCACTAGCTCCAAACATAACAGGAATTCCAAGATAGAAGGTAAATTCTGTCACAACTGAACGACTGGTTCCATTCAACAAACCACCGACAATCGTTGCACCAGAACGACTGGTTCCTGGTAAAAGGGCAAGAACTTGGAAGAGTCCGATATAGAAAGCTGTCGTATAAGGAAGCTTGTCCAACTCTGTTACACTTGGCTCGATAGCACGCGCTTTGTTTCGCTTTTCCAAATAGATAAAGGCAATCCCATAGATAATCAACATAAGAGCAACAGAAACCATGTTATGGAAGTGGGTATCAAACCAATCATCAAACTTAAAGACGGCAAGTAAAGGCAAAGTTGCAACCAAGACCTTCAACCACAATCTCCAAGTCTTACGAACTTCCTGCTTGTCCTTAGTCGGTTTGAAAGGATTGAGCTTGTTAAAGTAAATAACCATGACTGCTAAAATAGCACCAAGCTGAATCACGACATTAAACATGGACATAAAAGCTTCATTCTGATTTTGGTATTGGATAAACTCCTCTGCTAAAATCAAGTGACCTGTACTGGAAATCGGCAACCATTCCGTAATTCCTTCAACAATACCGAAGAAGATAGATTTTAAAATTTCAATAAGATACATAGATTACTCCTTTTTCTATCTTCCATTATAGCATATTTTTTCAGCCAGTGATAGCTCTCTTTAAAAGGCGCCGATACTGCCGCCACCTCCGCCTCCAGAGAAACCACCGCCAGAACTTCCACTTCCAGAAGATACGGAGTAGGTACTTGCTGTATTTGCGACACTAGCATAATGGCTCATTTGCGCGCTTGAATGATAAAACATACTGTGCCAGCCATAAGCTACATATAGATTGATATCTGGATTTTCCACTTGAATCTGATGAACCTTCATCAAATGGCTGACCTTGTCCGCATAGCCAAATAAGGTCGCATAGACCAAGAGGCGATTCCAGACTACAATACTTTCCAATTCAGCCTGATCCAATCGTGCAATCTCACGCAACATATTTTCAAAACTGGTCCAGAGATAGTAGACTTCTGCCCCTGCTTCATTTAGGACACCATCACGATTATCTAGACGAAGCTTCCAATAATAGAAAACAGCCAAAACCAAACCTAGAAAACCAAGTATTGGCAAGAGGAGGTAAAGATAGCCATAAACATCCAAACTGTACAAGAACAAACCAAATCCGATAAATAGGGGCAAGATAGTCAAGACCCCCATACCCACTTGCAAGGCCTTTTCCCCACCAGTTAAAGGACGATAATAATCTGGGAGCCCCCAGAAGGAGACTCGATTTCTCACCCCTTCTTGCATCTCTTTCAATACTTCTTCAAAAGAAGATTTGAGCTGACGCCCTCTTGCTTGAATCCGTTTTTCATCAGCAGCTTTGGCTCCACGATAAAGACTATCAGATACCTTGTAATCCGCAAACAAATTGGAAAGAGTTTCTTCTTTTTTGCCTGAAAAAGCCAGATTTAGACAGTCTTTCTCAAAGCTTGACAAACCATCTTCTTTTACTAGCCTCAAACCAACTGCATCTCCTTCTGAAATGATAGAGACATTTCCACGGTCTATCACATCTAGCAAGGTAGCTTGAATAAGTTGATCAAAGGTAAATTTACCTGCTCCCTTGACCAAGGGACTCACTTCCTCCAAGGAGGTCGAGTAGACTGCCTCTGATAAAACCATAGGCTCTAATTCCATTGGTGGTTCATAGAGACGATGATTTTTGGCATATTTGACTGAAGGAGTGGTCTTTCTTCTATAGATGAAAGAGAAGCAAACGCTCAATAACAAGGAGATAGAAAGTATCGAAGGGAAGACCCAAGTAACGAGTTGTTTACTTTGCTCTTTTTCTTTAAAAATCGAGTCTTCTATCTTATTAAACTCTTCTAAACGATTCCCTTTCAATCCCTGATCCCTAGCGCTAGCAAAATCGGTCCGAGGCCAATAGGCATGTAACTCAACTCCACGCTTAGCCGGAAGATTGTCTAAACGGATAGTATAATCAAGGTTACTCTTTTCAATCGTTCCCTCTCTAAAAAGTTTCCCTGTATGGAAAAAGAGTTTTTCAGCCCCCTTGTCTCCCCTTACATGAAATTCAAACTTTCCAATAGTCCCTGAACTATCTGTTAAAGGTTGCCAATTTAATTCAGCAATATCATCATATAGGAAAAGCAAATTCTTTAAGTTCCAGACGAGGTCAACTTCAACTGTGTCGCCTTCTTGACCTGGATTATAAACTTTAACAGTATAACCATCTGCTCCTTCTATCACTTCGCTAGTAACATCTGTCAGTTCAGCACCGTTTTTCGCGGCCTGAACCTTTGGATGAGGATCAATGTCAAATCCGCTAGGCATCTTGCCAGCACGTCCAAGTCCCACAATTTGACCCTTAAAGTCCTCCTCAAACTGGTAAACTATCTTCTGTCTAAATTCTGCCGTATTGTCTGCATGAATATACAAATCTCCTTGATAAGAGTTTATCTTGAAATCAATGGCAAAAACAGAGAGTGGAAACATACAAAACAAACAAAATAACAGCAAGAAAAAAGTTTTTTTCATCAACTAAGTCCCCTTTTTTATCTTTGCTATCATTATATCATTTTTTCATAAGTAAGGGCTTACCTATGTTGAAAAATAGAGTTTTTTTCGATAAAATAGGAGACAGTTATTTTTTAATAGATTAGAAATAGGAGAAATCATGAGAAAAATATACTTATCTATTTTCACAAGTCTCTTGCTGATGCTGGGACTTGTCAATGTTGCCCAAGCCGATGAATATTTACGCATCGGGATGGAAGCAGCATATGCTCCCTTTAACTGGACTCAGGATGATGATAGCAATGGGGCTGTCAAAATCGATGAGACTAACCAGTATGCTAACGGATACGATGTTCAAATCGCCAAGAAAATCGCTAAGGACTTAGGTAAAGAACCTTTGGTTGTTAAAACAAAGTGGGAAGGTCTAGTTCCTGCCCTTACTTCTGGTAAGATTGACATGATTATCGCAGGTATGAGTCCTACTGCCGAACGCAAACAAGAAATTGCATTTTCAAGCAGTTACTACACTAGCGAACCAGTTTTGCTTGTCAAAAAAGATTCTACTTATGCAAACGCAAAATCTTTGGATGACTTTAACGGTGCAAAAATTACTTCTCAACAAGGTGTCTATCTTTATGACTTGATTGGTCAAATCCCAGGTGCTAAAAAAGAAACTGCCATGGGAGACTTCGCTCAAATGCGCCAAGCTCTTGAGGCTGGTGTCATCGATGCCTATGTTTCTGAACGTCCAGAAGCTCTGACTGCCGAAGCTGCTAACTCTAAGTTCAAGATGGTTCAAGTAGAACCAGGTTTCAAAACTGGAGAAGAAGATACAGCTATCGCCATCGGACTTCGTAAAGATGACAACCGTATTAGCCAAATCAATGCCAGCATTGAAACCATTTCAAAAGACGATCAAGTTGCCTTGATGGATCGTATGATCAAGGAACAACCTGCCGAAGCTACAACAACTGAAGAGACTAGCAGTAGTTTCTTTAGTCAAGTCGCTAAAATTCTTTCTGAAAACTGGCAACAACTCTTGCGTGGTGCTGGTGTCACTCTTTTAATCTCTATCGTCGGAACCATCACAGGTCTCATTATTGGACTTGCCATTGGTGTCTTCCGTACTGCTCCTCTATCTGAGAATAAGGCCATTTATGGCTTACAAAAACTAGTCGGCTGGATTCTCAATGTCTACATTGAAATTTTCCGTGGTACCCCAATGATCGTTCAATCGATGGTTATCTACTATGGAACTGCCCAAGCTTTCGGTATTAACCTTGACCGCACACTTGCTGCTATCTTCATCGTTTCGATCAACACTGGTGCCTACATGACTGAAATCGTTCGTGGTGGTATCCTAGCAGTTGACAAGGGACAATTTGAAGCTGCGACTGCTCTTGGTATGACTCATAACCAAACCATGCGTAAGATTGTCCTACCTCAGGTTGTCCGTAACATCCTACCAGCAACTGGTAATGAATTTGTCATCAATATCAAAGATACATCTGTATTGAACGTTATCTCTGTTGTCGAACTTTATTTCTCAGGAAATACAGTGGCAACACAAACCTATCAATACTTCCAGACATTTACAATCATCGCCGTGATTTACTTTGTCCTCACCTTCACCGTAACACGTATCCTACGCTTCATCGAACGCCGCATGGACATGGATACCTATACTACAGGTGCTAACCAAATGCAAACGGAGGATTTGAAATAATGACACAAGCAATCCTTGAAATTAAACACCTCAAAAAATCCTATGGACAAAACGAAGTGCTAAAAGACATTTCACTCACTGTCCACAAGGGAGAGGTAATCTCTATCATCGGAAGCTCTGGAAGCGGAAAATCAACCTTCCTACGCTCCATTAACCTCCTTGAAACGCCAACTGATGGACAAATCCTTTATCATGGACAAAACGTCCTCGAAAAAGGCTATGACCTCACGCAATACCGTGAAAAATTGGGAATGGTGTTCCAATCCTTTAACCTCTTTGAAAATCTAAACGTTCTTGAAAACACAATCGTCGCTCAGACAACTGTCCTTAAACGTGAACGTACAGAAGCTGAAAAGATTGCCAAAGAAAACCTAGAAAAGGTCGGCATGGGAGAACGCTACTGGCAAGCGAAACCAAAACAACTCTCAGGTGGTCAAAAACAACGTGTGGCCATCGCTCGTGCCCTTTCCATGAATCCTGACGCTATTCTCTTTGATGAACCAACATCAGCTCTCGATCCAGAAATGGTTGGAGAAGTCCTCAAAATCATGCAGGATTTAGCCCAGGAAGGCTTGACCATGATTGTTGTAACTCACGAAATGGAATTCGCCCGCGATGTCTCTCACCGTGTTATCTTTATGGATAAGGGAGTGATTGCTGAAGAAGGTAAACCAGAAGACCTCTTCACCAATCCTAAAGAAGACCGAACAAAAGAGTTCCTTCAACGCTATCTCAAATAAAAAGAAAAGGCTGCATCAACCGTGCAGTCTTTTTGCTGTCCTTATACTCTTCGAAAATCTCTTCAAACCACGTCAGCTCTATCTGCAACCTCAAAACAGTGTTTTGAGCAACCTACAGCTAACTTCCTAGTTTGCTCTTTGATTTTCATTGAGTATCAAAATGAAAAGGCAGACCCTATTCAAGAATCCGCCATTATCCAAAGATTAATCTTCAAATTTTTCATGATTTTTATCATAGAAATCAATTAAACCTAGAGCCGTTTCAAACGAAATATTTTTTACTTTTGCACGCCCCTGCGCTAGAGCAATGATAGACATTTCACGCGCATTCGTTTCTTTAGAGATACGGTAGCCTGTGATTTTCTTATCACGAACCCAGCCAACAACTGATTCTACTTTTTCAAAGTTTGACTTAGCCATGTCCTTCTCCTATTTTCTTCTTTACGATATTTAATTGTATACGTTTTTATGTCTTTTGTCAATAAAAAAACATATATTCAATAAAATAATGAATTATATTTCTATTGCTATCTTATTAAAGCCGATAATATATAGGTTTTTGCTTGCTATAAACCATTAGTAAACGCCTTTAAAATAATTGCATTATTAACTCTTTTATTTGTAAGAATATTCATATTCTCAAATACCAGTTCTTGATAGGTTAGACAGGTTTTATCTTCAACTTTATTCTATTTATCCAACTTTAAAAGGACATTCCTAATAGCGGAAGACTTTCTCTCCAGACTATTTCTAACTATTCTTTTTCTTCTCCTTCTGCGACTTTCTTCCTGTCTGTATAAGCACTTTTCACTTGCTAAACTGGTACTATTTATTTACTTTATCAAGATTCCTTTTGTTTCTCCTACATCATTAAAAGATAAGTAGTCAGAAAACAATTGTATCCTATCTTTCAACATTTTCTACTGCTTTTAGTACCCCATCACTCTTCTCAGCCATCTCAGTATAAGGCATCTCATTAGAATTGATTATTTTTTCTAATTCCTATTATATTTAGCCAAATTTTAGATTAGACATATATAAAATGGTGGATTTCAAAAAAACTCCTTAAATATAACAAATAATTCTATTACCTTAATATAAACTGAATCAAAAACAATAGGCACTATAATGAGTTGTTGTAGAAACAGTGTGATCGATTTCCTAAGTTCATAGGAATCGCCCCCTTTCTTCATCCTCATTATAGCACCTATACATCAGTTGTGCAAATAATATGATATTTTTTTATTAGTCCTCAGACAAGCATATTATAAAGTGTTTCATTACCATTTAAGTTAATATAAGATGGATCAAAACCTTCCATTCGACGAATCAAGCCTGCATAATCATGCTTATCTGCCAAGGCAATCCCAATCAGTACAGGCCCTGTGCCCTTGCTAGCTCGCTTGATATACTCAAAACGTGTGATATCATCATTTGGACCCAGGATATCATTTACAAACTCACGCAAAGCCCCTGGACGCTGTGGAAAATTGACTACAAAGTAATGCTTGATCCCATCATAAATCAAGGCACGCTCTTCCATTTCTGGCATACGGTTAATATCATTATTTCCTCCAGAAATGATACAACAAATGGTTTTCCCCTTGATATATTCAGCCAACACCTCTAGAGAGGCGATACTAGCCGCTCCAGCAGGTTCTGCAACAATCCCTTGCTTAGAGTAGAGATCAATCAAGGTTTCAGAAATCAACCCCTCATCGACACCTACTAAGGTTTGAACATGTTGACGAGTTGCCTCATAGGTCAACTGTCCTACCTTTTGCACAGCAATCCCATCTGCAAATTTGTCAATTTCCTTGAGTTTGACTGGACCACCAGCTTCAAAGGCAGCCTTCATGGAACGTGCTCCATTAGCCTCTACCCCAATGACTTCAATTTCTGGACTTGTTTCCTTGATATAGGTAGAAACCCCAGCAATGAGACCACCACCACCAACAGGAACCAAGACAGCATCAAAATCAATCGATTCTTTTCGAGCTTCCTCTAAAATCTCATAAGCAACTGTTCCTTGACCTGCTTGGACATGGGCATCATCAAAGGGATCAATAAAGGTACGATTTTCAGAAACTGTAAATTCTTGAGCTGCCTTAGCAGAAGCATCAAAGGTATCTCCAACTAGTTTAATGGTTACGAAGTCACCACCAAAAAAGCGAACTTGACCAATCTTTTGTTGCGGAGTAGTAATGGGCATAAAGATGGTAGCAGGAATCTTCATTTCATTACAAGTATAGGCAACTCCCTGCGCATGATTTCCCGCAGAAGCGCAGACTACGCCACGCTCACGCTCTTCCTTGCTGAGCTGAGAAATAGCATAATAGGCACCACGAATTTTAAAGGAACGAACACGTTGAGCATTTTCCTTTTTCAAATAAATCTTAGCACCATACTTCTCCGATAAATAATGGTCATAATCCAGTGGGGTATTCACAACCACACCGCTCAAGACCTTGTGAGCCTTGATGATATCTTTTGAACTTAACATCTTTTTCTCCTAGACTATTCATACTATCACAATCCATCCTCTAAAACAGAGATGAATTGATTATAAAAGCGAGTTAGGTCCCCCCAACTCGCCTTCACCTTAATTTCTATAAATTAGTTATAGATTTTGAATGCATCATCATCGTTTTTACCAACGAATGGCATTGCTTTACGCAATTCTGCACCAACTTTTTCAATTTCAAGGTTAGCTGCTTGTTCACGGTAAGCAGTCAATTTTGGACGTCCAGCTTTATAGTCATTTACAAAGTCATTTGCAAATTTACCATTTTGGATGTCCGCCAAGACAGCTTTCATGTTTTCTTTAACTTGCTCAGTGATTACACGTGGACCTGATACATAGTCACCGTACTCAGCAGTGTTTGAAATTGATTGACGCATTTTCTTGAATCCACCTTCGTAGATCAAGTCAACGATCAATTTCATTTCGTGAAGAACTTCAAAGTAAGCCAATTCTGGAGCGTAACCTGCTTCTGTCAAGACTTCAAAACCTGCTTCGATAAGGGCAGTCAAACCACCACAAAGTACAGCTTGTTCACCAAACAAATCTTCTTCAGTTTCTTCTTTATAAGTTGTTTCAAGAAGACCTACACGAGCTGCTCCAACACCTTTACACCAGTCCATGGCAATGTTTTTCGCATTTCCTGTTGCATCTTGGTATACTGCGTAAAGAGCTGGAACTCCAAATCCTTCTTCATAAGTACGACGTACCAAGTGTCCTGGTCCTTTAGGAGCACACATGAAGACATCTACATCTGCAGGTACTTTGATAAATTCAAAGTGAATGTTGAAACCATGAGCAAATCCAACTGCGTTTCCAGCTTCCAAGTTTGGAGCGATTTCTGCTTCGTACAATTCTTGTTGGATTTCGTCTGGTGCCAAAATCATGATAACATCAGCCAATTTAGTAGCTTCTGCTACTGTGTAAGTGTCAAATCCATCTTCTTTTGCTTTGTCAAAAGATTTACCTGGACGTACACCGATGATGACATCACGACCTGAGTCACGCAAGTTTTGAGCATGCGCATGTCCTTGTGAACCATAACCGATAACGGCGATTTTTTTACCGTCAAGTGCTGCTACTTTAACATCTTTTTCATATTCCATTTGAACTGCCATAGTTTTTTCTCTCTTTTCTATTATTTATTGCCTTTTAGGCTGGATTAACAAATTTAAAATATTTTTATACTCAATGAAAATCAAAGAGCAAATTAGGAAGCTAGCTACAGGCTGTACTTGAGTACGGCAAGGCAAAGCTGACGTGATTTGAAGAGATTTTCGAAGATTATTAATCGCGGGTAAATCCAGTGGCACCCGTTCGAGCAATATTGCGAATACCGTATGGTCGAATGACTCGCAACAGTGCTTCGCTCTTTTCTGCATTTCCTGTCATTTGAATAGTAATCGAGCTTGGCGCTACATCTACCACCGTTGCACGGAAAGGTTGAATAATCGCTAAAATCTCAGCGCGCTTCTCGGCTGGTGCTGACATCTTAACCAAAATTACCTCGCGCTCCAAATGAGGCTTGTCTGTAATATCTCGAATGCGAATCACATCAATCTGACGATTAAGTTGCTTAATGATTTGCTCTACCTCATCATGTGAAGCAACATCAATAATAATGGTGATACGCGATACATTCGGATCTTCTGTTGCTCCAACAGAGATACTTTCGATATTAACCTGACGACGAGACAGGACACCGGTAAAGCGATTGAGGACTCCTGATCTATTCTGTAGTTTTGCTGTTAACATTCTACGCATGGAACTTCACCCCCAACATTTCATGATTACTCTTACCAGCTGGTACCATTGGTAACACCTGTTCCTTACGAGAAATATCTACCTCGATTAGCATAGGAACATCCTCAGTGATGACTTCAAGGTCTTGGGCCAAGGTCTCAGGATTGTCAAACTTATAGTTTTTAATTCCATAAGCTTGTGCCATCAATTGGAAATCAGGAAGGGTATCAAAGACTGACTCTGATGTTCTACCTTCATAGAAGGATTCCTGCCACTGGCGAACCATTCCAAGTGAGTGGTTGTTCAGCATAACAACCTTGATTGGCACCTTGTAAATGTTCAAAATAGCCAATTCCTGGTTGGTCATTTGGAAACCACCATCCCCAACAAACAAGACTACTTCCTTATCTGGGTTAGCAATTTTAGCACCGATTGCTGCTGGAATTCCGAATCCCATGGTTCCTAAACCGCCTGAAGTCACTAACTGACGCTCATTTTGGTATGGATAATACTGAGCTGTCCACATTTGGTGTTGACCAACGTCTGTGACCACAATGGCATCCCCGTTCGTCAATTCACCAATGCGTTCAATAACGGCTTGCGGTTGAACCACACGCTCTTTCTTGTCATAAGAACGAACACGGTTCTTGTCTTTAGTAACTTTCTCAATCCATTTCTCAGTATTGTTATGAACTGTCGGTTCTGCTAGTAACATTTGCAAGGCTTTCTTAGCATCTCCAACTACAGGAATATCTGCACTGATAATCTTGCCAATCTCAGCTGGGTCAATATCAATGTGAGCAACCTTGGCATTCTTAGCGAAGGTCTTAGGATTTCCTGTCAAGCGGTCATCGAAACGGCAACCAATACTAATCATAAAGTCAGCTTCCGTCATGGCAATATTAGCTGCGAAAGATCCGTGCATACCTCCCATTCCAAGGAAGAGTGGATGAGTCGTTGCAATCGTACCTTGCCCCAAAAGACTGGTTACCACTGGAATTTGATAGCGCTCTGCAAATTCATTTAATTCTGCAGCAGCTTCAGCATAACTAATTCCACCACCAGCTAGCAAGACTGGCTTTTTAGCCTTGGATAATTGCTTCAAGATTTTCTTGATTTGCATATCATTCGGCTCAAGAGTCGGCTGATAGCTTGGTAGGTTCACTTCTGGTGAATAAATGAAATCTGTTTCCAAAGCAGATACGTCTTTAGGTAGGTCAATTACGACTGGCCCTGGTCGACCTGTAGTTGCGATATGGACAGCTTCCGTAATGATACGCGGAATATCTGCCGTCTCACGAACTTGGTAATTGTACTTAGTGATTGGCATGGTAATTCCCACGATGTCTGCCTCCTGAAAGGCATCCTTCCCAATCCCTGCTCGCGCAACCTGTCCTGTAAAGACCAAAAGGGGAACACTGTCGCTCATGGCATCCGCAATCCCTGTAATGGCATTTGTTGCTCCCGGTCCGCTAGTGACGACGGCAACACCCAACTTTCCAGTTGATTTGGCATAACCTTCAGCTTCATGCAGACAACCTTGCTCATGGCGTCCTAGAATGTGGCGAATGCCTTTAAAATTATATATCGCATCATAAAAAGGCAAGACTGCACCACCAGGATAACCAAAGATGGTATCAATTCCTAAATCACGAAGTGTTTCCAAAACTAGGTCCGACCCCGTCTTAGGAGATTCTAAACTGATTTTCTCCATTGTTCCCCTTTCTCTTCTCTTAAAAATAACTTGTTACTATCATACCATTTTTTCAAAATTTTTCAAGAGAAAAGAAGAAATTTTCTGAATTTTCTATTTTAACGTTTATTTATGAATGTTATTTTTGTTTTTATTAAAAAGATACCGATTTCATTTACTAAAAAAGAAAAAAGAACTGATTTCTCAGTTCTTCATTAATCTTATTCCACACTGAATAGGTATGGGTAAACAGGTTGTTGACCTTGATGAATCTCGACTTCAACATCTTCGAATTCTTCTGTGATTTCTTGGGCAATTTCATTGGCAAGTTCTTCGCTTCCGTCTTCACCGACATAGAAGGTTACAATTTCACTATCTTCATCCAACATATGTTTCAAGGTTTCTATCAAGGTTTGGTGCATATCAGGGTTTGACACGAGGATTTTCCCATCCACCATACCTAGATTATCGTTTTCATGGATTTCTAAGCCATCAATGGTTGTATCACGCACAGCTGTTGTGACGCTTCCACTAACGACATCGCTAAGAGCAGCAGTCATACGCTCTTGGTTTTCTTCTATGGACTTACTTGGATCAAAGGCGAGAAGACTTGTCAAACCTTGTGGCAAAGTACGAGCTTCCACCACTACTGCTGGTTGTTCCAAAACTTCTGCTGCAGATTGAGCTGCCATGAAGATGTTTTTGTTGTTTGGCAGGAAGATAATGTTACGAGCGTTGACCTGTTCAACAGCCTTGATAAAGTCTTCAGTTGAAGGGTTCATAGTTTGACCGCCTTCAATAACATAATCCACACCTTGAGAACGGAAGATATCTGCTAGACCTTTACCAGCCACTACAGCAATCAAAGCATACTCTTTTTCTTCAGCAGGCTTGCTAACTTGAGCAGCTTCTTTTTCAACCTGTGCTTCGTGTTGGTTACGCATATTGTCAACTTTTACCTTGACCAAGCTACCATATTTGAGACCTTCTTGCATAACAAGTCCTGGATCTTCTGTATGGACATGGACTTTGACAATTTCATCATCGTTAACAACGAGGAGAGAGTCTCCAAGCTCATTCAAGTAGTTACGGAATTCATCGTAGTCAAAATCTTTGGCATAGGTTGGGCCTTGCTTAAGAGCTACCATGATTTCAGTACAGTAACCAAAGGTGATATCCTCAGTCGCTACATGACCAGCTACAGACTTGTGGTGCTCTGCATTGATCATTTCACTCATGTTAGCAGGAGTGGCTACAAAGTCCTCAGATGCAATATATTCGCCAGTAAGAGCTGAAAGGAAACCTTCGTAGATAAAGACCAATCCTTGACCACCTGAGTCCACAACACCAACTTCTTTCAATACTGGAAGCATGTCTGGTGTTTTAGCTAGAGCTGTTTTAGCACCTTCCAAGGCTGCGCGCATGACTTCAACAGCGTCATCTGTTTGCTCAGCTTTTTTCTTAGCACCGATAGCAGCCCCACGAGAAACTGTTAAAATCGTTCCTTCAACTGGTTTCATAACTGCCTTATAGGCAACTTCCACACCTGATTGGAAGGCAAGGGCCAAGTCTTGACCTGTTAACTCGTCTTTATCCTTGATGGCTTGTGAAAATCCACGGAAAAGCTGAGACGTAATAACTCCTGAGTTCCCACGCGCGCCCATCAAAAGACCTTTGGCAAGAATGCTCGCTACCTCTCCAACTGTAGAAGCTGGTTTGTCTGCAACTTCCTTAGCACCATTTTCAATGGTCATTCCCATGTTTGTTCCAGTATCTCCATCTGGAACTGGAAAGACGTTTAATGAATTGACATATTCAGCTTGCTTATTCAAACGAGTTGATGCAGCCTGCACCATTTCTTGAAATAAGCTAGTAGTAATTTTTGACACGGTTATTCTCCTACAACTTTGATATTTTGAATGTAGACATTTACAGTCTGAGCGGTAATTCCAAGTTGGTTTTCCAAACTAAATCGAACACGCTCTTGAATGTTTTTTGACACTTCGCTAATCTTTGTTCCGTAGCTCAACACGGTATATACATCAACTGCAATACTGCCATCTTCGGCCGCCTTTACGACGACACCTTTGGAATAATTTTCCTTACCTAGAAGGGCTTGGAAATTATCTTTGAGGGCATTTTTACTAGCCATACCGACCACACCAAAAATCTCAGTTGCTGCTCCACCTACGACGGTTGCAATCACTTCATCTGTTAGTTCGATTTGACCATCTTTTGTATTAATTTTTACAGTCATCCTTTTTACCTCAACTAGTTGATACTCTATTTTATCATATTTCAGCCCAAGTGTAAAAGCAGAATACTGTATCAGCGGATATTTACTCTATTTTTTCAAATGATTTTATACCTACAGTAAAAGAAAAAAGACCCTAAGGTCTCCTTTGCTTTTATTATTAAACGCGTTCAACTTTACCTGATTTCAAAGCACGAGCTGAAGCCCAAACTTTTTTAGGTTTACCATCGATAAGAACAGTAACTTTTTGAAGGTTTGGTTTTACGGCACGTTTTGTTTGGTTCATCGCGTGTGAACGGTTGTTTCCTGATACAGTCTTACGACCTGTAAAGTAACATACTTTAGCCATTGTGTTTTCCTCCTATTAGATCTAATATAGCGGATGTGCTAGCACCACATACCGTACTATGTTATCACACTTTCTTCATTTTTGCAAGGGGATTGGAAGATTTTTTTATTTAACGTAGACAATCCCCAACTTTCCAAAAGCCACATCTCCACGTATAATCAAAGTTTTACTGGTTGGAGCTAGAGAAGTATCTGCCTTGGCTACACCACAGAAAGTTTCCACCTTCAAATCCACTCGCCAATGTTGGGGAACATAGATAACTGCATTGCCAAAACCGACTTCCACTTTCAGAGTTGCGCTATCTCCTAAAATCTCTGCATTGTCATAATATATCTTGGCATTTCCAAAACCAACTTCTACTTGGTCGTCTACCAATTCTTGATTTTGCTTGTAGAAAGTCCCAGTCCCAAAAGCAACTTCCTTATCTGTAAGAATGGTCTTTTTACCATCATACCACCATTTTTTCCCATTCCAAGTTCTGTTAGAATGAGTGAGTGCGCTGACACCCATTACGATTAAAATACTTGCCAAAGTAAGTGAAACAGGAGATAGCTGAATCCAATTATAAAAAAGATTCACTATATTTAACGCTATTAATGCTAAAAAAGTAGCTCTTGTCCAATGATGCCTAAGCAAAGATTCTACCGCCTTATAAAGGAGAAAAGCAATAAAGATGAAGGGAGAATACTTAGTCTCCAAGGATGGGACACCATAATGTCCCTGAAACAGAATCCATGCCGCCAAAATAAGCAACACAATACCAAATGCTTTCTTTTTCATGTTCTTACCTCATGTTTCTTAGATTTTCTTTTAGGAGGGATTGGTAATGCCGTGACACATGAACCTCCTTGTGGGTCTGATAAAAGGAAATGGTGCCCGTTCCTGAAAAGGACTTGTCCACCGAGTAAACCTGCCGGATATTAGCGATCGTTGACTTGGATACCCGACTAAAATAGCGAGGAAGGATAGCCTCTAATTCATAGAGTTTAAGCCGAACTTCGTAGGCATCTTTCTGGGTATGGGCATAAATCTTGTTCCCTTCTGTCTCAAAGAAGAGAATTTCCGACAAGTTCAGATAATACTCACCCGTCCCCTTGTAAAAAATCAACCTAGGAGACTTGGACTCTTGTAAGAGTCGCTGTAAATCCGCAATTTCATCTGTCAAAGCCGCTGCCTTGATGACAATTTCAGTTTCCTCTAAATTGCTGTCAATTTCGATTCGTAACTTCATTCCATCTCCTTTCTGACTCTACTATATCAAAGCTAAAATAAGAAAACAAGAGCAAAAAAGCAAGTGGTTACTTTAGCCACGTAAGTGGTTGTAAGACCGCCTTAACTTACAGGTCAAAATAGAAAGAAAATCAAACCCCACACAAGGGCACAAATATAACCAACCAAGACATCCTTGGGATAATGGACGCCACCTAGGACTCTTACTAGACCCAGGAGGGCTGACAAGACCAACAAGATAAGCCCTACAGATAGACTAGCGTGTAAGCAAGCAATGGAGATAATGGTTGCTGAAAAGACATGACGACTAGGCATAGACTGACCAGGACTATCTCTGTCTAGTAGCGGTACAATTTCCCAAACTTCATAAGGCCTAGGGGCATTGATTTTCTTACGAAGAAAGGACAAAATCACAAAACCTGATGCAGGAATAAACACATACATCAAGACCTGTTTCCCAAATCCTTCTCGGAAATAGATAGTGGTTAACAAGGTCAGATAAACTATAGGCATAACTACTGTCATGAACCGATTGAAAACTCTTAACAATCTCAGAAAGAGAGGATTATTTTTAATCTTACCAGCGATGTGGTCATACCATTCTTGATAATTTTTCATATATTCTCTCATCACTTACTCAAATTTTGCTTACAGGGAAGCACTTGTCTTCTAGTATAGTGCAGAAAAAGAAGGCCGTCAAGCCTTCTTTGGGTTTATTCTTCTGCTTCGTCTTCTGTAAATTGACTGTTATAAAGGTCAGCGTAGAAGCCTCCTTGTGCCATCAACTCATCATGATTGCCTTGCTCAATGATATTGCCATCTTTCATGACAAGAATCAGATCAGCATTTCGGATAGTTGACAAGCGGTGGGCGATGACAAAGGAAGTTCTTCCCTCCATCAATCGGTCCATGGCTTTCTGGATCAATTCCTCAGTACGAGTATCAACCGAAGATGTCGCCTCATCCAGAATTAGAAGTAGCGCATCTTTCAGCAAAGCACGAGCAATGGTCAAGAGTTGTTTTTGTCCGACAGACAAGGTCACTGTATCATCCAAGACGGTATCGTAACCATCTGGTAGTGTCATGATAAAGTGGTGAATCCCTACAGCCTTGCTGGCTTCAATCACACGCTCATCACTAATACCTGTTTGGTTATAGATGAGATTGTCGCGAATGGTTCCTTCAAAGAGCCAAGTATCCTGTAAGACCATTGAAAAGGCATCATGTACTTCCGAACGCTTCATATCCTTGGTATCCACACCATCGATACGGATACTTCCCTTATCAATCTCATAGAACTTCATCAAAAGATTGACAATGGTTGTCTTACCAGCTCCGGTCGGTCCGACAATCGCAACCTTTTGACCTGCATGAGCGGTCGCAGAAAAGTCATGAATAATGGTTCGCTCTGGTGTATAACCAAAGGAGACTCGATCAAAGACTACTTGACCTTTCATATCGCTCAATTGTCTTTCTTTATAGGATTCGTCTTCCATTTCCTCTTCAGCTAGGAATTCGAAGACACGTCCCATGGCTGCACTAGCCTGCTGAAGACTAGTAACCCCTTGGGCGATTTGTGAAAGAGGCTGAGAAAAGATACGAACGTAGGCCATAAAGGCCACGATAATCCCGATACTGATCTGCCCATTCAGAGCCAAGGCTGCACCGACGATAATCACTAAGGCATAACTAAAGTTCCCAATGAACATCATAATCGGCATCATAATCCCTGAAATAAACTGAGATTTCCAGATACTGTCATACAGACGATGGTTTAATTTCGCAAACTCTTCTTTCGTGCTCTCAATAGCATTGTAACTGGTCACTACATTATGGCCAGAGTACATTTCCTCCACATAGCCATTGACAGCTGCTAAATCTTGTTGCTGACTCTTAAAAAATCCCTGTGATTTGCCCATAAAGACGGACACGAAAGCAAAACCAATAAGGGTTGAAACAACCGTCACCAAGGCTAAAATCCAGTTCATCCCAAACATGGTTACCAAAACTGCCAAGACCAATAAACTAGATGAAAGAACTGTTCCCAGACTTTGATTAAGGGACTGGGCTGCAGTGTCAACGTCATTGGTTACACGAGACAAGGTATCCCCTTGAGAATGTCCATCAAAATATCTCAATGGTAGGCGATTGATTTTCTCTGCAATGGCTGTTCTCAAACGCTCTGAAAAACGTTGAATGACTGTTGTAAACAGAAAGGCCTGCAAATAATTTGATAGAAGTCCAATCACATAAATCACGGCCAAAAAACTACCAATAGCTGCAACTGCCGCTACATCCACACTTGTTTCCAAACCACTGGCAATAATATTAGTCATTTCCTTGATGCAGGTTGGCCCATATACAGTAATGATATTAGATAGGATTGTTGCTAGAAAGGCTATCAGAAGGGCAAACTGGAGACCTGCAAGATAGGGTTTACTCTGTTTCCAGAGAGACATTTTTTTATTTTCCATGTTCCAATTCCTCCTTCGATAATTGTGAATAGGCAATTTCTTGATAAACTTCGTTATTAGCTAGAAGTTCCTTGTGGGTGCCTTGTCCCACGACTTTACCTTGATCCAAGACCAAAATCAAATCTGCATCCATAATGGTTGAAATACGCTGTGCGACGATGAGCTTGGTCATAGATTTTGTTTTCTCTGCTAGCTCTTGGCGTAGGACACGGTCTGTCTTGTAATCCAAGGCTGAGAAGGAGTCATCAAAGATGAGAATTTCTGGCTTCCGAGCCAAGGCACGCGCAATGGCCAGACGCTGTCTTTGTCCACCTGAGAAGTTGGTTCCTCCTTGAGCTACTTCTGACTCCAAGCCAGCTTCCTTGTCTTCGATAAAGTTCTTAGACTGGGCCAATTCCAAGGCTTGCCACATAGCTTGTTCACTAAGCGGTGTTTCTTGACTATGTCCAAAGTCTAGATTGCCCTTGACATCACCTGAAAAGAGTACAGCTTTTTGTGGTATATAACCGACCTTATTGCGCAAATCTTCCAAACCGTAATCTTGAACATTAACTCCGTCCACTAGAATTTCTCCTGCTGATACGTCATAGAAACGTGGAATCAGATTGACTAGAGTTGACTTACCAGAACCAGTTGAGCCGATAAAGGCAACTGTTTGGCCAGCTTCTGCTCTAAAGCTAACATTCTCGATAACTGCCTCCGAATTTGCAGCATAGCGGAAGGTCACATCCTTAAATTCGACCTTACCTTTAAGGTTTTCATCAGCCAGCTGCACTTGATCAGGATTTTGGATAGAAGAATGCAAATCTAGAACCTGATTAAGCCGCTTGGCAGAGACCATGGTTCGAGGAAGAACGATGAAGAGCGCCCCCATGAGAAGGAAGCCCATAACAACCTGCATGGCATAAGACATGAAAACAACCATGTCACTAAAGAGGGGCAGACGCGCTGTCGGAGCAGCATCGTTGATTACATAGGCTCCAATCCAGTAAATCGCCACACTCAAACCACTTGAAATCCCCATCATAATGGGATTTAAAATAGCCATAAGACGGTTGACAAACAAATTCAAGCGTGTCAGCTCATCATTTGCTGCTGTAAATTTTTCATCTTGGTACTTTTCAGCATTGTAGGCACGAACAACGCGAATACCTGTTAAACTTTCACGAGTAATGCTATTCAGTTTATCAGTCAAACTTTGAATCAAGGACTGTTTTGGAAAGGCTAGCGTCATCAAAACGGTTGTCATCAAAACATTGACAATCACTGCCACAAGTACCGCCCAGAGCCAGTATTCTGAATGGCCTAAAATCTTCCCGATGGCCCAGATAGCCATAATCGGACCACGCGTAACCACTTGCAATCCCATGGTAATCAACATCTGAACTTGGGTAATATCATTAGTGGTACGAGTTAGGAGGCTGGGAATAGAGAATTTCTTAATCTCTGTCTGCGAGTAATCCAAAACTCGATTAAAAATATCACTTCTCAGCCTACTAGTGTAAGAAGCAGCCACTCTGGATGCAAAAAATCCAACTGCGACTGCGGATAAGAAGGCAAAAAAAGACATTCCGACCATCATACCTGCTGGTTGCCATAACTCATCCAAGTTGGTTCCTTGACTTCCCAGCAAATCCGTGATTTTAGAGATATAGGTCGGAACTTCCAACTCTAGATAGACCGAAAAGCATGTAAAGAGAATGGCTAGTAAAATCATCCCCCATTCTTTTCTACTAATTCGTTTAGCTAATTTCTTCATTCTCTCCTCCTATTCTCTTGATATTTTCCTGTAGTTGATTGAGGACTTTCTCAAAAATCAGTAATTCATCTTCATCAATGTCTGCCATCAACTGGTTGTCAATACGTTCAAAGAAGGCCTTGATTTCTTGCATCTGAGAGCGCGATTTGTCCGTCAGATGAACAAACTTAGCCCGCTTATCGACAGGATTTGCCTCCAATTCCACCAAACCATTTTGCACCATACGTTTGACCAAATTACTAGCAACAGACTTGCTAATGTTGAGTTCTTGTTCAATATCCTTGATGAGCGTTAATTCTTGTTCATGCTCACGCCAACCTAAAAAACGCAGAACTTGTCCTTGAGGTCCACCCATAAATTCAATACCACAACGTTTGGCTTCCTTTTGTACCATCAGATGTACCTGGTGTCCAAAACGTTTTAAAACCAGCATTGGTTTATCCATACTTACTCCTTTCTAAGCATTACATTTAGTTCTCCTGAGAACTAAATAAGTTTCCATGAGAACTATTTTATCATTTTCAGAAAAGATGTCAAGAAAAAAGTTTTCATAAGAACTATCTTAGTTTAAATTGACATTAGGCAATATCTTTTATATAATAAGAACTCACTACTGTGGATAGACATCCATTCACTCAATGAAGGGAGAAAACTTTCAAATGAAACCAGAAGAGCAAAGAGTTTTAGGAATCTTAGCAACCATTTTTGGAGCCATCGCACTTTTAGGATCCTGGATCCCGTTTATTAACTATCCATCGTTGTTCATCGGCATCGTCGCATTTATCTTGGGGATTATTGGCCTTATCGTCAACCTCAAAAAACGGAAAACAATGGCTATTATCGGAACATCTCTGGCAGTTGCCTCTGTTGTACTTTTCTTTACGACTCAGGCACTATACGCTGATGTCTACAAAGAGTATGCCAAGGAGTTTAACCGTTCCTACATGGATACGAGTGCCTCAATGGAACGCGAAGAAAAAAGCGGCTTGACAGACGATACCTTCGCCTGGACCCAAGAACAGTTCGACGCCTTAATCGAAGGTGACCTTGACAACAAAGGAAAAGGTGGTACCACCTACGAGGATATTATCAACAAACACGGAAAGCCAGATTCCGAGTTTGACTTCACTCTTGGGGGTTACAATACGAAAAAAATCACCTATATCTCTATTGGAGACAAGACTAAGACTGTTACCTTAACTTTTGCAAAAGATGACAATGGACAGCTCTTGCTCGTCCAAAAACATCAGTCGGTCTAGGTCTAGAAAAAAGCAAGTAACAAAACGATTCTGAAACCTGAGTCTAAGTTCAAATATCAAAAAACGAACAGCTAGTAAAACTGTTCGTTTTTCTATTAGAACCCGTCTACGTTTGTGTAGATTTTTTGTACGTCTTCGTCGTCTTCAAGGATGCTGTAAAGTTTTTCAAAAGTTTCAAGGTCATCGCCTGACAATTCCACTTCTGACTGAGGAATCATTTCCAATTCTGTCACTTGGAATTCTTCGATACCTGACTCACGAAGGGCAACGATAGCCTTGTGAAGGTCAGTTGGAGCTGTGTAAACAGTAATTGTTCCTTCTTCTGCTTCTACATCGTCCACATCCACATCTGCTTCTAACAATTGCTCAAAGACTGCATCTGCATCTTCACCAGCAAATACGATAACACCCTTGTTGTCAAAGAGGTAAGAAACTGAACCTGAAGCACCCATGTTTCCACCATTTTTACCAAAAGCTGCACGGACATTGGCCGCTGTACGGTTAACGTTAGAAGTCAAGGTATCAACGATCAGCATAGAACCGTTTGGTCCAAATCCTTCGTAACGTCCTTCTGTAAAGGTTTCGTCTGTGTTTCCTTTTGCTTTATCAATCGCTTTATCGATAACGTGTTTTGGTACTTGTGCTTGTTTAGCACGGTCGATAACGAATTTCAAAGCAGTGTTTGATTCTGGGTCTGGATCACCTTTTTTAGCTGCTACATAGATTTCTACACCAAATTTTGCATATACTTTAGAGTTAGCTCCATCTTTAGCCGTTTTCTTGGCTACGATATTGGCCCATTTACGTCCCATTAGGAATCTCCTTTTTTCACATTTTAATCTTTCTTATTATAACACAAGTTTTTTCGATTTTCACTAGAGGAAATAGATTTTATTTAGTAAATACAGCTAGGATGATACTTTGGCTGCCAAGATAGCCTTGCCTTCTTTTATCAAGGGATGACGGAAGAGTGAGAAGTAGAGTTGAATGGTCATGGCAACCCAGATAAGGGGTTCACAAAGGATAACACCACTATAGCCCGCCCAAGGAATAATCAAGACCACAAAAGCGATTTTTCCGATTAGTTCGATAAAGCTAGAAACCAGAGGAAGAACCTTTTTCCCCAAGCCCTGCAAACAATTGCGATAAATCAACAAGAGGCTCAAAATGGGATAAAAGGCTGAACTGATTTGCAGATAGAGACTTCCATTTTCTATCAAGTAACCATCTGTCGAACTAGCCAAGAAGGAAACCAAGGCTGGACTGGTAAAAAAGAGGAAGATACAAACAAAAACTGCCCAGGATATACTTAAACGACTGCCGATTCGAAGTCCTTGAACAATGCGGTCTGGACGCTTAGCTCCTAGATTCTGAGAAGCAAAGGTCGTCATCGAGGCAGAAATAGCGGTCATAGGAAGAAGGGCAAAGGCCATAATGCGTCGAGCTGCCGTCTGGGCACTAATAATTACGGCACCAAAGGTATTAACAGAAGACTGTAAAATCACACTGCCGATGGACACAATTGAACTCATCAAACCCATAGCCAAACCTTGCTCCAAGAGATCCGCGTACAAGGCCTTGTCCCATTTGAAATGCTTGATTTGAGGCAAAAGTTCTGGCACACTCTTACGAATATAATAAAAGCAGAGAACCGCTGATAAGCCTTGCGAAATGATGGTAGCAAGGCCCGCAGATTGAACCCCCAGTTGCAGTTGCGTAATAAAATAGAGATCCAGAACCACATTAACCAAGGCAGAGAAAATCAGAAAACCAAGGGCTGCTAGACTGTCCCCAATGGACCGCAACAAACCTGCAAAGAGATTATAGGCAAAGCTGACACCGACACAGGTCACAATCATAGAAATATATTGATAGGACTGGTGAAGAATTTCTGCAGGAGTATCTAAATATTGCAAGAGTGGATACAGACCGACAAACCCCAGCAGCATAACTACAATACTCAAAAGAGCACCTAAAATCCAGGTGGCTGCTACTGCCTCCTTGATTTTAGTGAAATTCCGAGCTCCATAATAACGGGCAATGACAATTCCCATGCCATTGCCAACACCAAGAGTAAAACCTACAATCAAATCAAAAATAGCAGTTGTTGCCCCAACCGCAGCCAAGGAATCTTGACCAAGAAAACGTCCAACAATCAAGACATCAGCAGTATTATAGAGCTGTTGGAAAATATTGGACAGCAAGATTGGAAAGGCAAAACTCAAAAGCGAAGGAAGAATAGGACCATGAATCAGGTCCACTGTTCGTTTTTTATTCATAAGGCTATTATATCAGCTTTCTAAAGGAGCGACAAGAAACAGCAAACTATGCCAGAACTAGGCAATGAAAAAGCAGTGAATTTCTCCACTACTTTAACAGCTTATTCTTCAATTTCGATTTCAAGCTCGTCGCCTAGGTCAAGTGTCACTTCTTCATTCACAGAATCTGCTTGAACTACGTCATCTTTTTTAGTTTCAACACCTTCTACAGAAGCTTCTTCTCCATCAATCAAACCAAATTGAACACGGACTTGATGATCAATCTCATCAAAGACTTCTGGGTTATCTGCCAAGTATTTCTTAGCATTTTCAGAACCTTGCCCGATTTTCTCATCCTTGTAAGAGTACCAAGCTCCTGCTTTTTTGATGATATCCAAATCGCTTGCGATCTTCAAAAGCTCACCAGTCTTAGAAATCCCTTCTCCGTACATGATTTCAACGAAGGCTTCCTTAAATGGTGGAGCCACCTTGTTTTTCACAACCTTGATTTTAGTTTCTTTACCGACATTGGTATCTTTTTGGTCACCAGTTCCCTTGATTTGTGTGCTTCCACGAACATCCAAACGGACTGATGCGTAAAATTTCAGAGCACGTCCACCAGGAGTTGTTTCTGGATTTCCAAACATGACCCCAACTTTTTCACGCAATTGGTTGATAAAGATGGCAATTGTTTTAGTTTTATTGATAGAAGCACCAAGTTTACGCATGGCCTGACTCATCATACGAGCCTGCAAACCAACGTGGCTGTCTCCGATATCACCATCAATTTCCGCACGAGGGACAAGGGCCGCAACTGAGTCGACTACGACAAGGTCCACAGCACCTGAGTCAATCAATTTTCCTGCAATTTCAAGCCCTTGCTCTCCTGAGTCTGGTTGAGACAAGAGCAATTCGTCAATATTGACCCCAAGAGCCGCAGCATAAGCTGGATCAAGGGCATGCTCCGCATCGATAAAGGCTGCAATCCCACCTTCTTTTTGCGCTTGCGCGACTGCATGAAGGGCAACTGTTGTCTTACCAGATGACTCTGGCCCATAGATTTCGATGATACGTCCCTTAGGATAACCACCTGAACCAAGGGCAATATCGAGAGCCAAAGAACCTGAACTCATCACTTGCACCTTTTGCTCCGCACGTTCACCCAAACGCATGATTGAACCCTTGCCAAAGTCTTTCTCAATCAGTTTAAGAGCGTCATTCAAGGCTTTTTCACGTTCAGCCCCGAATTTTTTTGAAATTTCATCTAATTTTTTTGGTTTTTTCGCCATTCTATTCTCCTACATTCTAATGGTCCTCAGACCTATCTACTATTATATCAAAAGTTAGTCACTTAATAAAGCCTTGCGAACTAGGTTAAAGGCATGCATAACCGCAATGTGACGTACATCTGCTCGACTTCTGCCTCCAATATTGATCTTGATGACCTCAGTTCCACGCTCTTGAGCCAAGCCTATGAAGACTGTCCCGGCTGGGTGTCCTTCTAGACTATCTGGTCCTGCCACTCCAGTCAAACTAAGGCCAAAATCAGACTGGGTCTTGCTTCGTGCCTGCTCAGCCATCTTCTGAGCTGTAAATTCAGACACCACACCGTGCTCTTCCAAATCCTTGACAGGAATATCCAACATTTTTGATTTTTCCTCCAAGCTATAGGTCACAAAACCACCCTTAAATATACTTGAAGCACCCGAAAAATCCGCTACCCTAGCTTGGAAAAGACCAGCCGTCAAACTCTCTGCAGCCGTGATAGTTTTCCCTTGCCTTTTCAGTTCTTCTACCACAATGCTAGCTAAACTAGTTTCTTCCCCATAACCATAACAAAGTTTTCGTAAAGAAAGGCCTTCAAAAGTTTGACGATTCAAGATTTGATTTTCTAAGATATCCAGCGCTTGATTCGCCTCTTCTTGACTGCTAACCTTTGTTGACAGACGCAGAGTGACTTCTCCTGTCTTGGCATAAGGCGCTAAGGTCGGATCTGTTTGATTGTCAATCAAATCAGCCAAAATGGTCACCAACTGACTTTCGCCAATTCCAAAGAAACGAAGAACTCGGGAATACAGCTTGCTTCCTGTCATCAACTTGGGTAGAAGTTGGTTTAAAACCATGGGTTTCAATTCACTTGGCGGACCAGGAAGGACAACGTAGGTCACTCCTTCGACTTCTAATATTCCTCCCACAGCCAGTCCTGTTTCATTTGGCAGCGGAGTCGCCCCTTCTACAAGTTGAGCTTGTCTTTCATTATTCGGTGTTCGGGCATAGTCTGGTCTCTGGGCAAAAAAGACATCCAACTTCGCCTGTGCCTGAGGATCGAAGACTAATTTTTTCCCTAAGAATTTAGCCAGGGTTTGTTTGGTCAAATCGTCCTCAGTTGGCCCCAAACCGCCTGTCAAAATCAGCAGGCTGCTACGTTGACTGGCAATCTCAAGCAGGGATAAGAGACGAGCTTCATTGTCTCCTACAGCCGTCTGAAAATATACATCTACCCCAATCTCTGCTAGTTTTTCCGACAAAAACTGAGCATTGGTATTGACAATCTGTCCTGTCAAAATCTCTGTTCCAACAGCAATGATTTCTGCTTTCATGTTTCCTCCTACCTATCTATTCGTATTTTTTTGAAAAAATCGCAGGAAATTTCCCACGATTTTAACTATAAAATAGATTATTCTACATCTTCTTGATTTATTGTATTATTAATCGTACCTGTTCCCAAACCGGTATTATTTCGATTTCCGAAAATATCTTCATATAAGACAGCATTTGTCTCTAACTCTGTCACCTTCGGTTTATCAAGTGAGGTTCTCAAAAGATTCTGGATTTCTAACAAATGGTTAGCAGTTACAATTTGATAAGATGTCCCTTGCAATTCGGCGTCTTCTCCTCGTAATTGTTGAGTTTCAATCGTTTTGAACGAGTCCTGGTAACCTAACAAGCTTGGAATACTTTTCGCAGATAGATCAATATTAGTCTGCATATTGGTACTTAGGGCTTTTAGGATAGATTGATAGTGACTAACACTATTCAAGCTAAGAACTTTTTCAACAACCTTTTGAATGACTTCACGCTGACGCTTCTGACGTCCGTAGTCCCCTTCTGGATCCTGGTAGCGCATGCGAGAATAAACAAGAGCTTCATCTCCATTTAGAGTTTGTTGCCCAACACCAATAGAAATAGTATTAAATTCCTCTTGGTCACTAATAGAAATCGGGAAACCTAGCGTGTTATTGACAGTTATACCACCCACTGCATCGACTAATTGTTGTAATCCGTGCATATTGACCATAATATAGCGGTCAATATGGATGTTCATCATCTTCTGAATGGTTGAGATAGCTAATTCTGCACCTCCACCCGCATAGGCGGCATTCAGTTTCGCTTCTTCAATACTACCATCTTTATGCTGAATTTTAGTCAGGATATCACGTTCCAAACTCAACATCATGGTCTTTTTCGTGTGCGGATTAACTGTCAAAAGAATCATGGAATCACTATTTCCCTCCCAAGGGTCCGTTCGTTCTTCGTTTCCAGTATCAACCCCCATTAAAAGGATCGTTAAGGGTTCAGTAGCCTCAATAACATTGGTTTCTTCCCCAATCTTTTTATAGGTTTTTGATAAGGTTTCTGTACCTTGCTGATAAATAGTATAAGCAAAAACACCCACACCTAAAACTGTCACAGCTAGAAAAGCTAGCACCATTCCAATAATTTTTTTAACCATATTTCTATCAATCTATCAGTCTACCCATCAGGTAAACATCTATAAATTTCCCTTCTTCTATGTACGCACCGCGCTCTTGTCTACCTTCAATTACAAAGCCATGCTTTTGATATAAATGAACTGCAGCCTGATTGCGAGTTTGGACAGTTAGTTGAAGTCGACGAAGAATGCCACTAGCCTGTGCCCATTCTACGACTTCTTCAAGTAACAAACTCCCCAGTCCATTATTCCAATACTTCTTACCAATCACAATAAAGAGATCTCCAATATGACGAACTCTCTTGCGTTGATCAGCTGTGATATTCACAAGACCAGCAATTTCATCATTCAGCAAGGCCAGTAAAGTGATTTGATTTTCAGAGTGAGCCTGTTTATCCAAAAACAACTCCATCTCAGTATCTGTCATCAAAATGCCATTCCTGTCCAGACTGGTAAAATCTGTTTCTACACTGACACGATTTAAAAATGATACTAATTCAGCCGCATCTTCAACTTCTGCTTCCCTAATGAGCAACTCATACTCCATGTTGAAACTCCTTTAAGAGTTTTTCTGCACGCAAACCCTTGGCTTTGAAGTTTAATCTGCGACCGTCTTCTTCTTTTAGAATTTCCAACTCTAAATAAGTATCTGGTAAGGCATCACCTAAAAGATTCCCCCACTCGATGACAGTCACTCCACCACCAAAGAGAAACTCATCCAAGTCGATAGAATCAGCATCCCCCTCAATACGATAAACATCTAGGTGGTAAAGTGGAAGACGACCTTCATACTCTCTTACGATAGTGTAAGTTGGACTCTTAATCATCTGAGTAATCTGTAATCCTTTAGCAAGACCTTTTGTAAATGTCGTTTTGCCTGCTCCAAGTTCACCAGTTAGAATTAAGACGTCATTTTTTTCTAATAAATAGCCCAAACGTTCACCTAAGGACTGTAACTCTTCTTCGTTTTTAGTGTACATGTTTCTATTATACCAAAAAGTTGCCCTTTGTCGAGATATTATCTGTGAATTCCATATTATAAATTGTAAAACTAGAACTATCTCTTTTTTTGTTCTTAAAATAGAAACAGCAAGAAGACAACTAACAAGATATCTCTCATCAAATGGCTGTAAAATGAAACTTCCCAGCGAATAACTTTTGGCACCAACAGTCCTAGAAATAGCATTCCCAAGGCAATATAAAAGGTCATGGATAATAGCATCCAAGGATTTCTGAGAAAGATTAGAATAGCTAGTCCACTAATAAAACAAATTTCCTTCTTTCCCAAAAACTTTTTCACTCCATTTACATACTTCTGAATCGGTAAAAAGACTAGCAAATCAATACCAAATAAGAAAAAGAAACTCGGTAGAAAGACTTCTACAAACTCTTCACCAGTTGCCCTTCCCGTAAGAAGATATTCTATGATAATCAAAGCTAAACCTAAAACATTTACCAATAGTAACAGAGTATACAAAAATTGTTGTCTATCTTCTTTAAAAACTGAATAATGTTGATTTCGTTGTCCTCTATAATAGTTTAGCCCTGCACCAATACTCGCAAGGAGCAACATACCCACTAAATAATAGAAGCAGTTTTGATTTAACATCAAGGACCAAGTCGATAAACTTAAACAAGAACAGCTACTAAGTCCAAAAACCGTCAGCAATAACAAAACTCGAATTTGCTTTTTCATTCTTTCCATCATTCTTCCTCCCTTACTTGCTCTTATTATAAGCTAGAAATTCTCATCATTGCTAGAATATTTCTCAACTGTCAGTTTTCTACTCTAAAATGAAAAAAAGTTTGATGCAAGTAATTCTCACACCAAACTTTTTGCTATTTTTCCTTAAACCAAAGAGCAATTTCTCGCTTCGCTGACTCTTCTGAATCCGAACCATGGACAACATTTTGGATAACCTGATTTTCACCAGCCGCTTTTGCAAAATCACCTCGAATAGTTCCTGGCAAAGCTTCTTCTGGACGAGTTGCTCCCATCATGGTCCGCCAAGTTTCGATTGCTTTGGGACCAGAGATAACGCCCACAAGAATCGGTCCTGAAGTCATGAATTCACGAATCGGTGGGTAAAAACTCTGACCAACCAAGTCCTGATAGTGCTGATCAATCAACTCTTCTGAGACCTGTGAACGCAACTCCAATTTTTCAATTGTAAATCCACGTTGTTCTATCCGTTTCAACACTTCACCCACTAGTCCTCTTTTTACACCATCTGGTTTAATGATAAAGAATGTTTGTTCCATACCCGTCTCCTTTGTCAGCTTCTTTCTTTTATTTTACCACATTTCATGGAAAAATGGAGAAAATTTTCAGAAAAGAGAAAGAGAACCCGAAGGCTCTCTCATTCTTTCTTATTCTCTCTTATTCTACTGTTTCTTCCACAGTTTCAACGGCAGTATCCACAACTACTTCTGTTGTTTCTTCATTTCCTTCTTCCTCTACTGGAGGATTAAGATATTCTTCTTCGTTGATAGCTTGTGGTTCAAGGTTACGGTAACGGGCCATACCAGTACCAGCTGGGATGATCTTACCGATGATAACATTTTCTTTAAGTCCAAGGAGATGGTCTTTCTTACCACGGATAGCTGCATCTGTAAGGACACGAGTTGTTTCCTGGAAGGAAGCCGCTGACAAGAAACTATTTGTTTCAAGTGAGGCTTTGGTAATTCCCATAAGGACTGGGCGACCTGTCGCTGGAACTCCACCTGAGATAAGGACATCTTTGTTAGCATCTGTAAAGTCATTGATATCCATGAGGGTACCCATGAGAAGATCTGTGTCACCTGGATCCATGACACGGACTTTACGGATCATTTGACGAACCATTACCTCGATGTGTTTGTCACCGATTTCTACCCCTTGGCTACGGTAAACTTTTTGTACTTCACCAAGAAGGTAAGTTTCAACTGACAAGACATCACGGACTGCAAGGAGACGTTTTGGTTGGATTGAACCTTCTGTAAGAGCAGCACCACGAGCTACTTGGTCTCCAACTTCAACACGCATACGAGCGGTAAATGGAACGACATATTCACCTTCGCCAGTTTCACCCTTAACAAAGACTTTCTTAGTACGAGTTGATGCATCTTCTTCGATAGCCGTAACTTGTCCTTTAACCTCTGTGATAACCGCTTCCCCTTTAGGATTGCGGGCTTCAAAGATTTCTTGGACACGAGGAAGACCCTGAGTGATATCGGTATTTGAAGCAACCCCACCCGTGTGGAAGGTACGCATTGTAAGCTGTGTACCAGGTTCCCCGATAGATTGGGCAGCGATTGTACCAACTGCTTCACCAACTTCAACCGCATCACCAGTCGCCAAGTTGATACCGTAACAGTGACGGCAGACACCATGACGAGTGTTACATGTAAATACAGAGCGGATAGTCACTTCTTCCACACCAGCATTGACAATTTCACGCGCCTTATCTTCTGTAATCAACTCATTTGGACCAATGATCACTGCACCAGTTTCTGGATGTTTAACAGTTTTCTTAGTGTAACGACCATTGAGACGCTCTTCAAGAGACTCGATCATCTCTTTTCCTTCTGCGATAGAGCGGATCAAGAGACCACGGTCTGTTCCACAGTCGTCCTCACGGATGATAACGTCTTGGGCAACGTCAACCAAACGACGAGTCAAGTAACCTGAGTCGGCTGTCTTAAGGGCCGTATCGGTCATACCTTTACGGGCACCGTGAGTTGAGAAGAACATTTCGAGTACTGACAAACCTTCACGGAAGTTTGAAAGGATTGGCAATTCCATGATACGTCCGTTCGGAGCAGCCATCAGACCACGCATACCGGCAAGCTGTGAGAAGTTTGAGATATTACCACGGGCTCCTGAGTCCATCATCATAACGATTGGGTTCTTAGGATCTTGATTGGCAATCAAGCGTTTCTCAAGTTTTTCACGGGCAGCACGCCATTCAGCTGTAACGGCATTGTAACGCTCGTCGTCTGTGATCATACCACGACGGAATTGTTTTGTGATTTGTTCTACACGTTTGTGTGATTCTTCAATGATTTCAGCCTTGTCATCAACGACTGGGATATCGGCAATCCCCACTGTCAATCCTGCAAGAGTTGAGTGGTGGTAACCGAGGTTCTTCATACGGTCAAGTAGGGCAGAAGTTTCTGTCGTACGGAAACGTTTGAAGATTTCAGCGATGATATTTCCAAGGTTTTTCTTCTTGAATGGAGGGTTGAGTTCAAGTTTGCTGATTGCTTCCTTGATATCTCCACCAAGTGGCAAGAAGTACTTAGCTGGAACGCCTTCTGTCAAGTTGGCATTGTTTGGTTCTTGCAAGTATGGTAGACCCTCTGGCATGATGTCGTTGAAGAGGATTTTACCAACTGTTGTAAGCAAGACCTTGTGTTTTTGCTCTTCTGTCCATGGTTTGTTGAGGCTGTCTGTCGCGATACCAACACGTGAGTGGAGGTGAACATAACCATTACGGTAAGCCATAACAGCTTCGTCACGGTCTTTGAAGACCATTCCTTCACCTTCACGACCAGCTTCTTCCATGGTCAAGTAGTAGTTACCCAAAACCATATCCTGTGATGGAGTAACAACTGGTTTACCATCTTTCGGGTTTAAGATGTGCTCAGCAGCGAGCATCAGGATACGAGCTTCTGCTTGAGCTTCTTCTGAAAGTGGTACGTGGATGGCCATTTGGTCCCCGTCAAAGTCGGCATTGTAGGCTTCACAGACAAGTGGGTGCAAGCGAAGGGCCTTACCATCAATCAAGACAGGTTCGAAGGCTTGGATACCCAAACGGTGAAGGGTCGGTGCGCGGTTCAAAAGTACTGGGTGTTCTTTGATCACTTCTTCAAGGATATCCCAGATGCGTTCGTCTCCACGTTCCACCAAGCGTTTAGCTGCTTTGACGTTTTGCACGATATCACGAGCAACGATTTCACGCATGACAAATGGTTTAAAGAGCTCGATTGCCATTTCACGCGGCACACCACATTGGTACATCTTAAGTGTTGGACCAACGGCGATAACGGAACGTCCTGAGAAGTCAACACGTTTACCGAGCAAGTTTTGACGGAAGCGTCCTTGTTTACCTTTAAGCATGTGACTCAATGATTTAAGTGGACGGCTACCTGGTCCTGTGATTGGACGACCACGACGACCATTGTCAATCAAAGCGTCAACCGCTTCTTGAAGCATACGCTTCTCATTTTGAACGATGATACCTGGTGCATTCAACTCAAGCAAGCGAGCCAAACGGTTGTTACGGTTGATAACACGGCGGTAAAGGTCGTTCAAGTCAGATGAGGCAAAACGGCCACCATCCAACTGCAACATTGGACGAAGATCTGGTGGAATAACTGGAAGGATGTTGAGAATCATCCATTCCGGTTTGTTTCCAGATTTGTAAAAGGCATCCAAAACATCCAAACGACGGATGGCTTTGACACGCTTTTGTCCAGTAGCTGTTTTCAACTCTTCTTTGAGTTCAGCAATTTCTTTTTCAAGATCTACTTGTTTCAAAAGGTCTTGGATAGCTTCGGCACCCATCTTGGCAACGAACGATCCATAACCATACTCACGCAAACGCTCACGGTATTCGCGCTCTGTCATGATAGACTTGTGCTCAAGTGGTGTATCCTTAGGATCAATCACCACATAAGCCGCAAAGTAGATAACTTCCTCGAGGGCACGAGGGCTCATATCAAGGGTCAAGCCCATACGGCTTGGAATCCCCTTGAAGTACCAGATGTGAGATACAGGAGCTTTCAACTCAATGTGCCCCATACGCTCACGACGAACTTTTGTACGCGTTACTTCAACCCCACAACGGTCACAAACAATTCCTCTGTAACGAATGCGTTTGTACTTACCACAAGCACATTCCCAGTCTTTTGTAGGACCAAAGATAACTTCATCAAAGAGCCCTTCACGTTCTGGTTTTAAGGTACGGTAATTGATTGTTTCAGGTTTTTTGACTTCTCCATAAGACCATGAACGGACTTTACTTGGAGAAGCTAGGGTGATTTGCATACTTTTAAAACGATTTACATCAACCACTATTTCTTCCCTTTCTATTCTAAGTGAACTGCTTTTTCTTACTCAGCAGCTTCTTCTGTTGCTTCCGCTTTTGTTGCTTTCTCAGCTTCTTCAGCTTCAAAGGCTGCTTTAGCCTCTTGTGCTGCTTTTTCGCGGGCTTTTTCAAGGTCATCTACGTGGATGACATCTTCGTCCATTCCTTCATCCAAGTCACGAAGTTCCACTTCTTGGTCATCTTCGTCTAGGACACGCATGTCAAGACCAAGAGATTGCAATTCTTTGACAAGAACTCGGAAGGATTCTGGAACACCTGGTTTTGGAATTGGTTTTCCTTTTGTAATGGCTTCATAAGCTTTCAGACGTCCGTTGATATCGTCAGACTTGTAAGTCAAGATTTCTTGAAGGACATTTGACGCACCGTAGGCTTCAAGAGCCCAAACCTCCATCTCACCGAAACGTTGTCCACCAAACTGAGCTTTACCTCCGAGTGGTTGTTGAGTAACGGTTGAGTAAGGTCCGACTGAACGCGCGTGCAATTTATCATCAACCATGTGGTGGAGTTTGATCATGTACATGACTCCGACAGAAACACGGTTATCAAATGGTTCCCCAGTACGTCCATCGTAAAGGATCGTTTTGGCATCGCTATCCATACCTGCTTCTTTAACAGTTGACCAAAGGTCTTCAGAACTTGCTCCGTCAAAGACTGGTGTTGCGATGTGAATACCAAGAGTACGAGCAGCCATACCAAGGTGAAGCTCCATAACCTGACCGATATTCATACGTGATGGCACCCCAAGTGGGTTCAACATGATGTCGACTGGAGTTCCGTCTGGAAGGTAAGGCATGTCTTCTACAGGAACGATACGAGAGACAACCCCTTTGTTTCCGTGACGTCCGGCCATCTTATCTCCGACCTTAATCTTACGTTTTTGAGCGATGTAGACGCGAACCAGCATGTTAACACCTGATTGCAATTCATCTCCATTTGCACGTGTAAAGATTTTAACATCACGAACGACACCATCGGCACCGTGTGGTACACGAAGAGAAGTATCACGCACTTCACGTGACTTGTCTCCAAAGATAGCGTGCAAGAGACGTTCTTCAGCTGAAAGGTCTTTCTCACCCTTAGGTGTTACTTTACCTACAAGGATATCGCCTTCCTTAACCTCAGCACCAATACGGATAATCCCCATTTCGTCAAGGTCTTTGAGGGCATCTTCACCAACGTTTGGAATTTCACGCGTAATTTCTTCAGGTCCAAGCTTTGTATCGCGTGTTTCTGATTCGTATTCTTCAAGGTGGACAGATGTGTAGACATCGTCTTTCACCAAGCGTTCGCTCATGATAACGGCATCCTCGAAGTTGTAACCTTCCCAAGTCATGTAGGCAACGATTGGGTTTTGTCCAAGCGCCATTTCTCCATTTTCCATAGAAGGTCCGTCAGCGATGAAATCGCCTTTCTCAACGGCATCACCAACTTTTACGAGAGTGCGTTGGTTATAAGCAGTACCTGAGTTCGAACGACGGAATTTTTGGATGTGGTAAACGTCCAATGAACCATCTTCACGACGAACTTCTACCTTGTCAGCATCTGCATAGGTAACTTTACCGTCATACTGAGCAATCACAGCCGCTCCTGAATCGTGGGCTGCTTGGTATTCCATACCAGTACCAACGTAAGGTGCTTTAGGATTAATCAATGGTACAGCCTGACGTTGCATGTTGGCTCCCATGAGGGCACGGTTGGAGTCATCGTTTTCCAAGAAAGGAATACATGCTGTCGCAACGGCAACTACCTGTTTTGGTGATACGTCCATGTAGTCAACAACATTCGCTGGATACTCTTGGTTGACCCCTTGGTGACGTCCCATGACAACTTTCTCAGCAAATGTTCCATCTTCATTCAGACGAGAATTAGCCTGTGCTACAGTAAATTCATCTTCTTCATCGGCTGTCAACCAAACGATTTCGTTCGTAACAACACCTGTTTCACGGTCAACTTTACGGTATGGTGTTTGAACAAAACCATATTTGTTCAAGTGTCCGTAAGATGACAAGTTATTGATCAAACCGATGTTAGGTCCTTCAGGTGTCTCGATTGGACACATACGACCGTAGTGAGTGTAGTGCACGTCACGTACTTCATATCCAGCACGGTCACGTGTCAAACCACCAGGCCCCAAGGCTGACAAACGGCGTTTGTGAGACAACTCAGAAAGTGGGTTGTGTTGGTCCATGAACTGTGACAACTGTGATGAACCAAAGAATTCTTTAACCGCAGCTGTTACAGGACGGATATTGATAATTTGTTGTGGTGTCAAGACTTCGTTGTCCTGGACAGACATCCGTTCACGGACATTACGTTCCATACGAGAAAGTCCAAGACGTACTTGGTTAGCAAGCAATTCACCAACCGCACGGATACGACGGTTTCCAAGGTGGTCGATATCATCTACACGGCCAAGCCCTTCAGCCAAGTTGAGGAAGTAGCTCATCTCAGCAAGGATATCTGCAGGAGTGACGATACGAACCTTGTCATCTGGATTAGCATTACCGATGATCGTTACAACACGGTCTGGATCAGTTGGAGCAACAACCTTGAATTTTTGAAGAACAACTGGCTCAGTCACAACCGCAGCATCATTTGGAATGTAGACAATCTTGTTCAAATCACCATCCAAATGGCTTTCAATACTTTCAATCACGCTACGAGTCATGATTGTACCAGCTTCTACCAAGATTTCTCCTGTTTCAGGGTCTACCAATGGCTCTGCAATGGTTTGATTAAGCAAACGTGTTTTAACATTGAGTTTTTTATTGATTTTGTAACGACCAACTGCTGCTAAATCATAGCGACGTGGGTCAAAGAAGCGTGCCACAAGCAAGCTACGTGAGCTTTCAGCAGTCTTAGGCTCACCTGGACGAAGGCGTTCGTAAATTTCTTTCAAGGCTTCGTCTGTACGAGAGTCCATTGGATTCTTGTGGATATCTTTTTCAACAGTATTACGAACCAATTCGCTATCACCAAAGATATCAAAGATTTCATCATCACCTGAGAAACCAAGAGCACGAACCAAGGTCGTAAATGGAATCTTACGAGTACGGTCGATACGAGTGTAGGCGATATCTTTTGAGTCACTTTCAAGTTCCAACCAAGCTCCACGGTTAGGGATAACAGTTGAACCGTAGCCCACTTTACCGTTTTTATCAACTTTATCGTTAAAGTAAACACCTGGTGAGCGGACCAACTGAGATACGATGATACGTTCACCACCATTGATGATGAAAGTACCCATTTCAGTCATGATTGGGAAATCACCAAAGAAAACTTCTTGGGTTTTGATTTCGCCTGTTTCTTTATTGATCAAGCGGAAGGTTACAAAAATTGGTGCTGAGTAGCTAGCATCGTGAATACGAGCTTCTTCTAGCGTATATTTTGGTTCCTTGATTTCATATCCAACAAATTCCAACTCCATTGTGTCTGTGAAGTTTGAAATTGGCAATACATCTTCAAACACTTCCTTAAGACCATGGTCTAGAAAATCTTTGAATGAGTCAGTTTGAATTTCAATCAAATTTGGTAAGTCAAGAACTTCTTTGATTCTTGAAAAACTACGACGGGTACGATGTTTCCCGTATTGAACGTCATGTCCTGCCAAGATGATTCTCCTTTGTAAATAAGTTCCAAGCCTTGTCAATCAGGCTTTTCTAATCGTCATATGGTTTCAAAAACCCTTATCACCGTGTCCTCTTGATAAATTTTCAGAATCTTTAAGTCTTTGTTACAAGTATTCAAAATCCTGAAAAAAAAGCACAAAAAGAGCAGCTAAATCTGACTTTTTCAGAAGATTTAACTGCTGTGAGTCTTGTCTGGACAATATTTCAGACAAAACCTACGACAAATGATTACTCATATTATACCCTATTTAGCTAGATTTTTCAAGGGGATTGACGAATTTTTGACAAAATCTTTTCCTATAAAAATTTGCATTCTACTATCACTTTTCAAACTTCATTTTCAGTTTAATAGTCCAAGGAAAATATAGTAAATTCAGATTTTCCTATTTTATCTTAGGCTGTTTTTCTTGACTTTACTAGGCTTTTCTTTTAATATATATGTATAAATATATATGGAGGTTTATTATGAATATCTTGCTGACTAAAAAAGAACAAGACTTGCTATTCTTGCTGGAAGAATTAACCAAGAACCATGATTGGATAGAGATTCCAGTTTTGGCAGAAAATTTGAAATTACCAGTAAAAGAATTGCAAGAACATCTTTCTAGTCTCGAGCAATTATTCCCAAACCTCCTAATTCAATCAAGAAAAAAAGGCATCCAATTGCAGTTTGAAGTCCAAAATACCTTGGATCCTCGGATTGCAATCTTTGAACAATCTACAACCTACTCTTTTTTGAACTATCTGTTTTTCAAAGAGGGGCGATCGCTTGAGCAAATGTATCAGTCGCTTTCGATTAATCCAGAGCAGATTGAGGAAATCATTCATCGTCTTAACACACTCCTTCCCCAACACTACAATATCAGTATACAACCTTCCCCTTTGGTTATGGAGGGAGCAGAAGAGGACATCCGCGCCTTTTATCTAGACTACTTTAGCCAAAGTTACAGTTTTCTTGATTGGCCCTTTCCTTCTATTTCTGAAGAGGCACTCACTCAGCTGATTCAGCTATTTTTAAAGGCCCAACAAGTTTCACCCAACCTCAGTAGTTTACGACAAATCAAATATACTCTAGCTATCAATCTGGAACGCTTTAATAAGAGTCATTTGATTGAAAATCCTATTGCTCTTTTAACCAGTCATTACAGCTCCCTCATGCAGATTCCCCAGTTTGAACAAGATATCAAAAAGCTGGCTAAAAAGCTCCATTTCGAACCGAAAAAGGAAACACTGGAACAGCTATTTTCAAACCCAGTAAAGTCTCCTCAACTCACAAACAATCCTAACAATGGCGTACTGGGTGATATTCAGCACATTCAAAAATCCTACCGTCTATTGAGCCAAATCCTAGAAGAGCTAGCCAAAGAATTTCACCTACAGATTGAAAATAGAGAAGAATTGATTTGGCTCCTCCACTATACTGCCCAATCTGATTTCTTCCATCTACTCAGTAACCAGTCTCTTGACAAACAAAAATACCAGATTTTAAGCAATTATCAGGCAGAATTTCCAAAACTATTTGAAGTAAGTCAACACAAATTCCAATCGTATCTGACTGAAATGGGGCTAGAAAATAACCCCATTAAACTACAAGAACTTGTCTACACCTTTTCGATCCAAGGGCAACGGATTTTAGTCCAATTACTTCAAAAACTTCCTAAAATACGTGTTTTAGTCATTAGTCATTTGGATAGCCATCATTCACAAAACATAATCGACACCCTCACTCACTACGGTAATAATCTCTATCTATTTGATTCTTGGGAAGAATCTACTATTTCTTTCTCAATTCTCAATCAAATTCCTCACGATATTGTGATCACCACCTTTCCTGTCACTAACTCTCCTAAACCAATTATCTACAATCGTAACTTCTCTACTTCAGAATTATTTCATCACCTCCACCTGATGGCTTCACAAATTCATAAAGAAAGACTGGCTGAATCGTAACAAAATTTGTTGCGATTTTTCTTTTAGTTTAATTTTAGGAAAACGCTTGCATATCGTTTTACTAAGTGCTATACTGATATAGAAATTTATTGATTGGAGAATAATTATGAAAAGAACAACTTCTCAAACTGAGAAAAAAATGGTCTACAGCATCCGTTCCCTCAAGAACGGAACCGGTTCTGTCCTTATCGGTGCAAGCCTTGTCCTACTTGCTATGGCCACACCAACTATCTCAGCCAAGGAAAATACTACAACCACTAACGCAAGTAATAGTGAAACTACTACTGCACTTGCCCAACCTCTTACTGATACAGCAAACATCGCTGGCAAGAACGAAAGCGATTTTTCTTCAACTAATAATGCAAACGCTTCCCTGGAGAAAAAAGAAGAAAAACCTGCAACAGAGCCAGCAACTCCTGTTTCAAGCCCAGCCGATTCAGCACCACAAACTGGACAAGATCGTTCAAGTGAGCCAACGACTTCTACTAGTCCAGTAACGACTGAAACTAAGGCAGAAGAGCCAATCGAAGACAACTACTTCCGTATCCATGTCAAAAAACTTCCTGAAGAAAACAAGGATGCTCAAGGACTATGGACTTGGGACGATGTTGAAAAACCTTCTGAAAATTGGCCTAACGGAGCCTTGTCCTTCAAGGATGCCAAAAAAGATGACTATGGCTACTACCTAGATGTCAAATTAAAGGGAGAACAAGCCAAGAAAATTAGCTTCCTCATCAATAATACAGCTGGAAAAAATCTAACCGGCGATAAATCGGCCGAAAAACTAGCACCAAAGATGAATGAGGCTTGGTTAGACCAAGATTACAAGGTTTTCTCTTACGAGCCACAACCTGCAGGAACTATCCGTGTCAACTACTACCGCACAGATGGCAACTACGACAAGAAATCTCTCTGGTACTGGGGAGATGTGAAGGAGCCAAGTAGTGGTGAATGGCCTAACGGAACAGACTTTACGGCTACAGGCAAATATGGTCGCTATATCGATATTCCACTCAAAGATGCAGCTAAAGACCTTGGATTTTTATTACTAGACAGAAGCAAACAAGGAGACGATGTGAAAATCCGTAAAGAAGATTATAAGTTCACAGATTTGAAAAATCATAGCCAAATCTTCCTCAAAGACGATGACGAATCAATCTACACAAATCCATACTATGTCCACGATATCCGAATGACAGGGGCTCAGCACGTAGGAACTTCTAGCATTGAAAGTAGCTTTTCAACACTGGTCGGTGCCAAAAAAGAAGATATTCTCAAGCACTCCAACATCACTAATCACCTAGGAAACAAGGTAACTATTACCGATGTTGCAATCGACGAAGCTGGTAAGAAAGTAACTTACAGCGGAGATTTCTCTGACACAAAACATCCCTATACTGTTAGCTACAATTCCGACCAATTCACTACCAAAACAAGCTGGCGTCTGAAAGATGAGACTTACAGCTATGATGGCAAGCTTGGAGCTGACCTCAAAGAAGAAGGAAAACAGGTTGATTTGACCCTCTGGTCACCAAGTGCTGATAAGGTTTCTGTTGTTGTCTACGACAAAAATGACCCTAACAAAGTAGTTGGAACTGTCGCTCTTGAAAAAGGAGAAAGAGGGACTTGGAAACAAACTCTAGATAGCACAAACAAACTAGGAATCACAGATTTCACTGGATACTATTATCAATACCAAATCGAGCGTCAGGGTAAAACTGTTCTTGCACTCGATCCTTACGCTAAATCTCTCGCTGCTTGGAATAGTGACGATGCCAAGATCGATGATGCCCATAAAGTGGCTAAAGCTGCCTTTGTAGATCCAGCCAAACTAGGACCTCAAGACTTGACTTATGGTAAGATCCACAACTTCAAGACTCGTGAAGATGCCGTTATCTATGAAGCTCATGTGCGTGACTTCACTTCAGATCCGGCCATTGCAAAAGACTTGACCAAACCATTTGGTACTTTTGAAGCCTTTATCGAAAAACTAGATTACCTCAAAGACTTGGGTGTAACCCACATCCAGCTCCTTCCAGTCTTGTCTTACTACTTTGTCAATGAATTGAAAAACCATGAACGCTTGTCTGACTATGCTTCAAGCAATAGCAACTATAACTGGGGATATGATCCTCAAAACTACTTCTCCTTGACTGGTATGTATTCAAGCGATCCTAAAAATCCAGAAAAACGAATCGCAGAATTTAAAAACCTCATCAACGAGATCCACAAACGTGGTATGGGAGCTATCCTAGATGTAGTGTATAACCATACAGCCAAGGTCGATATCTTTGAAGATTTAGAGCCAAACTACTACCACTTTATGGATGCTGATGGGACACCTCGCACTAGCTTTGGTGGTGGACGCTTGGGGACAACCCACCATATGACCAAACGACTCCTAGTTGACTCTATCAAATATCTAGTTGATACCTACAAAGTGGATGGATTCCGCTTCGATATGATGGGAGACCATGATGCGGCTTCTATCGAAGAAGCTTACAAGGCTGCACGCGCCCTCAATCCAAATCTTATCATGCTTGGTGAAGGTTGGAGAACCTATGCTGGTGATGAAAATATGCCTACTAAAGCTGCTGACCAAGATTGGATGAAACATACCGATACTGTCGCTGTATTTTCAGATGACATCCGTAACAACCTCAAGTCTGGTTATCCAAATGAAGGTCAACCTGCCTTTATCACGGGTGGTAAGCGTGATATCAACACTATCTTTAAAAATCTGATTGCTCAACCAACTAACTTTGAAGCAGACAGCCCTGGAGATGTCATCCAATACATCGCAGCCCATGATAACTTGACCCTCTTTGACATCATTGCCCAGTCTATTAAAAAAGACCCAAGCAAGGCTGAAAACTATGCTGAAATCCATCGTCGTTTGCGACTTGGAAACCTCATGGTCTTGACAGCTCAAGGAACTCCATTTATCCACTCTGGTCAGGAATACGGACGCACCAAACAATTCCGTGACCCAGCCTACAAGACCCCAGTAGCAGAAGACAAGGTTCCAAACAAATCTCACTTGTTGCGTGATAAGGACGGCAATCCATTTGACTATCCTTACTTCATCCATGACTCTTACGACTCTAGTGATGCTATCAATAAGTTTGACTGGACTAAGGCTACAGATGGTAAAGCTTATCCTGAAAATGTCAAGAGCCGTGACTATATGAAAGGTTTGATTGCCCTTCGTCAATCTACAGATGCCTTCCGACTTAAGAGTCTTCAAGATATCAAAGACCGTGTCCACCTCATCACTATCCCAGGCCAAAATGGTGTGGAAAAAGAGGACGTGGTGATTGGCTACCAAATCACTGCTCCAAACGGTGATATCTATGCAGTCTTTGTCAATGCGGACGAAAAAGCTCGCGAATTTAATTTAGGAACTGCCTTTGCCCACCTCAGAAATGCTGAAGTTTTAGCAGATGAAAACCAAGCAGGGCCAGTAGGAATTGCCAACCCGAAAGGACTCGAATGGACTGAAAAAGGCTTGAAATTAAATGCCCTTACAGCTACTGTTCTTAGAATCTCTCAAGGCGGTGCCATCGTTGCCCCAGCTGTGGAAGAAAAACCAGAATTTGATCTTTCTAGCTTAAAACAAGAACAAGGGCAATATAATATCCAAGACAATATTCCAAACCGAGTCGTCAAACCGGAACAGCAAACTCCAGCTCCACAGGCTAAACCTGATTCTGCAAAACCAGATGCAAAAGTAGCAGATGCGGATCATAAACCTAGCAAAGCTACAACTGATTCACATACTGAACAACCAGCACAAGAAACACAAGCATCATCTGTACAAGAAGCTGTTCAAAACGAATCGGTAGATAACTCTAGCAAGGAAAATATAGCTGCACCCCTAGCTAAACAAGCTGAACTTCCAAATACAGGAACCAAAAACGATCACAAACTCCTGTTTGCAGGAATCAGCATTCTTGCCCTTCTAGGTCTCGGGTTCTTACTAAAAAACAAAAAAGAGAACTAAACTAGCCCTCCTATAGAAAAATCCCCCAAGCCTTGACGCTCGGGGGATTGATTTTTGTACAATATTTATCGTCATAATAAATTTGAGTAGTTTTTATTAAGCCTCTTTCATGGCAAAATAAGCCCGTACTTTTGGAGCCACTTGCGTTCCGAAAAGTTCCATAGCTCTCAGAACCTGGTCATGAGGCATGGAACCAAGCGGTAGATGGAGCATGAAGCGGTCCAAACCTAAATCCTCAATCATGCAAATCAATTTTTCTGCCACCTGATCTGGATTGCCCACAAACATAGCACCATTTGGCCCAACTTGCTCCAAATATTGCTCATAACGCAATTCCTGCCAGTGCGGACGGTCTTTGGAAATAGCATCCACCACTTGCTTAGTCGGATGGAAATAATCTTTTACAGCCTGCTCACCATCTTCAGCAATCCAACCCCAAGAATGAGCTCCAACCTTTAGTTCCTGACTGGCATAACCCGCTTCGCTTCCAATCTCACGATAAGCCTGAATCAACTTTTTAAAATAACGAGGGTTACCACCAATAATGGCATAGACAATCGGTAGGCCTGCCTGAGCAATCTTCACAGTTGATTCGACATGACCACCTGTCGCTATCCACAAGGGCAATTTGTCCTGAACTGGACGAGGATAAACTTCTTTGCCAGAGATTGTTTGGGTCAATCGACCTTGCCAATCTAGTTTTATCTTTTCATTGACTAATTGAAGCAAGTCTAATTTCTCATCAAAAAGAGCTTCGTAGTCTTTCAAATCATAGCCAAACAAGGGAAAAGATTCCGTGAAAGAACCCCTTCCGGCCATAATCTCCGCACGTCCATTTGACAAAGCATCGATAGTGGCATATTGTTGGAACAATCGAATCGGATCCATACTTGAGAGAATGCTGACTGCACTGGTCAAACGAATCTTCTTGGTATTGACTGCCCCAGCTGCCAGAACAATCTCTGGCGCAGATATCGCAAAATCCGCTCGATGGTGCTCACCAATCCCATACACATCCAAACCAACCTTGTCAGCCAGTTCAATCTCTGCCAGCAACTGGCGAATGCGTTCAGCATGACTGTAAGTTTGCCCAGTCCCTTCAAGCTCCGTTGTTTCTCCAAATGTTGAAATTCCCAATTCTACCACAGTGATTCTCCTTGTCTATTCCGGTCCTTCATTTTGAAAAATTATTCTAACACGAATCTTGAGTACAAGCAACCGATTTGCTCACAAGAAAAAGCCTAGATAACTAGACTTTTTAAGCTTATTCTACCGTTACTGACTTAGCAAGGTTACGTGGTTTGTCCACATCAAGCCCACGGTGGAGTGTTGCAAAGTAAGCGACTAATTGCGTTGGCACGACCATTGAAATTGGTGAGAGGTAAGGGTGTACAGTCGTAAGGACGATATCATCTGTATCTTTGGCAACATTTTCTTCTGCAATAGTGAGAACCTTGGCACCACGGGCTGCCACCTCTTGGATATTTCCACGAGTGTGGTTGGCAAGGACTGGATCTGACAAGAGAGCCAAAACAGGCGTTCCTTCTTCAATCAAGGCAATAGTTCCGTGCTTGAGTTCTCCTGCTGCAAAGCCTTCACACTGGATATAAGAAATCTCTTTGAGTTTAAGGCTTGCTTCCATAGCTACGTAGTAATCTTGACCACGCCCAATATAAAAGGCGTTGCGAGTTGTTTCAAGAAGCTCACGAACCTTGGCTTCAATGGTTTCTTTCTCTGAAAGAGTTGATTCGATAGACTGAGCTACGATTGACAACTCATGAACCAAGTCAAAGACTTGCGCTTTAGCATTGCCATTTGCTTCTCCTACTGCTTTTGCAAGAAAAGCAAGGGCTGCAATTTGTGCTGTATAAGCCTTTGTTGATGCTACGGCAATTTCAGGACCTGCATGAAGGAGCATGGTATGATTGGCTTCACGTGAAAGAGTTGAACCTGGTACGTTTGTCACTGTCAAGCTTGGGATTCCCATTTCATTAGCCTTGACCAAAACCTGACGGCTATCCGCCGTTTCACCAGACTGACTGATAAAGATGAAGAGTGGTTTCTTGCTGAGAAGTGGCATACCGTAACCCCACTCAGATGAAATTCCAAGTTCAACTGGTGTATCTGTCAATTCTTCCAACATTTTCTTAGAAGCAAATCCTGCGTGGTAAGATGTCCCAGCTGCAAGGATGTAGATACGGTCTGCGTCTTGAACAGCCTGGATGATAGCTGGGTCTACTACTACTTGACCAGCCTCATCTGTGTAGGCTTGGATTAGTTTACGCATAACAGTTGGTTGCTCGTCAATTTCCTTAAGCATGTAGTAAGGGTAAGTTCCTTTACCGATATCTGACAAGTCTAGCTCAGCAGTGTAGCTAGCACGCTCACGACGATTTCCATCATAGTCTTGAACTTCCACACTATCAGCCTTGACGATTACCAACTCTTGGTCATGAATTTCCATGTATTGGTTGGTCTCACGAATCATAGCCATAGCATCTGAGCAGACCATGTTGTAGCCTTCCCCAAGACCAATCAAAAGTGGTGATTTATTTTTAGCCACGTAGATGACTTCAGGGTCTTGTGAGTCAACCAAGGCAAAGGCATAAGAACCACGGATGATATGAAGGGCTTTTTTGAAGGCTTCAAGAACTGACAAGCCATCTTCTTCCGCAAATTTTCCAATCAAGTGAACGGCGATTTCAGTATCTGTTTGCCCCTTAAAGTGGTGACCTGCAAGGTATTCTTGCTTGATTTCAAGGTAGTTCTCAATCACCCCATTGTGCACCAAGACAAAACGTTCTGTCTCAGAGCGGTGTGGGTGGGCATTGTCTTCAGTTGGTTTTCCGTGAGTCGCCCAACGAGTATGTCCGATACCCGTTGTTCCCTCAACACCAGCTGTCTTGGCAGACAATTCTGCAATACGACCTACAGCTTTGACTAGGTGATTTTCAGCACCACCTAGGACAAAAATTCCCGCAGAATCATAGCCACGGTATTCGAGCTTTTCAAGTCCTTGAATCAAAATATCAGTTGCATTTGTGTTTCCAACAACACCAACAATTCCACACATAGTATATACGACACAGACCAGCTGTGCTTTCTCCTTAAAATTGGTATAGTCTAATTCCTCTTTTATAGAATCAGCAAAAACAGTATATACTTGTTTCTTTAACTTGTCAAGAGTAAAAATTGGTATAGTTCAAATTACGCTCCTGTAAGCAAAAAACTCTGACCAATTAGGATAATCAGTCAGAGTCCTTTTTAAAATCCATTATTATCACTTAGTTCCTTGAACCAGTGCCCTGATTTCTTCAGACGACGTTCTTGCGTTTCCAAGTCTAATTCGACTAAGCCATAGCGATTTTTATAACTGTTGAGCCATGACCAGCAATCAATTAAGGTCCAGATTAAGTATCCTTTACAGTTGGCTCCATCTTCAATAGCACGGTGAAGTTCACGAAGATGACCTTTTACAAAGTCAATACGGTAATCATCTTGAATCATTCCATCTTGACGGAATTTTTCTTCCCCTTCAACACCCATACCATTCTCAGTCAACATCCACTCGATATTACCATAATTTTCCTTGATATTTTGGGCGATGTCATAAATCCCTTGCTCATAAATCTCCCAGCCACGATGAGGATTAATTTTACGTCCAGGCATCACATAAGCCTCGTAAAAATGTTCTGGTAAGAGTGGACTCTCTGGATGCTTAGCAAATCGAGGAGCCATGACACGCAAAGGTTGATAGTAGTTGACACCAAGGAAGTCTACCGTATTGTCACGAATGAGTTCCAACTCCTCCTCCGTAGTATCAGGTAAGAGACCGTGTTCATGCAAGATTTCTACCAACTCCTGTGGATAAGTCCCCAAAACAGACGGATCTAAGAAAGATTGGGCCTGAAAAAGGTCCGCAATGCGAGCTGCCTTGACATCAGCAGGATGCTGGCTACGTGGATAAGCCGGTGTCAAGTTTAAGACAATCCCAATCTTGGAATCTGGCAAAAGTTCATGACAAGCCTTAACCACCCGACTGCTGGCCAATTGTGTATGATAAGCTACTTTAACGGCTGCCTCTGCATCCACCTTATGTGGATAATGGGCATCGTAAAAATATCCAAATTCTACTGGAACGATGGGCTCGTTAAAGGTAATCCATTGATCCACTAAATCTCCATAAGTCTCAAAACAAAAACGAGCATAGTCTTCATAGGCTGAAACAGTCGCCTTATTTTCCCAACCATCACCATCCTCTTGAAGGGCAAAAGGCAAATCAAAATGATAAAGATTGACTAAAAGACGAATCCCTTTGGCCTTAATAGCCTCAAAAACCTTACGGTAAAAGTCTACACCTTGAGGATTGACTTCCCCACGCCCTTGTGGAAAAATCCGTGACCATTGAATAGAAGTCCGAAAGGCCGTGTGACCAGTTTCTAACAGTAGCTCAATATCCTGTTCCCAATTTGCATAAAAGGTCGATGTCTTATCTGGACCAATCCCATTATAGTAACGATTTGGCTCCACTTGGTACCAATAATCCCAGAGATTATCTCCCTTACCGTCACCAGCTACACGTCCTTCTGTTTGTGGTCCAGAAGTAGAGGATCCCCAGACAAAATCCTTTGGAAATCTTAGCATACATTTACCTCTTTATCTACTCATTTTTCCCATTATACAGAAAAAACAAGGTAAAAACTAGTTACATTTTTTCCTTGTTTTTCTTCTGATTATAGTTTTTATTTCTTGCTGAGAATTTCAAGCGTTTCAAGCAAGTTATCTGCATGAACTTCGATGGTGTCACCAGTCGCTTTAATCTTCACTTCTACGATTCCATCGGCTGCTTTCTTCCCAACAGTGATACGGATTGGCAATCCAATCAAGTCGCTGTCGCTAAATTTGACTCCGACACGTTCGTTACGGTCGTCTGTCAAGACTTCGTAACCTGCTCCCATCAAACTTGCTTCAAGTTTTTCTGTCAAGGCTTGCGCTTCTTCGTCCTTGATATTGACAGTGATCAAGTGAACATCAAATGGCGCCAATTCTTTAGGGAAGTTGATTCCCCAAGCGTAACGGTATTCACCTTTTGGCGTTTTGTTAACAAAGAGGCGAGCGTGTTGCTCCATCACTGCTGACAGGAGACGACTGACACCGATACCATAACATCCCATGATAATTGGCACAGCACGGCCATTTTCATCCAAAACATCTGCTCCCATGCTTGCTGAATAGCGAGTGCCGAGTTTGAAGATGTGACCAATTTCGATACCACGCGCAAAGTTAAGAACACCTTGTCCGTCTGGAGAAATTTCCCCCTCACGAACTTCACGGATATCCACATATTCTGCAGTAAAATCACGACCTGGGTTCACACCAGTCAAGTGGTAGCCATCTTCGTTAGCACCAACAACTGCATTGCGAACATCTTGCACCTTACGATCTGCAATAATTTTAATATTCTCTGGCAAACCAACTGGTCCAAGTGAACCGAACCCTGCTTGAACAAGATTCGCCACTTCTTCTTCGCTAGCAACGTCAAAGAAATCTGCTCCCAAATGGTTTTTCAACTTAACTTCGTTGAGTTGGTCATTTCCAACTAGAAGGGCCGCAACAAGTTCACCATCTGCCATGTAGAAGAGGGTTTTGATCGTTTGTTCTTCTGGAACATTGAGGAAGGCTGCAACTTCATCGATTGATTTAACATCTGGAGTTGCCACACGAGTCACTTCTTCTTCAGCGACAACACGGTTGCTTGGTTTGTACTCGTTTGTTGCCATTTCCAAGTTGGCCGCATAGCTAGATTCACTTGAGTAAGCAATGGTATCTTCACCAGAAACCATCCATTTGAGCAATTCTGCCTTGATTTCTTCTTGCACTTCTGCAGGAATTTCGTCAAATGAGGCAACTGACTTGTCCAAGACAACCCAGCGGTCAAGGTCTGTACGAGCAGGTGTAATGGCCATAAATTCTTGGCTGTCCTTACCACCCATGGCTCCACCGTCACCAATGATAGCCTTGAAGTCTAAACCACTACGAGTAAAAATACGCTCATAAGCAGCCTTGTACTCATCGTAAACACTGTCCAAGCTATCATAGTTAGCGTGGAAACTGTAAGCATCTTTCATGATAAACTCACGTGTACGGAGTAGTCCATTACGTGGGCGTTTTTCATCACGATACTTAGGCTGGATTTGGTAAAGGTTGAGTGGCAATTGCTTGTAAGACTTAACAGAATCACGGACAATAGCTGTAAAGGTTTCTTCGTGAGTTGGACCTAGGATAAAGTCTGATTTTTCACGGTTTTTTAGTTTGTAAAGGTCCTCACCATAAGTTTCATAACGGCCTGATTCGCGCCACAATTCTGCACTGAGAAGGGCTGGAGCTAACATCTCAACGGCACCAATCTTGTCGAATTCTTGACGCATGATATTTTTAGCTTTTTCAATCACACGGTTGGCAAGTGGTAGGTATGAATAAACACCTGCTGAGACTTGACGAACATAACCAGCTCGCAACATAAGAGCATGGCTGATAACTTGAGCATCGCTTGGCATTTCGCGAAGCGTTGGGATAGGCATTTTACTTTGTTTCATAATATTCCTCGATTATCTAAAAAAGAGTCGCATGATGTCATTCCAGGTCACAGCAATCATCAAGACAACCATGATGACCACTCCGGCCAAGGTGACATAGGTTTCAATTTCTTGTTTCAATGGTTTGCGGCGGATGGCTTCCAGGATATTGAGCACAATCTTACCACCATCCAGAGCTGGAATCGGAATAAGATTAAAAATCCCAATATTGATGGAAATCACTGCCAAGAAGTACAAGACATTCTCAATTCCATTTTTAGCGGCATCACTACTTGCCTTAAAGATAGCAACAGGTCCACCCAGCTTGTTCAAATCCGGTTGGAAAATCAAATTTTTCAGTTCTGAGAGAATTCGGAGGGCCGAGTCAGTAGCAGTTGTAAAACCACCTACAAACATGGATACAAAATCTGACTTAATCCCCGGTTGAACACCTAGAAGGTAACGGCCTTGACTTTCTTCGGGTGTAACAGTGACTTGTTTGTCACTCCCCTTTTCAGAAATAGTCACATCCAAAGTCGGGGCCGTCTTATCTTTGGTTTCTGTTTCCACAGCCTGAATCAAGCTTTCCCAGTTGTTAATCTCATGTGAGCCAATCTTGGTAATTTGTGCCGTTTCTGGCACTCCCACCTTGGCCAAAGCCCCTTGGGGCATGACATGGAACTGGTTAGTATCAACATCTCTGACGCCACCCTGCATGAAGATTAAAATCCAAAAAACAACGACACCTAAGATAAAGTTATTCATAGGTCCTGCAAAGTTGGTAATGAGTTTGCCCCAGATAGTTGCATTTTGATATTGAACATCCAAGGGAGCAATCCGAACCTCAGTACCATCTGCTTCCACAACCGTTGCATCGTGATCTACTGCAAATGTTTTTTCTTCTTCCAGAACCAAACCCTTGATAAAAAGCTTGTCTTCAAAGTCAAACTGGGTCACCTGCATAGGAAGAGCTGTTTGATCTAATTTTTTACCAGAAAGATTGATGCGCTTAACCTTACCATCATCAGCAAGAGTCAAACTGACAGGAGTTCCTGTCTTGATTTCAGTTGTATCATCACCCCAACCGGCCATGCGAACATAGCCACCCAGAGGCAAGATTCGAATGGTATAGGCCGTTCCATCCTTGCCAATGTGAGCAAAGATTTTGGGGCCCATTCCAATGGCAAATTCACGCACTAGAATCCCTGATTTCTTGGCAAAGTAGAAGTGTCCGAACTCGTGCACTACCACAATAATCCCGAAAACCAGAATAAAGGTTAAAATTCCGAGCATAGTATTTCCTCCGTCTTTTGATTAAAAGAGTCCAAACAAGTGCATGATTGGAAATACAAGCAACATACTATCAAAACGATCCAAAACACCACCATGTCCAGGGATAAATTTCCCAGAATCCTTGACACCAAAGTGACGCTTGATCGAACTTTCTAGTAAATCACCAAATTGTCCAGCAATGCTAAAGAAAATAGCAAAGACGGACATCTTGTAAATTCCATACGGAAGAGCAACTGTTCTGTCAAACATCATAAAGATGATGGTTACTAAAATCGCACCTAAAATACCACCCAAGGCACCCTCAAAGGTTTTATTTGGAGAAACTGTCGGAGCTAGTTTTCGTTTACCATAGTTCATCCCAACAAGATAGGCACCACTGTCTGTTGCCCAAACAATACACAAGGCTAATAGTGCCTTATCTAAACCTGCAATTCTAGCATCTAATAGAGCATTAAAACCAAAGCCCACATAAAAGCTCATAGCAAGAGGGAAAACAGCATCCTCAATCGTATAGGACTTGCTAAAAACAGTCGTTCCTAACATAATTGAAATCAAAACACTATAGGCAACTACATTCCCATCAACTGGTAAAAAAGTCAGGTAATTCTCCAAGGGAATGGTCAAAGCAAAGGTTGCAAAGAGGGTCAAGAGGCCCTCCATCGTCATGGTCTCTAGACCTCTCATCTTCAAAAGTTCATGCATGGCTAGCATGGCTATGATTCCAATTGCTATCTGAAGCAAGAGTCCCCCAATCATTAAAATTGGTAGGAAAATAGCCAGGGCAATCCCTGCAAACAAGGTTCTTTTCTGTAAATCCTGTGTCATATTTCCTCCTAAACTCCTCCAAATCGGCGATGACGACGATTGTAGGCAAGAATGGCTTCCTGCAAGGCCGCCTCGTCAAAATCAGGCCACAAGGTGTCCGTAAAATAGAGCTCACTGTAGGCTCCTTGCCATGGAAGGAAATTACTCAAACGCAATTCTCCACTAGTACGGATAATCAAGTCCGGATCTCGTAAGTCCTTAGGCAAATGCTGGGTAAAGAGATAGTTGCCAATCAATTCCTCTGTGATGTCACCTGGGTTGATTTTGGCATCTAAAACATCCTGGGAAATCAACTTAAGCGCCTGCGTAATCTCAGCACGTCCACCATAGTTAAGAGCAAAGTTAAGAATCAAACCTGTATTGTTCTTAGTCAATTCCTCAGCCTTGGTTAAAGCTTCAAAGGTTTGCTTAGGCAGTCGGTCCGTCTCCCCAATCATTTGAATCTTAACATTATTCGCATGCAATTCCGGGACATAATTATCATAAAACTCTACTGGCAAGTTCATGATAAACTTGACTTCCTGATCTGGACGGGTCCAGTTTTCTGTAGAAAAAGCATAAACTGTAATCACCTTGACGCCTAGTTTGTTGGCTGCCTTGGTCACAGTTTGCAATGCTTCCATGCCCGCCTTGTGTCCGAAGACTCGCGGTTGCATACGTTTTTTAGCCCAACGCCCATTGCCATCCATGATGATGCCGATATGAGCAGGAACCTGTGTCGGAACCTCTACTTCCACAGCCTTATCTTTCTTAAAAAATCCAAACATGATCTTATTCCTATTCAAAAATCTATCGTTTCATTATACCATATTTCCCTATTTTCTTCTATCACTAAGCTATTTATACTCTTCGAAAATCAAATTCAAACCACGTCAGCTCTATCTGCAACCTCAAAACAGTGTTTTGAGCAACCTGCGGCTAGCTTCCTAGTTTGCTCTTTGATTTTCATTGAGTATTATTCTCAGGCACAAAGCCCATTTCCAAAAAAATAAGCCGCCTGATTGGGCGACTTTATTTTTTATAGGGAGATTATTATGAAAAAGTTTTAGGAGTTTAAGTTAAGGTCTTCTTAACTTATGGACTTAGTATACACTTCCTAGCTTAAAGTTTCCTTAAGTATTTTTAAAAATCAAATTTTTCCATTTTTCCTGCCAATTTTTCTTGGATAATCGTGTTTGATAGAGAGCCATTCGGTCTTCATTTTCTAAGAAATGAGGAGTGGGACGAACTTGAAAATTCAAAATATCCTCCAAACCATAAGGTGCATAGAGTTCAAAATCGGATTCTTCATTCAAGCGTAGTCCAACAGCCGTACACCGTTCTGGATACTTACTCATAGCATCACAAGAGCTGCTATAGGGAGCAGTATGAGGGCTGTGCTGGTGCATATAGACCTGATTTTTCAATTCCCACTGGTACTGAGGAAAGTCCTCTCTCAGCTTTTTCTCTAGGGACAAGGTTTCCTCATAAGAAATATCTGGATCAAAGAAAATCACATCTACATCTGTTTCAAGATCAAATGCTGGTCTCTCTGACAAGAGATTCCAGATAAAATTTCTGACAGAACCTGCTGCCAACCAAGAATCTTTCAGACCAAGGTTTCGGATGATAGTCAAAATAGCCATCATATCCGAATTTTCTCTGAAAGAGTCTAAAATTTCAGCCTTATTTTTCAATATATTCATACCCTAAATGCTCATATGCCTTAGCAGTCGCCACTCGTCCAGAACGTGTCCGCATGATAAAACCTTTTTGAATCAAGTAGGGCTCATACATGTCTTCAACTGTCTCACGCTCTTCTGCTATGTTAACAGAAAGAGTTCCTAGACCAACAGGACCACCACCGTACATCTCAATCATGGTGCGAAGGATTTTCTGGTCCACATAGTCCAGACCTTCATGGTCAACATCCAGCATAGTCAAAGCCTTATCAGTAATAAGATCATCGATAACCCCATTCCCCATAATCTGGGCAAAATCGCGCACGCGTTTGAGGAGACGATTGGCAATACGAGGGGTTCCACGACTACGTAGGGCTAATTCAGATGCTGCCTCATGAGTGATTTCCATCTCAAAAATATCTGCCGTCCGCTCAACAATTTCCGTCAAGTCAGCATGGGCATAATACTCCATGTGACCTGTAATTCCAAAACGTGCCCGTAGCGGATTTGAGAGCATACCAGCCCGAGTCGTCGCACCAATCAAAGTGAAAGGTGGCAACTCCAAATGAACACTGCGACTGCCTTCACCAGCCCCAATCATGATATCAATGTAGAAGTCCTCCATGGCACTATAAAGCACCTCTTCCACTGACATTGGCAAACGATGAATCTCATCAATAAAGAGAACATCCCCAGGCTCTAAGTCATTCAAAATCGCTACCAAATCACCGGCTTTTTCAATGACTGGACCCGAAGTCTGCTTGAGATTGACACCTAGTTCGTTGGCAATAACAAAAGCCATGGTCGTTTTTCCCAAGCCTGGAGGGCCAAATAAAAGCACATGATCCAGCGCTTCATCCCGCATTTTGGCAGCTTCTATAAAGATTTGAAGCTGGTCCTTGACCTTATCCTGCCCAATATATTCACGTAAATACTGAGGACGGAGCGTGCGTTCTACTAACTCCTCGTCCCCCATTATCTCATTATCTAAAATTCTACTCATGGCTCTATTATATCAAAAAACCAAGCCACAAACAAAAAAGCCACCTGATTGGGTGACTCCAGAGTTTAGCACCTATGTGGTATAACATTCTACGGCACTGCTACACCGCCTACGAAAGGAGGTGAGATAGCCCATGATGGGATTAGTACTCAAAACTATCATCGGACCAATTGTGGTCGGTGTCGTTCTTCGCTTAGTCGATAAATGGCTAAACAAGGATAAATAGTGTCAAAAAAGACCCCTAGCTTATTTGGTCGTGAGCTTGGGGCCATTTCTAGCCTATGATATAGAACTAGTACTCAATTCCTTTTTATTATCCCATAGTTCACAAAATTTTTCAAAGGTTTATATTCGTGGCTTTTCAAGCTTTAACCGCTGTACAACAATATGATGACTCACTCCTTGAAAACCAAGAGCATTATTACAGTAGTTCTAGTCCTTCAATTAACAGTCACTTAAATTCAAAGTAAGGTTGAAGTAGCTGAAGCGACAACAGAACTATTTATTAGTCATATTCGCTAAAAAAAGTCCCCGCCAATTCCCCGACCAAAATCCGAAAAATATCGGAAAATGATTTTTAGAATAGTCCCCAAAATCCTGAAATAGAGCCAAAAAACTCCACCTGATTGGGTGGAGTTAAGGGAGATTATTATGAAAAAGAAAAGTTTAGGATTTTATTAAATAAAGTTAGGAGGTCTTTATTTAATAACTATATGATACAAGACAAAGCTTAAAACTAGCTTAACTTTTCTCAAATTCTACTATTCTGAAAAAATTTCTATCTCCAGTATCTACCCACACCAAAAAAGCCACCTGATTGGGTGGCTTCATTAGGAGATTATGATGAAAAAAGTTTTAGGATTTCATTAAATAAAGTTAGGAGGTCTTTATTTAATGATTATATAATACTAGACCAGTCTTAAATTTTGCTTAAGAAAAACAAGTTTTATTATTTTTCTCGATTCATCCAAGTCATCCCTATACAATTATAGGTGGATAAGATTTCAAAGCCCATAGAACGATAGAATCCCAAGGTTCTTTCTGTCTGGTCTGTCACCAGCTGGACTTGATAGGCATCTTTGTAATCCTCTAAAGCCTCTTTTATCAAGGCACTACCAATCCCTTTACGCTGATAGATTGGTAAAACAATTAAATCCTGAACCAATACTGATGAGAATCCATCTCCAACCAAACGAATCAAGCCCACCACAGCATCGCCATCAAGTGCCACATAAATCGCTAATGAATGAGATAAGGCCTGCTCCAGCATCTGAGGTTGATGGGTATAATTTGTCCAACCGACAGCCTGATAGAGATGCAAAACATCCTCTAGCTTGACAATTTCTTGCTTTTTAATAGTAATCATCTCAAAACCTCTTAAAGCTCTCTCAAGCTCTTGTACTGTCGTCCATTTTTATCAAAGTTTTCAGGAGTCAGCCATGCTGCCAAACGAGCTTTGACTTTTGGCCAGTCCTTATCAATCATAGACAACCAATCCGTATCCCTCGTACGCCCCTTATAAACCACTGCCTGACGGAAGGTTCCTTCGTAGACAAATCCCAAACGCTCCGCAGCTCGTCTTGATGGCATGTTAAGAACATCGCATTTCCACTCATATCGACGATAGTTAAGCTCCTCAAAAACATAGCGAGCTAGGAGATACTGAGCCTCTGTCCCTATCCGTGTCCCCCTGAGTTTTGGAGAAAAAGTGACAGCTCCCACTTCTATTACTCGGTTATTCTGGTCAATGCGCATGAGAGAAAAAGTTCCCAAAGCCTTACCAGTTACCTTGTCTATGATTGCATAGTAAAAACGGTCCTTACGAGCCAACATCTGATTTAAAAGGCTGACCAGTTCCTCCCTGTCTGCCACTGGTTCCTGAAAGAGGTAGGTCCACATCTCCCTAGGAGTATCAGGGCCATAAACAGCTAGCAAATCCTCCGCATGCTTTTCTACCGAGAGAGCCTCTATCCGAGCATAACGCCCTTCTAAGAAATCAATAGAAGGCAGTTCACCTGGTGTATAACCTTCCATTGACTCACCAATCATCTGACCATATTCATTTACTGGCATAGCTTTCTCCTTATTTTTATACTGAAAATACTATATCATAAATTACTCTAAATGGAAACTAGCACTCTCTTCAAACCTCATCCTCAACACTACATTAGTGATTCGTTTTCTTTCTTTTATCTTCTAAGGCTTGATTAATTCGTTGGGCGAGCTTGTGAGTTTGCCAGATCTGGTACAACCATATCAGTCCATAAATCAACAAGAAAAAGAACCAAAGCAAGGGACTCAACAATGCTGAACCCCAGCCCAAAAATAGAGAGGTCAATACTAAAATAGTAGCTGTCACTAATAAATGAACTCCTACACGTATACTAAAAGCAAGAAACTCTAGCTTTTCAAGTATTAAAGTCAATACCCCCATAATTCCACCCATTAAAAACAGAGCTAGAATATTTTTTATCATTGGTTCAGGATAGGTAATACCTGGATAACACTGAGCTAATAACATCATACTCAAATAAAAGAAGGAAGCCGTACGCATTCCCGATACAAAATAATCAATTAATCGTTTCATGATTTTCTCCTATAAACCTAGATAATTCATTAAGGACTTAACGTATTTCCGACTCACACTAGATTTGATGCCCCGAGTCATTTTAGCCATCATGTTCCCTGAAAAACTATCTGATAACGATTCTAAGTGGTCAATGTTTATAATTGAATGGCGTGATATCTGTATAAAGTTCCGTCGGTTAATCCTATTCTGAAAGTTTGTCAATGTTTCCTTAGTTTTATAAATCCCGTCTACCGTATAAATGGTCAACAAGTTCTTATCGATATCTGCTAAAATAAGATCCTCAATTTTCACCATAACCAGATGATCATCCGTTCGAATAGGAATGACCACCTGATTGGTTGTTGAAAATTGTTCTAAATACTCCATGACTTCCCTCGCTTGGTCGGTTAACTGAGCTGCCTGAATTACAATATGTGGGTCCTTTTCTGAAAACTCTGCCTTCATTTCAAAACGAATCTTCATTTTCTCTCCAATATACTTTTATTTTCTCTTGCTAAATACTTTAACAAATAAAATCCAAAGAAAAATAGCGACAAGACTGATAATAACCACTATAAAGTATGTCTCTTCCTTTGTCAATAGTTCTTGCCAGTTGATTTGGATTCCCATTTTTTCTTGAAATTCCTTTAACAATCTGCTATTTCCTGTAAATGCAGTTTCTAACCGCTCTTTCATTAAAATTTGTCGATAGAGAGAAGCAATATAAGTTGCAGGGGTACACTTCATGATAATTTGTGCAAAATCAGGTAATACTCCAATGGGGATATAAGTTCCTACCAAAAATCCAGAAGCAGTCCCCACTATAGTTGCCAGTTTGCCAAGACTATCTACAGATTGAAAACGGTAAATCAAAAGAATATTTACCACACTTGAAAGCAGACTGCTTAACAGCATAATCAAAGTAATTTCCGGTAAATAACTGATAACTGGACTTTCTCTAAAATAAAGGCTCATAACAGCAAACATAAACACCTGCATGACAAAAGAAATGATAATACTGCTGATTAGATAGGACACCTGTAAGCCCCAGCTACCTAAATCTGTCAAGAAAAGATCTTGATCTACTTGATTTTCACGATCCTGTACCATTTGTGTAAGAGCCGTAAAACTGGTTGTAATCCCAGTCACAGCCAAGGTCCCACCCATCAGCCAGTTATTTAAAAGCTTCGTATTATCAGGGAGTTGGGTCCAAGCATCCGTCAAGTTCTTCTGCAAAAAAATGATATAAAGCAGGAAGGAAATCAATGCCCCCAATAATGAGAAAAATACTCCTGAACGATTACGAAAATATAAGATAAAATTCCGTTTCAATAAAGCTAACATTAGCGAACCTCTCTTCCTGTAAGTGCAATAAAGGCATCATCCATAGTGCCCGGACGAAACTCAAAAGAATCAATTTCTTCTCGAACTTTTGCCAAATATTCAATGGCTTCCTGTGACGTCCTTGGATAAAAAAGATATTCCAACTCATTTTCTTCCTCTACTGTCATTCCAGTCTGTAACAACTTTTCTAAATCCTTCATTTCTTTAAAACGAATTTTTAGGATATTAGAAGCATACTGACTTTTAATAGCCGTCGCAGAACCTTTCGCAATCACTTTCCCATGATCAACGATATAGATCCGATCCGCTTCATCCGCTTCATCCAGATAATGAGTCGTTAAGATAATAGTCATCCCTTCATCCTTTTGTAGTCGAGACAGTAAATCCCAAATGGCTTTGCGAGTCTGAATATCTAGACCTGTCGTTGGTTCATCTAAGAAAAGAATATCTGGCTGTGAAAGAAGAGCACGCGCAATATCAACCCGACGTTTTTGTCCACCTGACAAAGTCCCATATAGTTGTTTCTGGAAAGCAGTCAAGCCCAGTTGATGGATCAAATCATCCACACGACTTGCTGCAATCTCCTTATACTGTTGAGCACGAATCGTGAGATTTTCCCTAACCGTTAACATCTCATCTAGTACACTAGCTTGAAAAACAACTCCGATTTTCGTATTTGGCGCATAGCGAATCTGACCTTGTGTCGGCTTTTTCAAGCCGATTAACATGGAAATAGTGGTTGATTTTCCTGCACCATTGGGACCCAAAATAGCATTAAAACTCCCTTTTTCAAACTCTAACTGAATATCGTCAACAGCCATATAATCGCCGTACCGTTTAGTCAAATGTTTAGCTTGTAAAATCATATTTATTTCCTCCTCTTTACCTCACCAGTTTAACAAAAATAATGAAAGAAAAATCGACTTTTGAGATAAGTGGTTGAAATGAGAGGTTAAGTGGTGAGATGATGGAAACAGAATTATATTTTTCATTCAAAAAATCCTCCAGATTCTACTCTGAAGGATTTCTATCTTATTTCACAACGATATTAACGAGTTTAGTTGGCTCAAACAGTTTGGGAAACTGTTTGAGGTTGGAAATCAGCAAATAAATTGGTTATTTCGCAACAATATTAACCAATTTATTCGGTACCGCAATCACTTTCACGATTTCCTTACCGTCAATCTCTGCTTTGACTTTTTCATCCGCTAGAGCAATTTCTTGCAATTCTTCACGTGACAAGTCTTTAGCAACCATGAGTTTGGCACGAACTTTTCCTTTGATTTGGACGACGATTTCGATTTCGTCTTCAACCAATTTGCTTTCGTCCCAGGTTGGCCAAGCCACGTAAGAGATTGATTCACCTGTTGCTGCAACTGTTTGCCAGAGTTCTTCTGCCAAGTGAGGTGCAAATGGGGCAATCAATTGGATAAAGCCTTTGGCGTAGTCCGCATAGAGTTTGTCTTCCTTATTAGCAGCGTTAACAAAGACCATAAGTTGGGCAATGGCTGTATTGAATTTCATAGACTCGATTTGCTCTGTGACAGCTTTGACTGTTTCATTGTAGACCTTGTCAAGAGCGCCATTGTTTTCCGCAACGATTTCTTTACTTGTAATCAAACGGTAAACACGGTCAAGGAACTTACGGCTTCCTTCCAGACCTTCTTCAGACCAAGCGATTGAAGCATCAAGTGGGCCCATGAACATTTCATAGACACGAAGAGTATCGGCACCGTATTGTTCCACTACGTCATCTGGGTTAACAACATTCTTGAGTGATTTAGACATCTTGGCTGGTGCTTGCTCCAACTCTTCCCCTGTTTCCACATGGAAGAAAGAACCGTCACGTTTTTCAACCTTGTCAGTCGCCACAAGCGCACCACGATGGTCACGGTAGCTTGTTCCCAAGATCATTCCTTGGTTAAAGAGTTTTTGGAATGGTTCCTTAGTTGGAACGACACCTAGGTCATAGAGGAATTTGTGCCAGAAGCGAGCATAAAGCAAGTGAAGTACAGCATGCTCTGCACCACCCACGTAAATATCTACTGGCAACCATTGTTTGAGAAGGTCCTCATCAGCCAATTTCTCAGTATTGTGTGGGTCAATATAGCGGAGGTAGTACCAGCTTGAGCCAGCCCATTGTGGCATGGTGTTTGTTTCACGACGACCTTTGACGCCATCTTCACGAGTCACTTCAAGCCAGTCTGTTAAGTTAGCTAGCGGACTTTCCCCAGTACCTGAAGGACGGATGTCCTTGGTTACAGGCAAGACAAGTGGCAATTCATTTTCAGGAACAGCTGTTGAAGTTCCATCTTCCCAATGAATGATTGGAATTGGCTCACCCCAGTAACGTTGACGACTAAAGAGCCAGTCGCGGAGACGGTAGGTAACCTTCTCTTGTCCATAGCCTTTTTCTTCCAACCAAGCCACAATCTTAGCAATAGCTTCTTCTTTGTTCAGTCCATCTAGGAAGTCAGAGTTGACGTGAAGCCCATCTTCTGTGTAGGCAACTTCTTCAACATTTCCACCTTCAAGTACTTCTACGATTGGAAGCTCAAATTGTTTGGCAAATTCCCAGTCACGTTGGTCATGGGCAGGCACGGCCATGACAGCACCTGTTCCATAGCTAGCAAGAACATAGTCCGCAATCCAGATTGGAATTTCCTTGCCGTTTACAGGGTTGATGGCATAAGCACCAGTCCAAACTCCTGTTTTTTCTTTGGCAAGGTCAGTACGAGCCAAGTCAGACTTGAGGCTGGCTTGGTGTTTGTAGGCTGCTACTGCCTCTGCTTGCTCTGGGCTTGTGATAGCGTCAACCAAGTCATGCTCAGGAGCCAAGACAGTGAAAGTCGCACCGAAAAGGGTGTCCGGACGAGTGGTAAAGACTGTGAATTCCTTGTCTGTTCCCTTAACTTTAAAGGTTACATTGGCACCAGTTGATTTACCAATCCAGTTGCGTTGCATGTCCTTAATAGACTCTGGCCAATCCAACTCATCTAAGTCATTAAGCAAGCGCTCTGCATAGGCCGTGATTTTAAGCATCCATTGACGCATTGGTTTGCGGACAACTGGATAGCCTCCACGCTCAGAAGTTCCATCAGGAAGAACCTCTTCGTTGGCGATGGCAGTTCCCAATTCTTCCACCCAGTTTACTGGCACTTCCGCTTCATAGGCCAAGCCCTTTTCGTAAAGCTTAGTGAAAATCCACTGAGTCCACTTGTAGTAGTTTGGATTTGTTGTGTTAACTTCACGATCCCAGTCATAAGAAAATCCAAGCGCATTGATTTGGCGTTTGAAGTTGGCAATATTTTCAGCTGTAAATTCTGCTGGGTCATTACCTGTATCCATAGCATACTGCTCAGCTGGCAAACCAAAAGCATCCCAACCCATTGGGTGAAGGACATTGTAGCCTTGCGCACGTTTGTAACGGCTGAGGATATCGGTTGCAGTATAACCTTCTGGGTGTCCTACGTGCAGACCCGCTCCAGACGGATAAGGGAACATATCAAGAGCATAAAACTTCGGTTTTGAGGCATCTGTTCCTGTCTTAAATGTATGATGTTCTGCCCAGTAGCCCTGCCACTTAGGCTCAATTTCTTTATGATTGTAAAAACTCATGGTCTCTCTCCAATTTTGTGATGTTACTATTATACCATTTTTGAGGGAATTTGAAATGTGTTAAAAGAAAAAACTGTATACTGTATGTCATTAATTTTGATGGCTCTGAATTGCTCTATCACCCACTTTTTTATCTTATTGTTATGCGAGAAATCAAAGAGCAAAACAATAAGCTTATCTCTTATAACACAAAATACTAATTTTAGACCAAAGATACGACTGGAATGCTAATTAATGTATTTATAATAAATAGCCGACAACCTATGTCGCTTTTTGATTTATGAAGAACGTCGGATTCAATACGAGGATCAATAAAAGACTACCATTTGGAAAACAGTAGTCCTTATTATTTATTTTGAATTTACATAGGCGTCTACAGCGATGATAGCTTGAGCAACATCTGAAGGCGAAATCTTAAACGGCATCTGATGGATTGTCTCACCCTCCATAGTTGCTTGTTTACCAACTTTTATTAAATCATCATATCCAACTTGATCTAAATGCATTTCTTTTAGAGTTGTTGGCATACCAATCTTTTTGTAAAACTCAATATACTTATCAAGTTCTTCTTTAGGCCTATTTTCTAATAAAAGTTGCACCAAAGTTCCATAAGCTACTTTTTCACCATGTGTTAAATGATGAATGTCACCTGTCAATGCAGTAAAACCATTATGAATTGCATGCGCCGCAGCTAATCCTCCACTTTCAAAACCTAGGCCACTCAATAGAGTATTAGCTTCAACAATATTTTCTAATGCTGGTGTCACAACTTTAGCTTCACAAGCTGCCATAGCCTGTAAACCATCTGCAAACAGCGTTTCTTCACATTTCTTCGCAATTGCAACTCCAGCCAACGTTTGTTGTTGTCCTAACATAGTTTTTCCATTTGCCTGCATAACCGCACGCGCCTCAACCCAAGTTGCTAAACCATCTGCAATACCAGACGCTAATAAACGCTTAGGGGCTTGTGAAATAACTTTTGTATCAACCAAAACTAAATCTGGATTTTTAGAATAAAATAGATAATGATCAAATGCACCTTCATCTGTATAAATAACAGATAAAGCAGATACAGGTGCGTCTGTCGATGCAATTGTTGGAGCAATAATAACAGGCTTTTCAATAAAATCTGCAATAGCTTTTGCACTATCAATCGTCTTTCCACCACCAAGACCGATAATACTATCACAATTTTCTTTCTCAGCTAAAGCAACAACTCGATTGATTTCATTGTCAGAAGCTTCACCATTAAATAGGGCCAGAACAATGTGGAAACCATATCTATGCAAGTAATCTTCAAATCGTTTTCCAACAATATCATAAACCAACTGATCACATAATAGAATCGGACGATTTCCCAAATCCAATATTGATTTGGCATTTTCAAACAAAGCATTTTCCCCTTGAATATATCTAGAAGGACTAGCAAAAATTCTCATATGTATTTCCTCTCTATCTAAATGGAACGACTATTTTGAGTAACAAACCAGTCATCAGAAAAATCATCAACCGCCTTTTGGATAGATGGCATGGCAAAAGCTGATTCAAAAACATCTGCTCCTGCTGTAACAGCATGCGCACCTGCAGCTAAAGCACTATTTACTTGTGCTACATTTTTAAAGGATGCAGCTAAAATCTTACTAGGAGAGTTCTGTCTATCAATAGCAAGAGCTAATTGACGAATGACAGAATTTGAATTAATGTTCAGATTTTCCATTCTATTATAATATGGAGCTAGGTAATCGGCTCCTGCTTCGATAGCTAATAATCCCTGAATAACTGTATAAATAGCTGTTGCAGTGATATGGTAGCCCTCTTTTTTTAGCACCTTTATTGCACGTAATCCAGCCGGAGTAACAGGTACTTTGATAAATATATCATCTCCTGCTTGTCTCCGAATTTCATAAGCATCCTTTAAGATGCCTTCAAAATCTTGAGCAATCACCTGAACATGAATAGAGGGTGTAGAGCCAATCAATTCTCTTACATCTTTGATTCGTTCAAAAAAATTAATAGAACCCTCTCTTTTTGCAATAGTGGGATTTGAAGTTACCCCAGCTAGCGGTAAAATTTCAGACCATTTTTTAATCTCATCTAAATTTAATGTGTCAAGCATAAATTCCATAAAAAGAACCTCTTTATTTTACAAAGTATGCTCAGTACGTCCTATAATATCATCTTGGGTTGCCTTAGAAAGAACATTGAAGAATGCAGAGTATCCCGCAACACGAACAATTAAATCTCTGTGTTTTTCAGGATGTTTCTGAGCGTCAATCAACGTCTCTCTGGAAACAACATTGTATTGAATATGGTACCCATGTAAACGATTAAAGAATGTTCGTAACAAAGCAATTAGTTTTAATTTATCTTCTTCTTTGGCTAACGTTTGAGGATTTACTTTCTGATTCAAGAGAACCCCACCTACGATTTCATCTGTTGGTAATTTTGAAACAGATTTTAAAACAGATGTAGGGCCGTGTTGATCCATATTATGTGATGGTGAACAACCCTCTGCTAACGGTGTACCCGCGTTGCGTCCATCTGGAGTTGCTAATGTTCCACGTCCCTGACCTACGTTGGCTGAGATAGAAGATGTTCCTGAATAACGAATTCCGCCAATAGGTCCTCTTCCATAACGTGTATTAGGATATTTAGCAATTTCATCAACATAAATGTCATAAGCAGCAGTAACCAATTTGTCAGCATAATCATCATCATTACCGTACTTAGGTGCATCATGAATCAACATTTCTTGAATGACCTTACCTTCTTCTCCAGCATAATCTGTTTCCAGTGCATGCCAAAGCTGACTTGGGCTTATACGTTCTTCCTCAAATACCAATTTTTTAATTGCAGCTAATGAATCCGACAAATTTGCAATTCCAACTTGCAAACCTGATATATAATCATATACTGCTCCACCTTCTTTAAGGTGTTTTCCACGACCAATACAATCATCAGTCAATGCTGAACATAGAATATCAGGAACTTCTCGTTCCAATGATAAATCAATAGAATTTTCAACAATAACACTCATTCGTGTCAAATATCTTAGTGTTTTATCCCAAGCATTTTCTAATTCAGAAAAGTTCTTCATATCCTTAAAATGACCAAAGCTTGGTGCAAACCGTTTACCCGAAGCCGGATCAATTCCATCATTCATCGTGATAAGTAGAACCTTAGGGAAGTTCATATAACTCATACCTGTGCAACGATATCCCCATTTTCCTGGAACTGCCGTTTCAACACATCCAATGGCACTGTAGTCATAAGCATCATCTTCCATTACTCCTTTTGCAATAAAAGAAGGAATAATAATCTCATCATTATTAAATGCAGGCATACCAAAACCAAGTTTCATCACCTCAATACACTCATTCATGAAACGAGCATCTAAACCTGCATGGTAACGTACAGTTAGATTAGGTTGCGGTAGATGAGTTTGTGCAACTGATTTTAATACCAAATAAGATAATGGGTTAACAGCATCCTTCTTATCTCGAGTCTGTCCACCAATTGTAACATTTTGATATAAAGGACTTCCTGCTGAAGAAAATGTATGTGCTTGACTGCGAACCTTATTAATTGTAATTGTCTTAATCCAAAGATTTGTCAGACGTTCAACAATGCTATCTTCTGTTTCTTTACCACTTTCTAAATCAGCCTTCATATATGGATACATATATTGATCAAAACGGCCGTATGAAAGAGAGTGACCATTAGATTCAATTTGTAAAATACATTGAATAAACCAGACTGATTGAATAGCTTCTGCAAAAGTAGTTGCCGGTTCATATGGGACTCGAGAGCAAATATCTGCAATCTCAAGTAATTCTTTCTTACGTTTAGGATTTGCATTTTCGGCTAAACTTTTAGCAAGAGCAACAAAGCGATTTGCATATACTTTAATAGCATCGATTACGATAAATATAGAGTCATAAAAATGATATTTATCAATACTTGCTGGATCTGTTAAATCTAGAGCTGCTTTCGCTTTACGAGCCCGCTCTTCAAAACCTCTTAAACCAAATTGCAACAGCTTCTGATAGTTAACTGCTAAGTGAGCATCTCCAGAATTCATCTTACCTTCCATACCGAAGAATCCTGTTTCCATATAAACAGACACTTCTTCAGGTAACAAGGCACCAGCTCTAGCACGTAAATTATTATTTTCCCAAAACGGAGCAATACTTCTAAGTTGTTCTTTTGTTTCTTCAGTAATATAGAAAACATCTCCATCACGCTTTTCAAAAAGATCCAACTCATTGAGAACAAATTCTAGCGTATATTCTGGAAAAATAGGAGCATCTTTATTGGAAGAAGCTTGATTTCCCGCAATCATAGATTCTTCTTCGATATAGATAGTCATATTTTCCAAAATTTCTTTCAGCATATAGGCGCGTTTTAGGACATTAGGTTGTTCCTTATATCGATCATAAGCGCGTGTTGCTAGAACCGCTCTCTCAGCATCAATATAAGGTTTTTTATTTAAAACATCTTCTCGATATTTGTTCATCCTTTCAGTAAGGCTACCAAAATATTCTGTCTTGATTGTCGTTCTTGCTACTTCTTTATTTACCATAATAAGCACCTTTCTTTCGAAAATATTTTTGTTTCTTTCGAAAATATAATACCTGGTTTTTTAGAAAATTTCAAGCTTTTAACTAGAAAAACTTTAACTCTCTAATTTTTAGCACAAATGTGTGTGTTTAATGATAATACACAAATGTTTTTTGGAATTATCATGCTTCATTCTGATAAGCTAAACGATCCTGTACTTTAAAGAATGGGAAATAAACTAATGTAGACATCGCTAATATCACTAGCTGAGTAATAACTCCTTGCCATCCACCAACCATAAATCCTGATATAATAGCTGGGGTACTCCAAGGTAATGTAACTCCTGAAAATGGCTGCATGAAACCTGTTGCAATAGCTCCATATACTATAACAGCTGCAAGTACAGGAACAAGAATGAAAGGTACAAACATAACTGGATTCATGACAATCGGAAATCCAAATACAACCGGCTCATTTACGTTAAATATTGCTGGAAAAGCTGCTACTTTCCCTAACGCTTGGTACTGTTTAGATTTTGATGCAAAAAGCATCGCAACTACAAGTCCAAACGTAATCCCTGAACCAGATAGAATTAAAAATGAATCTAAAAATTGTTGAGTAACAATATGTGCACCATTTTCTAATGATAGATTCCCAGAGGCTAACATAGCTTTATTAGCATCAAGATTAGATAAAAGCAGAGCTGTCACTACTCCATTTACTACCGATTGTCCATGAACACCAAACCACCACAAAAATGATATAAAGAATGCAATTCCAATTGCACCATACAAAGATCCAGTTAAACCTTGCAATGGAACTTGAATAGCAGAATAAATCATTTCTATGAATGTTCCGCCATTAGTCAATGAGCTCGCTAAAATATATACAATCATAGAAAGTAAGAAAATTACAAATGCTGGAATCATTGCTTCAAACTGTTTGGCAATAGCTTGTGGAACTTGTTCTGGCATCTTAATAACAATTTTTCTCTTTATAAAGAAGGTATAAATACTTCCTACTACCAAACCTATAATGATAGCACCGATAATTCCTTGACCTCCAAACCAAACTTTACTAATAGCATCCCCAATTGCCTCACCTTGTTTAGGGATATAAGATGATCTTAGCAAAATAAAGAATGCAGATACAGATAGAACCCCAGCTGGCAAAGCCTCTACTCCGCTATTCTTAGCATAAGAATAGGCAATTGAAAAACAAGAAATTAGACCCATAATCGCAAAAGTTCCTGAATATACTTGCATAAACGGCTCTGTCCAATTTGCTCCAAATACACTAGCAATGCTCTTGTTTAATCCTTCAAATGGCAATTGTCCCATAATCAAGAATAAACTACCAACTACTGTCAATGGCAAAATTGCTAACATACCATCTTTTAGAGCTATAATACCACGCATATTCACAAACTTCATCATAGGTGCAATGATTTTTTGAACATCCATCTTTGCCATAATAAATCTCCTTTTCTTACCCACTAATCAAAGATAGGGCCAAATCTAATACTTTTTTCCCATCTAACATACCATAGTCCATCATCGGAATAACAGCTATCGGAACATCACACTTATCACAAATTTCTTTTGATTTATCTAATGTATAAGCAACTTGAGGCCCCAATAGTGCAACATCTAGATTTGGGGCATAATCCGCTAATTTAGACTGAGAAAATGCCTCTATTTCTGCCTCAACTCCACTAGATTGCGCTGCAATTTTCATATTATTTACAAGCATACCAGTAGAAAATCCTGCTGCACAAAACAAACCAATCTTCACCATTATATTTTCCTCCTCTATGTTAATAACAATGATAATACTCTAGTATTATTTTTTATGAAGTTCTTTTCTCAAACTAATAATTTCTTTGATTAAATTAATCTCCGTCATACTAGTCATGAGATGATCTTGTGAATGAACAAAGAGAGCTGTAATTTCTGTCTTTGTACCAGATGCTTCTTGTGCCAAGAATTTTGTTTGTAGATTATGGGCTTCTAATAAGGCTGCATCAGCTAACTGGATTTCTTCTTCACATCGTTCACATGTACCGTTTTTTATGTAATCTAATGCTTTATAAATATGTTGTTTCGCATCGCCAGCATATAAAATTAAACCCATGATAATTTGATCTGGAACAATAATTTCCATAAATTCCTCCTCATTTCACTATGTAAAAAGCTTTTTTCATTTGAAATTTTAAAATTTTCTTTTGTAACTATAGAATACAACTACATAATAAACTTGTCAATCTAAAAAACAACAAATAAACTATTTTTATTTATATAGGCACAAATGTGCAATTAATTAAAAAGAAAAAACGATAAACTGATATCAGTCTATCATTTTCACTCGCATAAAATATCTCGAAAAGAAAAATCACCATCTTCTTCTAAAACTTTTAAAATTGTATTTTTATCTGTAATCAGATGGTTTACTAGATTAGCACGCAAGACAGAAAGAATCGCAGATACTTTCGTATCACCGTAAGCAACAGCTAAACTTTGAGGAATATTTTTTAAATCTTCCAAAGAGATTGCTATCGTTCTTTCCTGTAAGTTCTCATAGACTTCTTTACCTTTTGAATCAAAGAATCGACAACAAATTTCCCCTACAGTTTTAACTTTTGTCAATTCTTTAAAGTCATCCTCTGTAAGCATGTCTAACCATTGATGTTTTCCTTTATTACTAAAATCACCAATCCCAACCACAACTATATCTAAATCTTTCCAACTATTTTTCAAATCTTCAAAATATCTTGATTGCAAAATACCATCTGCTAACAATTTATTTTCTTGCACAATTGTTGCATTCATAAATGTACACTCTCCATGAAATTTTCTAGACATTTCATAAATCAGTGTATTCACATGGTATTTAGCGTGTATGTGACTAGGACCACCTGCTAGAGGATAGAAGTGAACATTTCGGACACTTTTGCTGTGGATTAAATCTACTAAATTACTTAAACTTTTCCCCCAAGAAAAGCCAATTTTCATATTATCATCAATTAAATTCCTAAGGACACCTGCTGCAACTTGAGAAATTCTTTCAGATAAAATTGTTGGATTATCATCAAATTCATTTGGAATAATTTCTAAACTTTCCAGACCATATTTTTCTTTTACATAATTTTCCAACTTAAACATATTGGTATCAAAATTCTCTATTTCAATTTTAACAATTCCCGCATTCCTTGCTTCTGTTAACATTCTACTAATAGAGGTTCTATAAATTCCTAATTTTGCTGCTATTTGTGACTGATTTAAGTTTTCAATATAATACAGATAAGCAATTTTAGAGAGCAGTTTATTCCTATCTTGATTCATACACTCAACCTCTTACGAAACTACCTTAACCATTATCCCAGCATTTTCTAATGTAGCTATATTTTGTTTAGAAAGTTTTTCGTCTGTTATTACTTCATATACTTGACTTAAAGCAAATCTTCTTACTGTACCCCTTTTATCAAATTTACTTGAGTCAGTTAGCACAATGACTTTATCCGACGCTGCTGAAATATATTGAACTACCTCACTGCGCATTAAATCTTTTCCTGTAAAGCCCATCTCTTTATCGTAACCATCTGTCCCAACAAAAGCTTGACGTACATGAAAAGTCTGTATCATTTCTTTTAATAACGGTCCTACAGTAACCTGTGAATCTTTCTGAAACTCTCCACCAAGAACAATAACACGACATGAATCATAAGCTCTCACAAAATTTGCTATAAAAAATGAATTTGTTACAATAGTGACATTTCTTTTTTGCTTGCAAATTTCCTCAGCAAGTAAAGCACAGGTTGACCCAGATTCTATCATTATTGTTTCATTATCTGATACCAATTTTACTGCTTCTTGAACAATTTTTCTCTTAATTTCATAATTAATTGACAAGCGTACATTTAAGTCATCTCCACTATTTAACACAGCATATCCATGCTCTCTATGTAATAAACCTTTTGACTCTAATTTATCTAAATCTTTTCTAATCGTTACTTTCGATACATTTAATTTTTCCGATAATGTATTAACGTCAATCTTTTCATATTCTGATACTAGTTTAATAATTTGTTCCAATCTTTTCATTTTACACCTCCGTTTTATTCTACCAAAATAAAAAGCAAAAAACAACAAATTAAACTTTCGTTCGTAATTGTTTTTCTTTCGTTTTTGTGATAGGATAGACTTATGAAGAGGAGGAACTCTTATGGAAATATCTAAAGGAATTATTTTTAATATTCAACACTTTTCAATTCATGACGGCCCGGGTATTCGTACAACTGTTTTTTTAAAAGGATGTCCTCTGCGCTGTCCATGGTGTTCTAATCCTGAATCTCAAAGAATGAAACCTGAAAAAATGAAAGATGCTCAACGAGAGAAATTCACCTTAGTCGGTGAAGAAAAGACTGTAGAAGAAATCATTACAGAGGTATTAAAAGACAAAGAATTTTACGAAGAATCCGGTGGAGGTTTAACTTTATCAGGAGGTGAAATATTTGCTCAGTTTGAATTTGCTAAAGCCATCTTAAAGTCAGCTAAAGAACATCACATACACACTGCCATTGAAACTACTGCCTTTGTTGATCATGAAAAATTTATTGATTTAATCCAATATGTGGATTTTATCTACACAGACCTAAAACATTATAATTCTATAAAACATAAAAAAGTGACTGGGGTTTTTAATCAAATGATTATTAAAAACATTCATTATGCTTTTTCTCAAAATAAAACTATCGTTTTAAGAATCCCAGTTATTCCTGATTTTAACAATAGTTTAGAGGATGCAGAAGAATTCGCTACTCTATTTAACTCATTAAATATCGACCAAGTTCAACTACTCCCTTTTCATCAATTTGGTGAAAACAAATATCGTTTATTAAATCGAAAATATGAAATGGATGGAGTCAACGCACTTCATCCTGAAGATCTTATTGATTATCAAAAGGTATTTCTGAACCATCATATTAATTGCTATTTCTAGTTTATCTCCTTGAAATGCTCTAGCTATTTGCAGATAACAAACATCTATAATACATACTTAACTTTTCAAAAGGTTTAGCTAAAAAATTTTAGCCAAACCTTTTCTATTTTACCTTGCTCTAGAATTTTTAAACTGCTATACTTATAATAGAAAACCCTTCCAAGGAGGTAGCGGATGTCTCATTCCTTTAAAAAATCTCTCCAAAAAGAAATTCTCCATAGAAGCTCTATCGCAGCCTTTGTGACCTCACTCTTACTACTCATTTTACTTTTTGGTTTTTCCTATTTTTTACAAAAGCAACAACTCTCCAAAGATACGAGACAGATTGTCAAACAGGTTCAAGAGATGAAAGAAGCCAATAATGAGCTCCTGACTACTATGAACCATAAAATGATTCCAGGATTTTTGGATGGCAAACACACAGAGCGAGAAGTCTTTAGCTTATTTTACGAGACAAAAGCTAAATTAAAACTTAGTTCTGACCTCATTATCCTAAGCGATACAGGTGAATTGCTATTCAGTACCAATCGAAATCATCAAGAAAGTATTTTATCTCCCTACTATCTAAAACTGCTCATTCAAAATCCTTCTCAAGAAAAAGTTACAGAAAAAATTGCACTCTCTTCAGACAAGCAACACTACACACTCTTTATCAAACCACTACTTCAAAACCAACGAGTTAAGGCCTATACTATTGCTTTCGTAAATGAGAATGATTTCATCTCAAGTTTCCCAATGATCAATTCCAAATACATCATTACCGATAGCTTTGGAAATATGTTTTCTAACAATACAAATCAGTTCACTCGCTCCACTCTTGAAAAATTTGATGAAAAACTCCTACACTCTCGCACCCACTGGTATGCGAATGAACCGCTTATTGTTCAAAAAGAAAAAGTCGGTGCTATTTTTTCAATCTATACTTTTCAATCCTTCTTTCCCATTCCTAGCTTACTCGGCCTAGCCTCCGTCCTCACCTTATGTATATTCTTCCTCTACTTCTGGCAAGCAAGGCGAATTGCTCATAAAATTGCCACACACAATGCTGTTCCTATTGAAAGTTTGGTTTACCAACTTCAAGAAATTCCTAAACAAGCAGAAAAAAGGCTTTCTCTACAAACAGGTGATGAGTTTGAGTTTATGGCAGAAAAAATAAACAATATGTTGTACGAATTAGATCAACTTCATCAGAAAATGTTGACCATAGAAAAAGAAAAGTGGATTTTTGAAAGAAAAATGCTAGAAGCTCAGTTCAATCCTCATTTTCTCTACAATACACTTGAGACGATTAAAATCACTTCTTTAATGGATGCCGCTCTTACACAAGACCTAATTCAAAATCTCACGCGCATTCTTCGCTACAGTATCACCGATTTAGAAAAAGAAACAACCATTTGTCAGGATTTAAAGATTATAGAGGATTACCTTACAATCCATAAGATTCGTTTTGAGCACTTTTCTTATGATATTGTCTGTCCAGAAACTGTCGACAATCAGCCTATCCCTAAGCTTTTCTTGCTTCCACTAGTAGAAAATGCTATAAAATATGGGATGCAATACCGTATTGATCTTCATATAGATATCCACATTACCTTGGAAGTAGATTCTCTGACTTTTTTGGTCAAGGATAATGCTGGAGGGCTCACAAAACAAGAGAGACTCGCTATTTTAGACTCTTTAGAAAGCCCACATACCCAGCATGGTATCGTTAACAGCTACAAACGATTGAGCAATTTCTTTCCTGATGTTCAGCTAGATTTAGGAGTCAATCGTCAAGGAGAAACTTGGGTCAAATTTGTAACGAAAGGACTAACTCATGTTTAAGCTCATTATCGTAGAAGATGAACACCTCATTCGAAAATGGCTAGAGATTGCCGTAGACTACTCTGCCTTAGGCATCCAAGTTGTAGGAACTGCCAGTCACGGTCAAGAGGGAATGAAACTCATCCAAGAAAAAGAACCTCATATTGTCTTAACAGACATCACAATGCCAATTATGGATGCTTTTATGATGTTCGAAGCCACTCGTACCCTTTCTTATGAAAAAGTTATCTTATCTGGTTATAACGATTTTCAAAATGCAAAAAAAGCCATGCAATATGGGGCAGTTGATTTCTTATCCAAACCAATTGACACAAAGGAATTGACAGAATGTCTTCAAAACATTGTTTTGCGATTACAAGTTAGCACCTATCAAGAAACTCCTTTTTTAGAAGAATATCAAACTTTACTCTCTTCTATCCAACAAGTTGATACACAAAATCAAATCATTCAGCAAATTATTTCCTTTGTCCACAACCACTATGCAGAACATTTTACTATTAGTAAGCTAGCAGAATCGCTGGGATATAGTGAAAGTTATCTATATAAGGTTATCAAAGAAGACTTCCCCATGACACTAAACGAATATATCTTACGCTACCGCCTGAAACAAGCTATAGATAAAATGGCCGAGTCCCCCAATGCCCCCTTAAGCGATATCTCTGACCAAGTTGGATTTTCAGACTATAAATACTTTGCCAAAGTCTTTAAAAAGTATCTCCATATTTCTCCAAAAGAATTAAAACTTATGGATAAAAATCATTGATGTAAAAGGATTGCTCAACTCTATTGTAGCAATCTTTTTATTTTATACCTACCATCAAAATCCTATTCACAGTTCACGCATCCTTACTCTAGGAGCTTAATTCCTATTTTCTATTTTAGGTTTCTTTAAGGTTTTTATTATATTCTATAGGACTCTACAAATTATAAACATTATAAAAGTTGTGGAGTAAAAATGTTCGTAAAAAAGGAGACTCTTATGAAAAAACTACTATTCTTTCTCTCTTGTGGTTGGATATTACTTACTTTATCAGGATGTTCTTCAGCTATAGGAGCGGAAACTAACACTGAAACAGATTCGAATAACACTTTGGTTATTTACTCACCTAACCCCGAAGACCTTATCGAAGAAACAATCCCAGCCTTCGAAGAAAAATATGGTATTAAGGTTGATTTAGTACAAGCCAGCACTGGTGAATTGTTCAAAAAAGCTGAGGCCGAAAAAGAATCCCCAGTAGCTGATGTCATTTTCGGAGGCTCCTATGCCCTCTTCTCTTCTAACGAAAAACTTTTTGAACCTTATATTTCTCAAGAAAACGACCAGATAATCCCTGAATATCAAAATAAAACAGGATTCTACACACCTTATACACTGGATGTCAGTGTTATCATTGCCAATTCAGCTCTTACAAAAGATATTAAAATCGAAGGCTACAATGATCTACTCAATCCTAAATTAAAAGGAAAAATCGCTACTGCTGATCCAAGTAATGCTTCTAGTGCCTTTGCTCAATTAACAAACATGCTTGTCGACCAAGGTGGATACGAAAATGAACAAGCTTGGACCTATGTGAAAAATCTATTTACCCTAGTAGATGGAAAGATTGCATCTAGCTCTTCAAATGTTTACAAAGCTGTCGCCGATGGAGAAATGGCTGTGGGACTCACCTATGAAGATCCTGCCTTAAAACTCTTAAACGACGGAGTTGATGTAAAAGTTATTTATCCAAAAGAAGGTACCGTCTTTTTACCTGGTAACGCTGCTATCGTCAAAAACGCCAAACACATGGACAATGCTAAGAAATTTATCGATTTCCTCCTTTCTCAAGAAATCCAAGATAAGCTAGGAACTGAAACAACAATCAGACCTATTCGTAAAAATGCTAAAACCAATAGAAATATGAAGGCTATGACAGAAATCAATGTTGCTACTGAAGATTCAGATTATGTCATCAAGAACAAATCCACTATTCTTAAAAAGTACAATGATATTTTTACAGATATCCAATCTAAAAAATAAAATTTGACTTTTCAATTATTAATTGTCGAACCCTACTATAAAATCAAAAGATTACTTCCGTTTTTGTAGAGAATTTTACTCTAATAGAATAGAATTATCGGTTTTAAAAACGCTTACATTGTTTTAAAATAAACTTAAATAACACAACGGAGGTATCCATCATGAAAAAGAAATGGATGTATTATGCTGCTTGCGGACTAGCCCTTTTTGGTCTTGCTGCTTGTTCTTCTAATGAATCTGCCGATGGCGGTTCATCTGATAAAGGAGACGGCGGTTCGCTAGTCGTTTATTCACCAAACTCAGAGGGCTTAATCGGAGCAACTATTCCTGCCTTTGAAGAAAAATATGGTATCAAAGTAGAACTGATTCAAGCTGGTACTGGAGAACTTTTCAAAAAACTAGAGTCAGAAAAAGAAGCTCCTGTAGCCGATGTCATCTTTGGTGGTTCTTATACGCAATATGCTACCCACGGAGAACTCTTTGAAAACTATACTTCAAAAGAAAATGATAATGTTATCAAAGAATATCAAAACACAACTGGCTACTCTACACCTTATACACTAGATGGTAGTGTTTTAATCGTCAATCCTGATTTAACAAAAGGCATGAACATCGAAGGATATAGCGACCTTCTCAAACCTGAACTAAAAGGAAAAATCGCAACTGCTGACCCAGCAAACTCTTCTAGCGCCTTTGCTCAATTAACAAATATGCTACAAGCTCAAGGTGGTTACAAAGACGATAAAGCTTGGTCTTATGTAAAAGATCTCTTCACACTTATTGATGGTAAAATCGGTTCAAGCTCATCTGGTGTCTATAAAGCAGTCGCTGACGGAGAAATGGCTGTTGGTCTCTCTTATGAAGATCCAGCAGTTAAACTCTTAAATGACGGAGCTAATATCAAGGTAGTCTATCCAAAAGAAGGAACCGTCTTCCTACCTGCTAGTGCTGCTATCGTTAAAAAAGCGAAAAATATGGAAAATGCCAAGAAATTTATCGATTTTATTATCTCTCAAGAAGTACAAGATACACTTGGTACAACCACTACTAACCGTCCTGTTCGTAAAAATGCCAAAACAAGCGAAAACATGAAACCAATTGACAAAATCAAAACACTCACTGAAGATTATGATTATGTCATCAAGAATAAATCAGATATTGTTAAGAAATACAACGAAGTCTTTACAGATATCCAATCTAAACAGTAAAAGAGGTTCACTATGAGTGAGATCAAAATTATTAACGCCAAAAAAATCTACCACGATGTCCCTGTTATTGAGAATTTGAACATTACAATTCCAAAAGGAAGTCTCTTTACCCTTCTTGGGCCTTCAGGTTGTGGGAAAACGACTCTTCTTCGTATGATTGCAGGTTTCAACAGTATCGAAGGCGGAGAATTTTACTTCGATGATACAAAAATCAATAATATGGAACCCAGCAAACGCAATATAGGGATGGTTTTTCAAAACTACGCTATTTTCCCACATTTGACTGTTCGAGATAATGTTGCTTTTGGTCTCAAGCAAAAGAAAGTCCCTAAAGAAGAATTGGTCCAACAGACCAATAAGTATCTTGAACTCATGCAAATTGCTCAATATGCGGATCGAAAGCCCGATAAACTTAGTGGTGGACAACAACAACGTGTCGCCTTGGCACGCGCCTTAGCTGTTAATCCAAGTGTTCTCCTCATGGACGAGCCCCTTAGTAATCTAGATGCCAAACTTCGCTTGGATATGCGTCAAGCCATTCGAGAAATCCAACACGAAGTGGGAATTACAACTGTTTATGTGACCCACGACCAAGAAGAAGCTATGGCTATTTCAGACCAAATTGCTGTTATGAAAGATGGGGTGATTCAACAAATCGGCCGACCAAAAGAACTCTATCATAAACCAGCTAATGAGTTTGTAGCAACCTTTATCGGACGCACAAATATTATCCCTGCCAATCTCGAAAAACGGAGCGACGGCGCTTATATCGTCTTTTCAGATGGCTATGCCCTTCGAATGCCAGCCCTTGATCAGGCTGAAGCACAAGCTATTCATGTAAGTATTCGTCCTGAAGAATTCATTAAAGATGAATCTGGAGATATTGAAGGAATTATTAGCGATAGCGTCTATCTTGGACTGAATACTGAATACTTCATCGAAACAGGATTTGCCTCAAAAATTCAAGTTAGCGAAGAATCAACTTTTGAAGAAGATCTACAAAAAGGCGATCGTATTCGTCTACGAATCAATACTCAAAAATTAAACGTCTTTTCTGCAGATGGTTCCCAAAACCTGATAAAAGGAGTCAACCATGGAACGTAAAAAACTAAATATTTGGACAGCCTCCTCTTTCTTCATCTTTCTTACCTATCTTGTCTTTCTCGTTTATCCTATCGTTACCGTGCTCAAGCAAGCACTCATACATGAAGGACAATTCTCACTAGCTAATTTTGTCACTTTCTTTAGTAAAGCCTACTACTCTGAGACACTTGTCAACAGTTTCAAGGTTTCCATTACCGCTACTGTCACTTCCTTAGTTGTAGGAACCCTATTAGCTTATCTTTTTTCCATGTATGACTTCAAGGGAAAGAAATTTCTACAAATATTGATTATCATTGCTTCCATGTCAGCTCCTTTCGTGGGAGCCTACTCCTGGATTCTCTTGCTGGGACGAAATGGGGTCATCACAAAATTCATGACAAATACTCTTCATCTTCCAGCTATTGATATTTATGGATTCAAAGGAATTGTACTTGTCTTTACACTGCAACTATTCCCACTGGTATTTCTATACGTTGCTGGGACAATGAAAAGTATTGACAATTCTCTACTTGAAGCTGCTGAAAGCATGGGGTCCTTCGGATTTAAGCGTATCGTAACGGTTGTTTTACCTCTCCTAGTTCCAACCTTACTAGCTGCTGCCCTGCTTGTGTTTATGAGAGCATTCTCAGATTTTGGAACGCCTATGTTGATTGGTGAAGGATATCGGACTTTCCCCGTCTTGATTTATACCCAATTCATTAGCGAGGTTGGAGGAAATTCTGCTTTTGCATCTGCTTTAGCAATTATGGCGATTATCATTGCCTTGGCAATCTTCCTTATCCAAAAATACATCTCAAACCGCTACAGTTTCAGCATGAATTCGCTCCATCCAATTGAGCCTAAAAAAACTACAAAAGGAAAAATGGCTGCCATTTATGCAACAGTCTACGGAATTATCTTGTTCTCTGTTCTACCTCAAGTCTACTTGATTTATACTTCTTTCCTAAAAACATCAGGTATGGTATTTGTCAAAGGTTATTCTCTAAACAGTTACAAGGTAGCTTTCAATCGTATGGGATCTGCTATTTTCAATACTATTCGTATCCCTTTGATTGCCTTAGTTCTAGTTGTCCTATTCGCAACATTTATCTCCTACCTAGCCGTTAGAAAACGGAATTTGTTTACAAACTTAATTGACAGCCTCAGTATGGTCCCTTATATTGTACCCGGAACTGTTCTAGGGATTGCCTTCATTTCTTCCTTCAATACCGGTCTATTTGGAAGTGGATTTCTTATGATTACAGGGACAGCTTTCATCTTAATTATGTCCCTATCTGTCAGAAGATTACCGTATACTATTCGCTCATCTGTTGCTAGCTTGCAACAAATAGCCCCAAGTATTGAAGAAGCTGCTGAAAGCTTAGGAAGTAGCCGTCTCAATACCTTTGCCAAGATTACAACTCCAATGATGCTATCTGGTATTATTTCTGGAGCCATCCTATCTTGGGTCACAATGATTTCAGAACTCTCTACTTCTATCCTCCTCTACAATGTCAAAACAAGAACAATGACTGTAGCCATTTATACAGAGGTTCTCAGAGGGAATTACGGTGTAGCCGCAGCCTTGTCAACTATCCTGACTGTTCTAACAGTAGGTTCCTTGCTCTTGTTTATGAAAATCTCTAAAAGCAACAGCATTACACTTTAGTTTCCCCCATCAAAAACAGCCGATAAGATTACCCTCGGCTGTTTTTTCTTATCTTGATATTCTTATCAAATCCCTAGTTCATAACCAGCAAGTCTAGACTGATTAAATAGAGGCTTCTTCCATCTTCTCACGTCCTAGTTCTCGGTAACTACGGTCGCCGACAACTTCTACGCTAAACTGGCCGTCCTCATATTCAAGGATCGTCACGCTACCATTATCTAGACCATGCGGATGCATGCCATTAATCAAATAAACAATGGTTCCAATGGTCATTCCGTGGCTGACGACAAGGGCATTGCCCCCACCTTGTTCTTCCATTTCTTTGGCAATCGCTTCAAAACCTTCCTTGATTCGGCCACTGAGTTTTTCCCAGCCTTCAGCCCAACCAGCTGTATCGACCTCTACCAAACCCTCAGCCAGTTCAGCATAAGACAATCGGTGAACGTGGTCCACATTAAAGATACGAGGAATAATGCCCATGAAAAGATCGCCATCGTAGGCCCCGTCAAAGCTACCAAAACACCATTCTCTGATACGCTTGTCCATGCGATAAGGGATTTTCCCCTGCAAACCAAGTTCATCAAGGATGATTCCCATGGTCTGAATGGTGCGACCAGAATCACTGGAATAAGCGCGCTCAAACTGCAAACCAGATTCTCTCAAACCGATTCCTAATTCTTGAATCCCTCGTTCACCTTCAGCTGTTAAGGGAGTATCGCTCCAACCTTGCGCGCGACCAATCGTGTTAAACATGGTCTTGCCATGACGTACCAAATACAATCGTACTTTTACCATTTTCCGTCCTCCATTTGTTTCTATTATATCATGGATGATAAAACAAAAGCCACCCTTACAGGCGACTTTTGCAGGAGATTATTATGAAAAAGTTTAGGAGTTCTATTAAATAAAGATATTAGATGAAAATCAAATTCAAACTAAATCAGTGTTATCTGTTTCAAATAATATTAGGAGGTCTTTATTTAATGATTATAGTATACACAGCAAACCTTAAATAGAACTTAAAATTTCTCCTATTTTCTTAATTTTTAAAACTATGAATTGGTGCTGGAATTTGTCCTCCACGAGAGATGAAATCAACAGACGAAGCCCCATTGACCTTCATAACAGGCGCAGTTCCTAATAGGCCTCCAAACTCAATCATATCGCCTTCTTTTCCTTTGGGAATGATACGTACAGCTGTTGTTTTCATGTTAATGACACCAATTGCAGCCTCATCCGCAATCATAGCCGCAATGGTTTCAGCAGGCGTATCTTCTGGAATGGCAATCATATCCAAACCAACAGAACAGATAGCCGTCATGGCCTCTAGTTTTTCTAAATTAAGAGAGCCATTTTGCACTGCTGCAATCATCCCCTCATCCTCAGAAACAGGGATAAAAGCACCAGACAAACCACCTACTTGGTTGCAGGCCATCACTCCGCCCTTCTTAACTTGGTCATTCAAGAGAGCCAAGGCAGCCGTCGTTCCATGCGTGCCAACTGTTTCTAGACCCATTTCCTCAAGAACACGTGCCACAGAGTCTCCAACCGCAGGGGTTGGCGCCAAACTCAAGTCCACAATACCAAACTCCACACCCAGTCTCTCACTAGCCATTTGACCAACCAATTGACCGATACGAGTGATTTTAAAGGCAGTCTTCTTGACCGTTTCGGCTACTACATCAAAACTCTCTCCACGAACTTTTTCCAAGGCACGCTTGACCACACCAGGACCAGAAACTCCGACATTGATGATAACATCTGCCTCCCCAACACCATGGAAGGCACCCGCCATAAATGGATTGTCCTCAACAGCATTAGCGAATACAACCAACTTAGCTGCCCCCATATCAGATAGAGTTGCCGTTTCCTTGATAACTCGTCCCATATCTGCGACAGCCGTCATATTGATACCAGACTTGGTTGAGCCTATATTGACTGACGAGCAGACCTTATCCGTTTCAGCCAAAGCACGAGGAATAGAATTGATAAGAATCTCATCTCCCTTTTGATAACCCTTTTGTACCAAGGCTGAAAAACCACCAATAAAGTCCACACCAATCTCTTTCGCAGCCTTATCAAGTGCTTTTGCCAGAACCACATAGTCTGTCGCATCTGTCGCCGCCCCAATCAGAGAAATAGGAGTCACCGATACACGCTTATTAACGATTGGAATCCCCAACTCAGCCGCAATTTCATCGCCAACAGCCACTAAATTAGCTGCCTTGGTCCTAATCTTTTGATAAATTTTCTCCGCAGCACGATTGATATCCGGATCGATACAGTCCAATAGGGAAATCCCCATGGTAATAGTTCTGATATCGAAGTTTTGCTCCTCAATCATGGAGATGGTTTCAGTAACTTGTCTAATATCCATGATAACCTCCTAGATATTATACATAGCTTCGAAAATCGCTGCACTCTGAATGTTGATTTTCACATTCAAAATTTGCCCAAAAGCTTCAAATTCATTACGAAGACGTGTAAAATCTTGCTTTTCATCACTAGAGACGACAGCCATCATCGTGAAATATTCATCCAAGACAGTTTGAGAGATATCATCAATATTCAAACCCAATTCTGCTATTTTACCAGAAACACCTGCAACAATTCCAGATTTATCTTTACCAACAACAGTTATAATCGCTTTCATAAGCAAACTCCAATTCTTCTTTTAATAGGAAACCTGAACATTAAACAGGATTCTTTTCAAATAGTATAGCATAATTCTAACTAAAATACTCAAAAACGCCTGCTTACGAAGTTGTTCTTAAGAAAAAAACAATTTCGTAAACAAGCGTCTACTATCCCAACTTATGATGAGTGTTCCCGCTAGGACCGAAATCCTAGCGGTAGACCAGAGCTAGACTAAGAGCACAAGACTCCATCATCATAACACTCAACAAAATTGATGATTTTATACTAATTCGATGATCGCCATTGGCGCTGCATCACCACGACGTGGTTCAGTTTTAAGGATACGAGTGTATCCACCGTTACGTTCAGCATAACGAGGTGCAATTTCTGAGAACAATTTTTGAAGTGCTGTAGTAGAAGTGTACTTATCAGTTGCTTCATCATAGTTTTCAGATGCGATTTCATTACGTACGAAAGCAGCTGCTTGACGACGTGCATGCAAATCACCACGTTTACCTAGAGTAATCATTTTTTCAACAGTTTTACGGATTTCTTTAGCACGAGCTTCAGTTGTCACGATTGATTCGTTGATCAAAAGGTCAGTTGTCAAATCGCGAAGCATTGCTTTACGTTGTGAGCTAGTGCGTCCTAGTTTACGGTAAGCCATTTATTCCTCCTTTATTTATCTTTTAATCCAAGACCCAAATCAATGAGTTTGAGTTTCACTTCTTCCAAACTCTTGCGTCCAAGATTTCGTACTTTCATCATCTCTGCTTCAGATTTTTCTGTCAAATCATGCACAGTATTGATACCGGCACGTTTCAAACAGTTGTATGAACGCACAGACAAGTCCAGTTCCTCAATCGTACGATCCAAAATACGGTCGTCAGATTCAGTATCAGCTTCTTTCATCACTTCAGTTGACTTAGCAATCTCAGTAAGATTTGTAAACAAATCAAGATGTTCTGTCAAAATACGTGCTGAAAGCCCTAAAGCATCTTCTGGAATAATTGTTCCATTTGTCAAGATTTCAAGGGTTAATTTGTCAAATCCATCATTGCTACCTACACGAGCAGGTTCCACTTGATAGTTGACTTTTGTAACTGGTGTATAAATAGAATCTACAGCAAGTGTTCCAACTGGTGCATTATCTTTTTTATTTTCATCAGCAGGTACATATCCACGACCACTGTTAACAGTCATAGTCGCTTTTAGGGAAGAACCTTCACCGATTGTAAAGAGATAATGATCTGGATTTACAATTTCAATATCGCTATCTGTCAAAATGTCACCAGCTGTTACCTCAGCAGGACCTTCAACATCCAGTTCGATGATTTTTTCGTCTTCAACGTACGATTTCACTGCAATTCCTTTAATGTTCAGAATGATTTGCATCACGTCTTCACGAACACCTGGAACTGTGTCAAACTCATGTAACACACCATCAATATTGATAGATGTCACAGCTGCTCCTGGTAGAGAAGCTAGAAGTACACGACGAAGAGAGTTACCAAGAGTTGTACCGTAGCCACGTTCAAGTGGTTCGATTACAAACTTGCCATAATCTTTATTTTCATCAATTTTTGTTATATTTGGTTTTTCAAACTCGATCATTTAGTTACTCCCTCTTAAACGAAAAGCAGTGTAATGCGATGATTATACACGGCGACGTTTTGGAGGACGAGCACCATTGTGTGGCACTGGAGTCACATCACGAATTGCTGTTACTTCAAGACCAGCGGCAGCAAGCGCACGAATAGCTGACTCACGACCAGAACCTGGACCTTTTACAGTAACTTCAACTGATTTAAGACCGTGTTCTTGTGCAGATTTAGCAGCAGCTTCAGAAGCCATTTGAGCAGCGAATGGTGTAGATTTACGAGAACCTTTGAAACCAAGAGCACCAGCTGATGACCAAGCAATTGCATTACCATGCACATCAGTAATCATAACAATAGTGTTATTAAATGTAGCGTGAATATGAGCAATACCAGATTCGATATTCTTTTTCACACGACGTTTACGTGTTGGTTTAGCCAAGACTTTTACCTCCTATATTATTTTTTCTTACCAGCAATCGCAACAGCTTTACCTTTACGAGTGCGAGCGTTGTTTTTAGTGTTTTGTCCACGGACAGGAAGTCCACGACGGTGACGGATACCACGGTATGAACCGATTTCCATCAAACGTTTGATGTTCAAGTTTACTTCACGACGAAGGTCACCTTCAACTTTGATTGCATCCACTTCACGACGGATAGCATCTTCTTGATCTGATGTAAGATCACGTACACGAACATCTTCTGAGATTCCAGCAGCAGCCAAAATTTTCTTAGATGTTGCAAGTCCGATACCATAAACATAAGTCAATGAGATTACTACGCGTTTGTCATTTGGAATGTCAACTCCAGCAATACGAGCCATGTTTTCTCCTTTCTATCTTATCCTTGACGTTGTTTGTGTTTTGGATTTGCTGGGCAAATTACCATAACACGACCATTACGACGAATAACTTTACAGTATTCGCAAATTGGTTTGACCGATGGTCTTACTTTCATTTCTTATCCCTCCAAGTTTTTCGATTATTTAAAGCGGTAAGTGATACGTCCACGTGTCAAGTCATATGGACTCATTTCGACAGTAACACGATCTCCCGCTAAAATACGAATATAGTTTTTACGAATTTTACCAGAAACTGTTGCTAAAATCTGATGTCCATTTTCAAGTTCAACCGTAAACATTGCATTCGGCATTGTATCAACTACTTTGCCTTCAACTTCAATCACATCGTCTTTTGCCACGCAAAAGCACCTCCATAAATTTCGATTCGATGCCTCTAGACACAGAGACAACAATTATAAGTCAGACTATCTCAGTATAACATTTGTAGCGGATTTTTGCAAGTGTGAAAAACGCTTTATTTCAAATTTGTCAATACTTTTTCGATATCTGAGAAGACATCATTGATATCTTGATTACCTTCGATGTCATGAACCAAACCTTTGGCACGGTAGTGAGCAATGATTGGTTCCCCTTGAGCAATATTCACATCCAAACGACGTTTGACTGTCTCAGGCTTATCATCTTCACGTTGGTAGTAATCTTCTTCTTTATAGTCAACTGGTGGGTTAAAGACCTTGTGGAAAGTTTCTCCAGTTACGCGGTGGATGATACGACCACTCAAACGTTCCAAGAGGCTATCTGGATTCACTTCTATGTTGATAACACCTTCTAGTTCGATGCCAAGTTCAGCCAATGTTTTGTCCAAGGCATGAGCTTGTTCGATTGTACGTGGGTAACCATCCAACAAGAATCCTGTTTCTTTAATATCATCTTGTGAAAGACGTTCTTTTACGATTCCATTTGTAACTTCGTCAGGAACCAATTCACCCTTGTCAATGTATGACTTAGCAAGAACACCCATTTCAGTTTGATTTGCCATTGCAGCGCGGAACATATCACCTGTTGAGATATGTGCAACATGGAATTGTTCTACGATTTTTGCTGCTTGAGTTCCCTTACCTGCACCAGGTAAGCCCATAATCAAAAGATTCATGATTTGATCTCCTTATTTTATTTTTAAATAGAAGCAAAAAGTCTTTTCACCCCTATTTAAAAACAAAATAGAAGAGGGGAGACCAAACTCTCACAAATGTTAGAGTTAAACCTCCACTCCCTCAGTAATTACTGATTCAGTAATTACTTTTATTCTGTTCTGTCCATGAAACCAACATACTTACGTTTCAATAGGTAGCCTTCCAATTGTTTGATTCCTTCAATACCTGTAGAGATAATGATCAAAAGACTGGTTCCTCCAAAAGCAACTGCTTCTGAAAGTCCGAAAACATCTTTTGCTACGATCGGTAAAATAGAAATCACACCAAGGAAGAGAGAACCAACAGTTGCAAGACGACGAAGAAGTTTAGACATATATTCTTCTGTACCTTTACCAGGACGAACTCCGTGGATATAGGCACCGCTCTTTTGTAGATTCTCTGCCGCTTTTTCAGGATTAATCTGTACAAACGTATAGAAGAATGTAAAGAGAATAATCAATAAAGCATACATAGCAATACCAGTTGGTGAAGTTGTTGCCAGCATTTCTTGTGCTGTTCTTACCCAAGCCCAATCATGACCTGTAGCACTCAAAAACTGAAGAATAGCCGCAGGCGCTGCAGTAATCGAACTTGCAAAGATAACAGGGATAACTCCAGCAGGGTTTACCTTCAAAGGAAGGTAAGAGCTAGATGGAGCACCTTGTGCAACCTTAGTATATTGGATTGGAATTTTGTATTCTGCTTGTTGAACATAAGTTGTAAAATAAATGATCAACAATACAGTAATAATCAAAATGATTACGAAAATGATGGATGAGTTGATACGGCTACTTGGGACGTTCACAAAGTAGTCCACATAGATGCCCTGAATCATCTCTGGAATTGAGGCAACAATCCCGGCAAAGATAATCATAGAAACACCATTTCCGTATCCCTTATCTGTAATTTGCTCTCCCAACCAAGTCACAATCATACTACCAGCTGTTAAGATGATACCAATCATGATAAAGACTTGTGGAGTAAGAGCTGTTTTCAACAATTGAGCTCCAGCCAAAGTATTAAAACCAGCTGTAATCCCGATCGATTGCACAAAGGCTAGAACAAGAGCAATATAACGAGTAGCTTGATTTAATTTTCTTCGACCTACTTCCCCTTGTTTACCCCACTCTACAAATTTGGGTAAAATATCCATTTGCAAGAGTTGGACAACGATAGAGGCCGTAATGTAGGGGCTAACACCAAGAGCAAAAACTGAGAAGTTTTTCATGGCATTCCCTGACACCAAGCTCAACATGTTTAAGAAGGATAATCCACTTAAAGCATTCAAGCTATTGGCATTCACACCAGGAACTGTAATGCTAGTTCCGATACGAAAGACCAAAACGATAAAAATTGTGAATAAAATTTTTGATCGAACCTGCTTGACTTTAAGAGCTTCTCTTAATAATTTAAAAAACATAGGTCACCTCTCTTAGATGACTTCTACTGAACCACCTTTAGCAGTGATAGCTTCTTCAGCTGATTTAGAGAATTTAGCTGCTTTCACAGTCAATTTCTTAGTCAACTCACCGTTACCAAGAATTTTAATACCTGATTTTTCAGCTTTAACAATTCCTGCTTCGATAAGAACAACTGGAGTAACTTCAGCACCATCTTCAAAGACGTTCAATTGGTCAAGGTTCACAATTGCGTATTCTTTAGCGTTGATGTTAGTGAATCCACGTTTTGGAAGACGACGGAACAATGGAGTTTGTCCACCTTCAAAACCAAGGCGAACTCCGCCACCGCTACGAGCTTTTTGACCTTTTTGACCACGACCAGATGTTTTACCGTTACCTGATGAAGTACCACGACCAACGCGGTTACGTACTTTACGAGAACCTTCTGCAGGTTTCAATTCATGAAGTTTCATTTTTATTTTCTCCTCTTTTGTAAAATGCTAGCGCCGATAAGGGAGAAAAGGTTGTCTCCCCCATCAACTCGCCTATACGACGTCATCATAGATGACTATATCTAGTTTTAGGGGATGGTATAGTGCACATCCCCTAAAAATTCATTAGTTTACTTCTTCAACTGTTACCAAGTGAGATACTGCAGTGATCATACCACGGATAGCAGCGTTATCTTCTTTAATAACAGAGCTGTTCAATTTGCCAAGTCCAAGTGCTACAACAGTTTTACGTTGTGATGGAATGCGTCCGATTGGAGACTTAGTCAAAGTAATTTTAATTTGAGCCATTTTATCCCCTTTCTTATGCCAAATCAGAAACTGAAATACCACGAAGGGCAGCAACTTCTTCAGCGCGTTTCAATTGTTTCAAACCTTCAACAGTTGCACGAACAATGTTGATTGGAGTGTTAGAACCAAGTGATTTAGATGTAATATCTGCCACACCTGCCAATTCCACAACGGCACGAACTGCACCACCAGCGGCAACTCCAGAACCTTCTACAGCAGGTTTCAACAATACTTTAGCTCCACCGAATTCTGAAAGAACTTCGTGTGGGATTGTTGTTCCAACCATAGGAACTTCGATCAAGTTTTTCTTAGCATCATCTACTGCTTTACGGATTGCTTCTGGAACTTCTTGAGCTTTACCAGTACCAAATCCTACGCGACCGTTGTGGTCACCAACAACAACAAGAGCTGCGAAACGAAGACGACGTCCACCTTTAACAACTTTTGTAACACGGTTGACAGCAACTACGCGTTCTTCTAATTCAACTGCATTGTCTTTAAATGCCATTTTCTAGTGTCCTCCTATTAGAATTTCAATCCGTTTTCACGAGCTGCATCAGCCAAAGCTTTCACACGTCCGTGATATAGATATCCACCGCGGTCGAACACCACTTCTGAAATACCTTTAGCGTTTGCACGTTCTGCAACGAGTTTACCGACAGCAACGGCTTGTTCAGTTTTAGTTCCTTTTGAAACTTCTTTGTCAAGAGTTGAAGCACTTGCGAGCGTTACACCCGCTACGTCATCAATCACTTGAGCGTAGATGCCTGTATTAGAACGGAATACGTTCAAACGTGGGCGATCAGCAGTTCCAGAGAGTTTTCCGCGAACGCGACGGTGGCGTTTTTGGCGGAGTTTGTTTTTATCTGGTTTTGAAATCACAGTTTTCACCTCTTTAGTTTTAAATCGTGTGCTATGCACAAAGTTGGAAAATAGGTTGGTGGTTGAGACTCAACCACTCAACATTATTTACCTGTTTTACCTTCTTTACGGCGAACGAATTCACCAACGTAACGGATACCTTTACCTTTATATGGTTCTGGTGAACGAAGGCTACGTACGTAAGCAGCTGTTTGACCAACTACTTCTTTTGAAATTCCGCTAACAACGATTGTTGTTGGGTTTGGAAGTTCAAAAGTAATTCCTTCTGGAGCTTCAACTTCGTCTGGATGAGATTTACCAACAGCCAAAACAAGTTTAGATCCTTGAAGTTGTGCACGGTAACCAACCCCGCGCATTTCAAGTTCTTTCTTGAATCCTTCTGATACACCAACAACCATGTTGTTCAAAAGGGCACGAGTAGTTCCGTGGATAGTTTTCATTTCTTTTGAATCATTTGGACGGTGAAGAGTTACTTCAGTACCTTCCACACGGATTTCAATATCTTTTGAGAACTCACGAGTAAGTTCTCCTTTAGGTCCTTTTACAGTTACAACGTTGTCATTGTTAGTGATTTCTACACCAGCAGGCAACACGATAACTTTATTACCAATACGTGACATGTTTATTTTCTCCTGTTAAATTGTCAGGCCAGAACGGCCAGTTTTCACGGGGTTCAGATACTTATTTAGTTCAAGAGCTGAACTGAACACGCTCTAAGAACTGTGCAAAATAGATAAGTTGGCTTGTTTGTAAACAAACTTCTCCAACTTTCTAATTTTGCTTTGTTCTTTACGAGCTTTGTATCTTGATTTTACCAAACGTAAGCGATAACTTCTCCACCAACATTCTTTTGGCGTGCTTCTTTATCAGTAAGCAAACCTTCAGAAGTTGAAAGGATAGCAATTCCAAGTCCGTTAAGAACTTTTGGAAGGTCTTCACGTTTTTTGTAGACACGAAGTCCTGGTTTAGAAACACGTTTCAAGTTAGTGATAACTTTTTCACCGTTTGGTCCGTATTTAAGGAATACACGGATGATGCCTTGTTTGTCATCTTCGATGATTTCAACGTTTTTTACAAAACCTTCGCGTTTAAGGATTTCAGCAATCCCTTTTTTGATGTTTGATGCAGGTACTTCAAGTACTTCGTGTTTAGCTTGGTTAGCATTACGAATACGAGTTAGGAAGTCTGCGATTGGGTCAGTCATAACCATTTTGTTTTTCTCCTCTTACTAGTAGTTTGCAAGTTGCACTTGCTAGTTAATGATTGAGCTAGGCTCAGATAGTATTGATACATTCAAATGAGAAAACTCTTATTTGAACACGAGCTACAACCTGTGCAAAAAAGATAAATTTGTTTTGGAGCATCGCTCCTACACCAAATTTCCTATTTTTGCTGTGGTTGTTACGCTCTTCGTATCATGATATTACCAAGATGCTTTGGTAACGCCTGGGATTTGTCCTTTGTAAGCTAATTCACGGAAGCAAACACGGCAAAGTTTAAATTTGCGGTAAACTGAATGTGGACGACCACATTTTTCACAACGAGTATAAGCTTGAGTAGAGAACTTCGCTGGACGTTTGTTCTTAGCAATCATTGATTTTTTAGCCATTAGATTTACCTCCTATATTATTTTGCAAAAGGCATTCCAAGGCCTGTAAGCAATGCACGTGACTCTTCGTCAGTGTTAGCAGTTGTTACGATAACGATGTCAAGACCACGAGTTTTGTCAACGTCATCGAAGTTGATTTCTGGGAAAATCAATTGTTCTTTCACACCAAGTGTGTAGTTTCCGCGTCCATCAAATGATTTTGTTGGAACACCGTGGAAGTCACGTACACGTGGAAGTGAAACTGAAACCAATTTATCCAAGAATTCGTACATACGTTCACCACGAAGGGTAACTTTTGCACCGATCGCAACACCTTCACGAAGACGGAAGCCGGCGATTGATTTTTTAGCTTTAGTGATAAGTGGTTTTTGACCTGAGATAAGTGCCAATTCTTCAGCAGCTTTTTCAAGGCTTTTAGCGTTTGATACAGCTTCACCAACACCCATGTTCAAAACGATCTTATCTACTTTAGGCACAGCCATCACTGATGAGTAGTTGAATTGTTCTGTCAAAGCAGGAACTACTTCATTAAGATATTTTTCTTTTAAACGATTTGCCATTATACTTCTCCTTTCCTTCGTGATTAATCAAGCACTTCGCCTGATTTTTTGTTGTAGCGAACTTTTTTACCGTCTACAAATTTGTAACCAACACGACCAGCTACACCATTTTTGTCCAAAACTTGAACGTTTGATACGTGGATAGCTGCTTCTTTCTCGATGATACCACCTTGAGGAAGTTCGTTAGTTGGACGTTGGTGTTTCTTAACGATGTTAACACCTTCAACGATAACTTTGTTTACTTTTGGAAGGGCAGTAAGGACAACAGCTTCTGTTCCCTTATCTTTACCAGCGATTACGCGAACTTTGTCGCCTTTTTTTACAAACATTAGGTTTCTCCTTGATTTTTCTTACGCCCATAAGGGCACCCTGGAGGTAAATCCAGGGGACTAGTTTGTTTCTAAAAATTAAAGTACTTCTGGAGCAAGTGACACGATCTTCATGAAGCCACCTTCACGCAATTCACGTGCAACTGGGCCAAAGATACGTGTTCCGCGAGGAGTTTTGTCTTCACGGATGATAACTGCTGCGTTTTCGTCAAATTTGATGTATGAACCATCAGCACGACGAGCACCTGATTTAGTACGAACGATAACTGCTTTAACAACGTCACCTTTTTTAACCGCACCACCAGGAGTAGCTTGTTTTACAGATGCCACGATAACATCACCGATGTTTGCAAATTTACGTCCTGAACCACCAAGAACTTTGATAGTCAAGATTTCGCGAGCACCGCTGTTGTCTGCGACTTTCAAACGAGTTTCTGTTTGAATCATTTCAGTTTTCTCCTTTCAGGTTTGATTAGATGATGACCGCTTCTTCAACAACTTCTACAAGACGGAAACGTTTTGTAGCTGAAAGCGGGCGAGTTTCCATGATACGTACGATATCGCCTTCTTTGGCAACATTGTTTTCATCATGAGCTTTGTATTTTTTAGAGTAGTTAATACGTTTACCATAGACTGGGTGGTTACGTTTTGTTTCAACTACAACTGTGATTGTCTTGTCCATTTTGTCAGATACAACACGTCCAACAAGAACTTTACGATTATTGCGTTCCATTGAAATTTCTCCTTCCCTAGTCTATTATTTCGCTTCAGATTGAACTGTTTTGATACGAGCGATTTGTTTTTTAACTTCTTTCAAGCGAGCTGTTTGTTCCAATTGACCAGTAGCAGCTTGGAAACGAAGTTCAAACAATTCTTTTTTCAATTCGTTTTCGCGCTTCGCGAGTTCTTCTTGAGAAAGACCACGAAGTTCTTTAACAAATTCTTTTACTTCATTAAGTTTCATGCCTTCTCCTTATTCTGCTTCACGTTTTACGAATTTACATTTAACTGGCAATTTGTGGCTAGCAAGACGAAGCGCTTCGCGAGCGATCTCTTCAGATACACCAGCGATTTCGAACATCACTTTACCACGTTTAACTGGTGCTACCCAACCTTCAGGTGCCCCTTTACCAGATCCCATACGCACACCGATAGCTTTAGCAGTGTATGATTTGTGTGGGAAGATTTTAATCCAAACTTTACCACCACGTTTCATGTAACGAGTCATGGCGATACGAGCAGCTTCGATTTGGCGGTTAGTGATCCAGTGGCTAGTTGTAGCTTGAAGACCGTATTCACCGAATGCTACTTCTTTTCCACCTTTTGCTTCACCGCGCATTTTTCCACGGAATTCACGACGGTGTTTAACACGTTTAGGTACTAACATTGGTTATTTACCTCCTTTAGTGTTTTTGCGAGCTGGAAGAACTTCACCACGGTAGATCCATACTTTAACACCAAGTTTACCGTATGTAGTATCTGCTTCTTCCCAAGCGTAATCGATATCTGCACGAAGTGTGTGAAGTGGAACAGTTCCTTCAGAGTATCCTTCAGCACGGGCGATATCTGCACCGTTCAAACGACCTGATACTTGAGTTTTGATTCCTTTAGCTCCAGCACGCATTGCACGTTGGATTGCTTGTTTTTGTGCACGACGGAAAGCAACACGTTGCTCCAATTGACGAGCAATTCCTTCACCTACAAGGTGAGCATCCAAATCAGGTTGTTTGATTTCGATGATGTTGATGTGTACTTGTTTTCCAGTCAATTTGTTAAGTTTCGCACGGAGTGCATCAACGTTAGCACCACCTTTACCGATAACCATACCTGGTTTAGCAGTGTGAAGTGAAACGTTAACTTTGTTTACTGCGCGTTCGATTTCGATAGTTGAAACTGCTGCGTCAGCAAGTTCTTTTTGAACGAATTTACGGATTGCAAGATCTTCATGAAGGTAATCCGCGTATTCTTTTTCAGCATACCATTTGGCATCCCAATCACGGATGATGCCGACACGCATACCAATTGGATGTACTTTTTGACCCACGATTTTACCTCCTTATTTTTCTGCAACAGCTACAGTGATGTGAGCTGTACGTTTGTTGATTGGTGAAGCTGAACCTTTCGCACGTGGACGGAAACGTTTCATAGTTGGTCCTTCGTTTGCGAATGCTTCAGATACTACCAAGTTAGCTTTATCCAAACCAAAGTTGTTTTCAGCGTTAGCTACAGCTGAGTTCAAAACTTTCAAGATGATTTCAGCAGCTTTGTTTGGAGTGAATGTCAAGATTGCGATTGCATCGGCTACGCTTTTACCACGGATGTTATCAAGAACAAGACGTGATTTACGAGGTGAAACACGTACTGTACGAGCCATTGCTTTAGCTGAAGTAATTTCTGCCATTTATGTTCTCCTTATTTTCTACGTGTTTTCTTGTCGTCTGCAGCGTGACCTTTGTAAGTACGAGTTGGTGCAAATTCACCAAGTTTGTGACCTACCATGTCTTCTTGGATGTAAACAGGTACGTGTTTACGTCCGTCATAAACTGCGATAGTGTAACCAATGAAACTTGGGAAGATCGTTGAACGACGTGACCAAGTTTTAATAACTTTTTTCTTTTCGTCGTTAGCTTGAGCTTCAACTTTTTTCATCAAATGCTCATCGACGAAAGGTCCTTTTTTAAGACTGCGTCCCATTTTTATATTTTCTCCTTTAAATGTTGTACCACAGCGGCTTGCGCTCACAAGCAGCGCTACCGAGCTGGCGGATTTACTAGTTGCTTAAGCGACTAGTTTAATATTATTTCTCGTTGCGACGACGAACGATAAGTTTGTCAGATTTCGCTTTCTTGTTACGAGTTTTAAGACCAAGAGCAGGTTTGCCCCATGGAGTAGATGGTGCTTTACGACCAACTGGTGCTTTACCTTCACCACCACCGTGTGGGTGATCGTTAGGGTTCATTACAGAACCACGAACTGTTGGGCGGATACCTTTCCAACGGCTACGTCCTGCTTTACCAAGGTTTACAAGTCCATGTTGTTCGTTTCCGACAACACCAACTGTAGCACGACAAGTTCCAAGAATCATACGAACTTCACCTGATTGAAGACGAACAAGAACGTATTTACCTTCAGAACCCAATACTTGAGCAGATGCTCCAGCAGCACGTACCAATTCACCACCACGACCTGGTTTCAACTCGATGTTGTGGATCAAAGTACCAACTGGAATGTTAGCAAGTGGAAGAGCGTTTCCGACTTTGATATCTGCTTCTGGACCTGAAACGATACGTTGACCAACTTCAAGACCTTTTGGAGCGATGATGTACGCTTTCACACCGTCAGTGTAGTGTACAAGAGCGATGTTTGCAGAACGGTTTGGATCGTACTCAATTGTTTTAACAACTGCTTCAACGTTGTCTTTGTTACGTTTGAAGTCAACCAAACGGTAGAAACGTTTGTGTCCACCACCTTGGTGACGAACTGTGATACGACCGTTGTTGTTACGACCAGCCTTGCTCTTCAATGCAACAAGCAATGATTTTTCAGGAGTGCTTGTTGTGATTTCAGCGAAATCCAAAGAAGTCATATTACGGCGACCGTTTGTTGTTGGTTTATAAACACGAATTCCCACGATATTTCCTCCTTAGATTATTCAGCTTCAGCAGCAAACAACTCGATTGCTTTAGAATCAGCTGTAAGTGTGATGATAGCTTTTTTAGTTTTGTTAGTAAAACCAGTGTAACGTCCAACACGTTTAGCTTTTGGTTTTACGTTGATTGTGTTAACATTTGCAACTTTAACACCTTCGAAAGCAGCTTCAACAGCTTGCTTGATCAAAAGTTTGTGTGCACGAGTGTCAACTTCAAATACATATTTTCCTGCTTCAAGTTGAGCCATTGAGCTTTCAGTGATTACAGGTTTTTTGATAACATCATACAAATTCATTATGCAAGAACCTCCTCGATTTTAGAGATAGCTGCTTGAGTAACAAGAAGTTTGTCACTATTTGCGATGTCAAGAACACTTGCAGTTGTAGCAGTCGCAACTTTCACGTTTGGAAGGTTACGAGCTGAGAGAGCTGCGAATTCGTTTCCTTCTTCAAGAATAACAAGGACTTTAGAATCGATGCTCAAAGCTGCAAGAACTTTTGCAAATTCAGCAGTTTTTGGAGCTGTAAATTCAAGAGAATCAACGGCTACAAATTTATTTTCAGCAACTTTTTCTGAGTAAACAGATTTAAGCGCAAGGCGACGAACTTTTTGAGGAAGTTTGTACGCATAGCTACGTGGAGTTGGTCCGAAGACGATTCCACCACCACGCCATTGTGGAGAGCGGATAGAACCTTGACGAGCACGTCCAGTTCCTTTTTGACGCCATGGTTTGCGTCCGCCACCTGAAACAGCTGAGCGGTTTTTAACTGCGTGAGTTCCTTGACGAAGGCTAGCACGTTGGCTGATGATCACATCAAACACAACAGATTGGTTTGGTTCGATACCAAAGATTGCATCGTTAAGAACAACTTCGCCAGCTTGTTTACCAGTTTGGTCGAATAATGTTACATTTGCCATTTTGACTGTATTCCCCTTTCCTTATTATTTACCAGCTTTAACTGCTGACTTGATAGTGATAAGAGATTTCTTAGCACCTGGTACGTTACCTTTGATAAGGATAACGTTCTTTTCTGGAACAACTTGTACAACTTCAAGGTTTTGAATTGTTACACGGTCACCACCCATACGTCCTGCAAGGTTTTTACCTTTGAATACGCGGTTAGGTGCAACAGGTCCCATAGAACCTGGACGACGGTGGTAACGAGAACCGTGAGCCATTGGTCCACGTGATTGTCCGTGGCGCTTGATAACACCTTGGAAACCTTTACCTTTAGAAGTACCAGTTACGTCAACAACGTCTCCAGCTGCGAATGTTTCAACTGTGATTTCAGCACCAACTTCCAAGCCTTCAACGTTTTTGAATTCACGAATGAAGCGCTTAGGAGCCGTGTTAGCTTTCGCTACATGTCCTTTAGCAGGTTTGTTGCTCAATACTTCGCGTTTGTCATCAAAACCAACTTGGATAGCGTTGTATCCGTCTGTTTCAACAGTTTTAACTTGAAGAACAACGTTTGGAGTTGCTTCAATAACTGTTACAGGGATCAATTCGCCAGCTTCAGTGAAGATTTGAGTCATTCCCACTTTTTTCCCTAAGATTCCTTTTGTCATGAGAAAATAGTTCCTTTTCTATATTTTTATTCAAAAAGTTTTTAACGAGCGTTTTTTATGCTCAAGATATCAAGCTTTAGATTAAAGTTTGATTTCTACGTTTACACCACTTGGAAGATCCAATTTCATCAAAGCATCAACTGTTTTTTGAGTTGGGTTAACGATATCGATCAAACGTTTGTGTGTACGCATTTCAAATTGTTCGCGAGAGTCTTTGTATTTGTGAGTCGCACGAATGATTGTGTAGAGGCTACGTTCAGTTGGAAGTGGGATTGGACCCGCAACTTGTGCACCTGTACGAGTAGCTGATTCTACGATTTTTGCAGCCGCTGTGTCAAGCGTACGGTGTTCGTAAGCTTTCAAACGGATACGGATTTTTTTGTTTGCCATCTTTTTCTCCTTTTCGTCTATTTAAGATAATAGGCTAGCTCCACAAGAAAACCGACGCGGTGTTGCGTGGCAATGCAACCGAGCGTGTCGCAACCTCTTGCATCAAAGCTAAGGCTGTAATTTACAGCACCATAATAGAATAACACAAAGCCCCTGCGATTGCAAGGGATTTGTTGCTGTTTTTTCGTTTTTTACAATGAAACTGTTTTCTTTTTTATAGGTCATTTATTTAACTATCTTTTATAGAAGAAAGTTAGTCTCTCTTCACCTGTTCATAGCTTTCTTTTCCGTCATTAAGCTTATCCCAAATCACTACTTGCCCACTTTTGAAAGATTTTTGCACATCGATAATTCGTTGGTTGGACGAACCTCGAAACTGAAGCATAAGATTTCTCTTAGTTCGATCATACCGTCCATCGACAAGAATGTCAATCAGTGACAAGAGTTCCAATTTATCTGAGGTCTCCAGCATCATTTCTTCCCAAGTGTATCCCGTCCAGGACCAGATATCCTTATTTGGCAATTCCTTACGGATACGTTTAACAAGTGGCAAGAGAATACCCGTATTGAGAAAGGGCTCCCCTCCCAGCAAGGTCAAGCCTTGAACATAGGATTGAGCAAGATCTGCCATGATCTGTTCTTCTAATTCTGCTGTATAGGGAATGCCAGCATTAAAAGACCAAGTCGCAACATTATAACATCCCTCGCAGTGAAACATGCAGCCTGATACATAGAGAGAGTTGCGTACTCCTTCTCCATCTACAAAGTTAAAGGCCTTGTAGTCGATGATACGCCCTTGACTAAGCTCCTCGCTTTTCCATTCTTGTGGTTTAGGATTATTCATTTGCTACCTCTATCCAATAACGCTCGACTCCATTACGAACATCTTCAAGAATTCCTCCATTTGCTAAAATGACTGCTCTGCTAGCAGGATTATTCACACTACAGGTCACAAGAGTTCTCTTGATGTTCTTTTCCTTAGCAACTTGCAAGCCCTGACTGAGAGTTTCCTTAGCATAACCTTTACCTCTTTCTGATAGACGAATGGAGTAGCCAATGTGCCCACCTTCTTCTAGGAGAAAGTTACTGAGGCGCAACCGAAGATTAAGAAATCCAAGTGCTTGACCTTTCTCGGAAAAAGCTACTAACTGAATTGCAGGAACCCATCCTTCAGGCAAATTAATCCCCATTTCCTGATTCTGATTACTTTCCAACCACTCTTCATACACAGAGTTCTCTGCATCCCAAAATCCTCCATCATGGGCTGATTGGCTCTTTTCAAACTCTGCCATCATCTCTAAAACTATTTCTTTATCTGACAATCTTGGTCTGCGTAATTCCATCCTTACCTCCCACTAAGAGAAAAGCGAGAGCTGACTCTCACTTTTATTTCTTCTTATTCTTATTTAAAAATTGTTCTCTGAGGTTGAGCAAGCGTTCTTTTTTACCAGCTCCACCTTTAGAGTGTTTCTCGTGATAACGGGTCACTTGTGCACGCCCCTTATCGTCTAATTGATATTTTCCCATTTCATTTCTTTCTAATTTGTTACTTGGTGGCCAGCTATTTTAATCGTTGAACCATTCATATGTTTGACACGCGCAGCTATTTCCTTGTGACGGCCATTGACCATAGGTCTCGCTTGAGGATTACCTAAATATCCGCAAGTGCGTTTGACCACATCTACTGTTTTTGGATCGCTATTTCCACAGTTTGGACAAGCAAATCCTCTCTCAGTTGGTTCAAAATCCCCTTCAAAGTCACACTTATAGCAACGGTCTATGGGAGTATTGGTCCCAAGATAGCCGACACGGTCATAGGCATAGTCCCAGACAGCTTCCAAGGCCTTTGGATTTTGCTGGAGGACTGGATACTCACAGTAATGAATGAAACCACCTGACGCACCTGCTTCTGGATAGACTTTCTCAAAGTCCAATTTTTCAAACGGTGTTGGATTTTTACGAACGTCGTAGTGGAAAGAGTTGGTGTAGTATTCCTTATCTGTAATATCAGGAATAGAACCAAACTTCTCTGTATCCAGTCGGCAAAAACGGTCTGTCAAACTTTCGGACGGTGTTGAGTAGATAGAGAAATGGTAGCCATATTGGTCAGACCACTCTTCTACACGGCGTTTCATATCTCTAATAATGTCTAGCGTGAATTCCTTAGCTTCTGGATTGTGTTCCCAACTATTTCCAAAGAAGACTGTCGCTACTTCGTACAAACCGATGTAACCCAACGAAACGGTTGCACGACGATTCTTAAAGAGCTGGTTAACATTTTCTTCTTTACCTAGACGATGGCCAAAAGCACCGTACTGATAGAGGATAGGAGCATTGGCTGGTGTCGCTTCTTTAGTGCGTTCGACACGGTAAACCAGAGCATCTTCAGCGATATTCATCCGCTCGTTGAAGATTTCCCAGAACTTATTCATATCACCTTCAGACTCAAGGGCAATACGAGGAAGATTGACCGTCACCACCCCTAGATTCATACGGCCAGAGTTAACTTCAACTCCATTTTCATCCTTCCATCCTTGAAGGAATGAACGACATCCCATCGGAACCTTGAAGGAACCTGTCAATTCGATAATCTTATCATAAGACAAGACATCTGGGTACATCCGCTTGGTTGCACACTCAAGAGCCAACTGCTTAATGTCGTAGTTGGGAGTCCCTTCTTCCAAGTTAAGACCTCTTTTCAGAGTAAAAATCAGTTTAGGGAAGATAGCTGTGCGGTGTTCTGAACCAAGTCCCTTGATTCGGATGTTCAAGATAGCTTTTTGAATTTCACGCTCAAAACGATTGGTTCCCAGACCAAAACCTAGTGAAGTAAAAGGTGTTTGGCCATTTGAAGTGAAGAGAGTATTGACTTCATACTCAAGGGATTGCATAGCATCATAGATGTCTTTTTGGGTTTTCTTCCAGGCATAATCTTCCCGTTTTTCAGGCAAGACCCATTCTTCTGCATCTTTGAGGTGTTTTTGATAGTTCTTTTCTGCATAAGGCGCCAAAACTTCATCAATACGGTCAGCTGAACAGCCACCGTACTGGCTAGAAGCAACGTTGGCGATAATTTGGGAAATCTGAGCTGTCGCAGTCTGGATAGACTTGGGACTCTCTACTTCGGCATTCCCAATCTTAAAACCATTTTCCAACATCCCTTTAAAATCAATCAAACAGCAGTTGGTCATAGGGGTATAGGGACTGTAGTCCAAATCGTGATAGTGGATATCCCCCTTTTGGTGGGCATTGGCTACGTGCTTAGGGAGCATTTGCAGTCCGATTGACTTCCCAACAATTCCCGCTGTCAAATCACGCTGGGTATTAAAGACATCGCTGTCTTTATTTGCATTTTCATTGACAACTGCCTGATCTTTGTTGAGAAGTTTATGGATACTAAAGTTGATATCTGTCGCTTTTGAGCGCTCAAAATCCCTTTGTGTCCGATAAGTAATATACTCCTCAGCTAGCGCATATTCTTTGGCTTCAAGGAGTTCATGTTCTACGATATTTTGGATTTCATAAATCTTAACCCCCTGTGGAAAACGACTATGAATTTCTGTGACAATTCGCTCGGTCAGAGCATTTAGGCGCTTTTCAACTAAGGGTGTCACGTCCATAACCTTGTCAGCAGCCTTGTGGAGAGCCTTGTCAATCTTGTCCACATCAAATACAACACGTCTCCCATCTCGTTTTTCAACGAAGAGGGTTGGCAAAATTGTAATTTTTTCTTCTAGTGCAATCATATTCATGCTCTTTTCTAAAATGTGATATCTAAAAAGTATTATACCACTCTAAAAAGAAAAATCAATATCTTGTGTTAAAAATCCTAAAATTTTTAAAAATCCACAAGATATTGATTCGGTTATTTAATTTTATAGATTTTAAACTCTGAGTAATCAGTCTTTACTTGTTGGTAATTTTCTTTCAAAATTGTTTCCACTTCAGACCAGACTGCTACCTTATCATTCACCACAATCACCTTAGGTTTGTTTTCTTTCAAGTCATTGATTAAACTAGTTTTATTCTCTTCTGTACTCGTGTAAAGAAGAGGTGATGGGAACATGGATCCAGACAAACGCTGGCTTTCTTTATACATCTGAACATGTGAATCCCAAATATAGATTTGGTCACCATCACTCGTCTCTTGTTTGACTCTATCTACCACTTGATGTTGTTCTCTATAAGAAGCTGGATGCAAGACAAAACGAGCTACAAAAGGAATTGCAATCAGATAAACCACCACTAGGATCGGTAAGTAGAGATTCCCTTTCATGAATTTTTTCCATAAAGTAGGAACTTCTTCTCTTCTACTACGGCGAGCTCCCCTAGCTGAATGTTTCCCACGAATACTGGTCATCAAAAGAAGGAGTAAAAATGGAATGATTAGAATCAAACGCGAACCGTGAAGAGATTCTTGAGAAAAAAGCAACAAAGCTAATACAAATAAGAAAGCAAAACTAGCTGGCACTGAAATAACATACAATCTTGATGCCTTTGATTGGAACAATCCTAGAAAAACAAGGAAGAGAGCTCCTAAACCAAAGGTCAACAAACCATAGAATACAACATTATCCATTAGTTGAGGATTCGTAAAGACCTGAAGGGAATCAATCGGATATAAAAGACTTCCCATAGCTCCTCCAAAACTACCTGAAGTAAGCACATAGTAGCCTACTGGATAAAAGATGAGAGAAAAGCCAAGTGCTGCTGCAAAAAACTGATAAACTCCATGAGCAAAGCGACCATGCCCAACATTAAAGACAAATAAACCAATCGTTACTACTACAGTAAAGAGAAGACTTGTAAGAGGCTCTATGAAAAATGATAGACCCAAAAAGATCCCCAGACGTAGAAATCCCTTGTCATGGTTAGGATTTGATAGATAAGCTGCTATGAACGAAAATCCTGCAAACAGAAATGGCAAAGCTAAAATCGTAGCATATCCTCCTCCAAAACCGAGACCGGATACCAAAATATAAAATATGGTTAAGAGTTGCTTGGCTTGCTCCCTTTGTCCCGTCAGATAGTCAGTTGAAGAAAAGAGGAAATAACCTCCTCCTAAGAGGGCTAGCCATTCTACCAAGGCAAAAAGAATGCCTCCTTGGGTGATGTAAAGTAGCAAGTAATAAATAAGACCGTGACTAGCATAATAGCTACTGTAGAGCTGTCCTCCCTGATGCCAAGCCCACCCTATATACAAATCCTGCGCCTGAGAGGGACTTACCATATCTAAAAGTAAAGGTATCACCACAGAAAAAAACGTTGCAATCGTACTTCCAATGATGAGTCTGAAAAACGGGAAAGCTACCTGTTCTTCTTTTTCTACATGAGATTCAAGGTTCCTATCCAATCTATTTTCAATGTCATTACTCTGTATCGTTTCGGATACTTCTTCGATTCTGCCATATACAGCCATGTCGTTTCTCCTATTCAATTTATCTGTCTTAGTATATCAAAAAGACCTAAAATTGTCAGCTTGCGATGGCTGTTTGAGTGATTTTTTGCATAGTTTCACAAAGGTTTCAATTTCCCGAAATCGGTGTAAATGCGTCTGTTTAAATGACATGATATAATCCAATTCTTTCTGAGTCAGCATCATTCCCCCTCTATCTTTCTATTCGTAAAAGGCAAGAAAAATAGGACTGGGTTGTGTCCTAAGTCCTAGATTTCTTATAAGATTGGGGCAAATAACTGGGCAATTTCCTTAATCAATTTTTGATACCAGCTATTTTTTATCGTATGAGGGAAAATTTCTTGAGATACTGAAAAAATCTCCTCAAAATCTTTTTGAATCTCTGTGATTGATGCCGTTTTATATAGCAAAACTGCATCTTCATAGTGATGAAGCAAACTTCTATAATCTAAATTAATCGTTCCAACTGCAGCAAAGTCCTTGTCCACTAGGATTTGTTTACTGTGGATAAAGCCTGGACTATACTCAAAAATCCTGACTCCTGCTGACAAAAGATCCGGATAGGCTCCTCTTGTTATGAGCTGGATTAATTTTTTATCCGGAATGAAAGGAGTCACGATGCGGACATCAACACCCCTCATGGCTGCATTTTTAATACTCTCAGTTAAATCATAGTCAATAATCAAATAGGGTGTTGTGATATAGACTGAATCAGTAGCCTGATTAATCAAACTTTGATAAACTTTTTTCCCTACTTGAGTACGGAAGATGGGCTTGGGTCCACTACCGTAAGGAATGCAGAGCCCTTGGCCAGAACAAGGCTGATTTTCCAGGTGATACTGGTCAAAATCGCTGATTTCCCCACGATTGATGTACCAAGTCATCAAAAAAAGACGGGTTAGAGCCTTGACACCAGGGCCATCTAAGCGAATCCCACTGTCCTTCCAATAGCCAAAGCGTTCTATATGATTGATGTACTCATCGGCTAAGTTAATGCCTCCTGTATAGGCTACCTGACCATCTATGACAAGGATTTTACGATGGTCCCGATTGTTGTAAGCCACCGTCAAACGAGGAATCACCTTGTTAAACTTATGGGCTTCAATTCCTCGACTACGAAGTTGAATAGTATAGTCTCCAGGCAAAGTCGCCATACAGCCGATATCATCATAGAGCATCTTGACCTCTACACCCTGAGCTGCCTTTTGCTCTAGTATATCTAGTATGCTATTCCACATCAAACCTTCTTCGACAATATAATACTCTAGAAAGATAAATTTCTCAGCTTTCTTGAGATCTTCCAGCATATGTTGCCACATGCTTTCACCTGAAGGAAAGAATAGTGAGTCCGTTCGATCATATACATCGGCATTGCTATCCATACTTAGCAAAGATTTGATAACTCCGTAAGCCGCCTTATCATCTTCCTTCAATTTCTGGCGGAGAGCTTTACTGTTATCCTCCCGAAAATGCATAGAACCAAGTCTATCCAACTGCTTGATTTCTTTTTTGGACAATCGCCTTTCACCAAACATCAGATAGAGCAAGGGACCAATGACAGGAACAAAAGTCACCACTAACCACATCACTTTACTATCAGGCGCCATTGAGCGATTGACAATCGCTACGATAGTCGCCATACTCATAAAAATTAAGACAATTACCCATAGAATAGGGGCCATACGCCCTAAATAGAGAAAGAAACCAAAAACAAGACAAAGTTCAAGTAGCATAATCGAAAGACTAAAGCCATACTTGGACATCAATAATTGAAATTTTCTATATTTCATATCCCCTCCTTGATATTTTGATACTCAATGAAAAGCAAAGAGCAAACTAGGAAGCTAGTCGCAGGTTGCTCAAAACACTGTTTTGAGGTTGCAGATGGAAGCTGACGTGGTTTGAAGAGATTTTCGAAGAGTATGAATGCTAAAAACAGGTAATTAATACTAGTATAACGCAGGTATTCGGTAGAAGGCAAGTATTTATAATCATTTTTCTGAGTAAAAGCAAAAGAGACTGACAAAACCAGTCTCCTTCCAGTCTATTTTGATAAAACAATGCGATCAGACGCTTCTCTATCCCTATCGTCAATAATCATCTGATTGCCATTAATTGCATAAATCTTGACATCATCCCCAATAATCATGCGTTGATTAGCGGCATCGAAGCTAACCTGCTTGATTTCTTGATCTCCGTCAGTTTCTACCTGTGTCCATGTACCAGTTGTTCCAGTTACCACTAAAGTGATACGGTCTCCTTCGTCCTGACCAGTATAAGTTCCATCAATATTGGTTGGTTGAGCCTCAGGCGTATTTTGTGAAGAACTTGTCGCTGCCTGGTTTGAATTTTCTGCCGAAGATGAAGCAGCAGGTTGTGATTGCTGAGTTTGTTGTGTTTGCGATTGAGCTACTGGTTGTTGAACTTGTTGAGCTCTTTGTGAACAAGCTACTAAGAGACTAAGACTTGCTAGAGAAGCAAGAGAAAGTGTGAATCTTTTTAATTTCATGATGAATTTCCTTTCTGCTACCAATTTACAGAAGTTTTTCCTTCTAACTAGTAGTTTTCCTAGTATAACAAGTTCAAAAAAGGAGGTCAATTTATCTGCTCATGGGCCAGCAAGTAGCCCCGTACTTCTGAGATAAAATAGAGAGACCCTGTAATGAATAACAAGTCTTGAGTGTCTGCTCTTTCTTCGAAACTGCTGATAAATTCGCGATAAGAAGGAATTACATCGTAACCTGTTACATCTGTTTCATCCAAAGAACCTTGATAGTCAAAGCCGGTCACCTTGAGTTCCACCTGAGGCAATTTTTCAGTCAGATAAGCCAACATCCCTTGATAATCCTTCCTTTTCAAGGCTCCAAATAGGATTTGAGGACGATATCCTTCCTGCTCTTTTTCTTTAGTAAATTCAACCAAGCGAGTCAAGGCAGGGAGGTTATGAGCACCGTCCAAGTAAATTTGAGGACGAATACGCTCCAAACGCCCAGCCCAATGGGTCTTCTCCAAAGCCTGTCTTACAACCTGTTCATCAACAGCTTCCTTTCCTTCTCTCATAAAGAGAAGAAACGTTTGTAGCGCCAAGGCCGCATTTTCCTGCTGATAAGCTCCTTCCAAGCCTATTTTCAACTGTGAAAGGTTAGCCAAAGAGCTTGAAAAATCCCCATTCAGCATTGAAAAATCCTGACCTGCCTGATAAAGGTCAACAGCTAAAGATTCTGCTTTTTTCTGACAAACAAGCCTAGCTTCTGAAGGCAACTTAGCAATCACTGCCTTTTTACCAGCCTTAAAAATACCAGCTTTCTGCTCTGCAATTGCTGCTATACTGTCACCCAGAGTCTCCTGATGATCAAGTCCGATGGAAGTGATGACAGCAATCTCTCCAGTTACCACATTGGTCGTGTCTAGTAAACCACCAATTCCCACTTCTAGTAAAAGCAAATCCACCGCTTGCTCTCTAAAATAAAGAAAAGCAATCAAGGTCAGCAATTCAAAAAAAGACAACTGGTCATGGGTTTGCAGGAGCGTTTTCTCCATCTCCTTGACCTTATTAGCCAAACGGATGAAGTCTGCATCAGCTATTGGTTGCCCGTTAATGCAGATTCGATCATTGATAGAGACGATATGAGGGGAGGTGAAAGTCGCAACTTTTTTGCCATGCCCCATAAATAACTCCCTCATAAAAGCAATGGTAGATCCTTTTCCATTAGTTCCTGTTACGTGGATAATAGGATAAGACTTCTCGGGATTCCCCAACAAATCCACCGCTTGTTGCATTCGGCCCAAGCCTGATCGAAAATTCAAACCAATCCGACTATGGAGCCATTCTTCTACTTCAAACATATACATCTCCTTAATTACAGGTTCAATCAACTGCCTCAATAAAGTCTCATAACTAACAAAAACGAGGCCAGGATTTTCGTCCCGACCTCTCACCTGGTTAGCTAATAACTAGCTACTATGAAGTTAACGTGGGGTAAAACATCCACTGAATGTCCCAACTCTTCCCAATTTCTGGGAGTTGGGCTGATACAGTCTCCCAGACTTACTTACGGTCTTTATTTTTAGCGTAAGGGTAAAAATGTTCACTGAACATTTTTACTCCTCCATAAAGCTGTTGAAGACTTCTTCAATCATGTTCCATTCGTCTTCTGAGTCTTCTGGGATTGGTTGCAATTCACCTTCTGTTCCATCTTCGTTTTCGATGAATGAGTAAGCTTGGATTTCAACTTGTCCGTCTTCGTCTTCTTCTGCGTTAACTGGTACTAGAAGAACATAGTTTTTACCAAATTCTTCTTTTCCGTCAATGGTCAAAAGGATTTCAAACAAGGTTTCATTTCCTTGTTCATCTACTAGTGTGATTAATTCACGTTCTTCGTGGTCGTGGTTATGATCGTGTGACATAGCCTCTCCTTTGTATTAAAATTTTCTATCTAAATAATTTTGTAAAATCAGCTGAGCTGCTAACTTATCAATGACTTTCTTGCGCTTATTACGACTGATATCTGCTTGCTCGATCAACATGCGCTCTGCGGCAACTGTTGTCAAGCGTTCATCTTGATAGTCTACTGGTAAACCAAAAAGCTCTTCTAACTTTGCTCCGTAGGCTTGACTAGCTTCCACGCGCGGTCCGCTTGTATTGTTCATGTTTTTAGGCAAGCCCACTACAAATCGTTCCACCTTGTAAGTATCAACCAACTCCTTAACGCGGTCAAAACCAAATTGACCTTGTTCCTCATTGATTTGAATGATTTCAAGCCCTTGAGCTGTAAAACCGAGCGGATCGCTAATGGCCACCCCTACCGTTTTTGAACCGACGTCCAATCCCATAATTCTCATAGATTATAGATCGACTCCTTGTCCTTTTAGGTAGTAGCGAACCAATTCCTCAACGATTTCATCACGCTCATACTTACGGATTTGATTTCGTGCATTATTATAACGAGGAACGTAGGCAGGGTCTCCACTCAATACGTAACCTACGATTTGGTTAATTGGGTTGTAGCCCTTATCGTTCAACGAAGCATAAACATCAGTCAAAGTTTCGCTAATTTCTTTTTTATTGGAATCGTCCAATTTAAAACGTACTGTTTCTTCAGTAAATCCCATTCTAACACCCTCTTTCCTTAGAATAGTACCATTATAGCATAATTCCTTACGTTCTACAATTCAGGCAGTCTATTTATTTGGATTTTCTATTGTTCTGTCGCGCCATTTGCCAATCTGTCTGAAATATATTTGCTTGGTTCATTCTTCAAGAGATTTTCTAAACCAATGTTCTTCAAATATTCTAACTGAGAAGCCTTCTTGACATCCAAAACTTGAAAATCAAAACTAGTTGTTGTTTGAAGTTCTGTTGCACTCAATAGTTTAGTTTCAAGCTTAAATCCTGCTAATTTACGAGCTTCTATGATGGCCTCATCCTTCTCCTCTGCCTCGAGAAGAGCTTTTTGAGTTTCTTCCACTCCATGTTGGTCGATATAAGTCTTCAACTCATCAGAAACTGGACGTTTTTGTTGAATCGTTAAGCTCAAAAAAGTCTTGTCCTTGTATGTAATGGTTTGGGTTTGCTGGCTACCATCATCTGACTTGGGCAAGACCAAAGTCTTGGTTACAACTGTATTCTTCTCAGCATTTTCAATAACTGGCAATGCCGACTGAAGCGTATCCTTTTCTGTTTTTGTAGCTGTTCCAGTTTCTTTTTTCTGTCCGCAACCAACCAGGACAAAAAGGAAAGCTAGGCTAACAAGAACAATTCTTTTCATTTCTCTCTTCTTTCTTTTTGAAATTAAAATAGAATAAGACTGGGAATTGCTCCCAGTCTTGATGTTTATAAAGCTGCACGCAAACGTGCTTCTGCATTTTCTACATTACGGACAGAGCGTGGTAGGAAGGCACGAATATCGTCTTCCTTATAGCCAACTTGCAGGCGTTTTTCATCTACAAGGATTGGGCTCTTTAAAATTCTCGGCGTTTCCATAATCAGATTGAGGACTTCATTGACGCTCAAATCTTCAATATCCACTCCAAGGGCTTTGGCATAGCGATTTTTAGATGAAACGATGCTGGCTATTCCGTTATCTGTTTTGGTTAGAATATCCAGTAATTCTTCTCTCGTAATTCCTTCTTTACCAAGGTTTTGTTCTTTATAACTTAACTGGTGGGCATTGAGCCAGGTTTTTGCTTTTTTACAGCTAGTACAACTTGAGACTGTATAAATTTTAATCATGTACCTACCCCTTTCGCTACATGTTACTATCAGTTTAGTCTATTATACCATAAAAAACATCCGACTTGCGACCTATTTTTAAATTTTTTTGACTTTTTTCGTCATTTTCGTACTTTTTTCTTGACAAAATGAAATTTACAGCCATTCTTGATATTTCTTGATATAGATTTTTTTCACAATTGTCACGCTAATCATATACAAAATAATGATGAAAAGCAAAAAGATGAAATAAATCGGTTTTAATGGAGTTAGATGAAGTAGGATTGCGAGTGGACTGTAGGGAAGGAAGGTCACAAAGGCTGCAGCCAATAAGGTTGTCACAAGGACTAGCCAAGCTGGACGACTTTGTAAAAAGGGAATTTTGGCTGAACGCAGCATATGGATAACCATGGTCTGTGACCACATGGACTCGATAAACCAACCTGTCTGAAACAAGACAATAAATTCTACGGCAGACTCTGCCCCATGAACATAAGCTTGACCTGTTGTCATGGGTACAATGATAAAATAAAGCAAAATAAAGGTCAAAATATCAAAGGCAGAAGAGATAGGTCCCATCCAAATCATGAAACGTGTGATGGACCTAGCTTCCCAGGTATGCGGATTTCTCAAAAAATCTTTGTCCACCTTGTCAAAAGGCAAGGCGATACAAGATAAATCATAGACTAGATTTAGGATAATCAAATGGACTGGCGCCATCGGTAAAAATGGTAAAAAGATCCCAGAGACCAATAAGGATAAGATATTTCCAAAATTAGAACTCACTGTCATTTTGATATATTTGGTCATATTGGCATAGACCTTACGACCTTCAACCAGTCCTTTTTCAAGCACCATGAGATCCTTATCAAGTAGGATAACATCAGCTGTTTCTTTGGCAATATCTACCGCTGTGTCAACAGAAATCCCCACATCTGCAACTTTCATAGAAGGAGCATCATTGATTCCATCTCCCATATAGCCAACAGCATGACCATTAGCCTTAAATTGCAAAATAATCCTTGCTTTTTGGTCAGGAGAAAGTTTGGCAAAGACTGTTACCTCCTCCACGGCTTGAGCCAATTCTTGATTACTCATCTGATCAATTTCAGATCCTAACAGCATCTGATTGATATCCAAACCAACCTTTTCACAGACTGCTTGGGTAACTTTTTCGTTGTCTCCCGTCAAAATTTTTGTTTGAACTCCATGTTCTAACAGAGCCTTAATTGCTGGTGCTGCAGATGGTTTAGGAGGATCTAGGAAGGCTAAATAACCAGTTAGAATCATATCCCCTTCATCATCAACTGTATAGGCATGACCTTCCCTCAAACCTGACTTATAGGCCACTCCCAAGACACGTAAACCTTGTTGATTTAGTTGTCGGACTTCTGCTAAAATTTCTTCTCTAATAACATCTGTCAAGGGAGTAATCACTCCTTGATATTCCGCATAACTGGAAATCGTCAACATTTCCTCTAGGGCACCCTTGGTTACCAAACTAACAACTTCGTGTTCATCCTTAACGATAACACTCATCCGTCTACGTTCAAAATCAAAGGGAAGCTCATCTATTTTTTGAAAAGTTTGATCCAGATTTTGTAAGAGGGTGTGTTCTTTGGCTTCCTTTTCAGTCCGTTTGATGATAGCTCTGTCCATCAAATTTTTCAAGCCCGTTTGAAAATAAGAATTGAGATAAGCTCGTCTCAAGACGGTCAAATCCAAGCGTCCGTGGATGTCCAAGGGATATTCAAGGACAATTTCGTCTTGGGTTAGAGTTCCTGTCTTATCTGTACACAAAATATCAATCGCCCCTAAGTCCTGTATGGCATTGAGTTTCTTGATAACCACTTTTTCCTTGGCCATAATGATGGAGCCTTTTGCTAGACTGGCCGTGATAATCATAGGAAGCATCTCAGGTGTTAATCCGACACCAACACTCAAAGCAAATACGCCAGCTTCCAGCCAGTCACCATCTGTTAAACCATTGGACAAGAAAACGATGGGCACCATGACCAGCATCAAACGAATCAAGAGCCACGAAATACTATTCATCTCCCGCTCAAACGAAGTAGGCTCTTCATAGGTGTTCAAAGTCTGCTCAATGGCTCCCATCATGGTATCATCACCAACTGCTAAAACCACGGCCTTGGCACTACCAGATAAGACATTGGTTCCCATAAAGGCGAGCGCTTCTGCTTCTAGCAGACTATCAGATTGTTGAACTGTTGCCTTGGTCAAGGCCAATTTTTCAACCGATTCACTTTCACCTGTCAAGCCCGACTGTTGTACAAAGAAATCGCGCGACTCAAATAAAAGAAGATCTGCTGGAATCATGTCTCCAGCGCTTAATTTAACCACGTCACCCACTACCAAATCATCGATAGGTACTTCTTGGATTTCTCCTTGACGAATGACAGTCGCTGTGTTGACAATCATTTTTGATAGATTAGTCGCAGCCTTATCACTACGGAGTTCTTGGACAAAGCGTATGCCACCAGAAATGAGGACGAGGACAACGATGATAATAGAAGTCGTCGGATCCTCTTGACCTGGTTTTGCCAACCAGACATTGGTCACCAAGGAAATCACGGCGATGACCAGTAAGATGATCGTAAAAGGATTGATAATGGATTCGTAAATTTTTTTGAGGATACTGTCTTCTTGACCCTTTGTGATGGTATTTTCACCATATAGGTCACGATTTTTCTCCACCTGCTCCCCAGTCAAGCCTGTTAGACTTGTCTTATAAAAAGATAGAGTTTCGTTTAAAGATGTATGAATAGCTGTTGCTAATCTTTCTTTTGTAGTTTTCATTGGTTTCTCCTATCTGTATGAATGATGTGTTTCATACACAGAGACCAATCACTTTATAAGGGCAGAACGACACAAATCAGCGATTGGCTGTGTATGTGCGGTTCCGGATGATCGTCAATTTGCATCGTCTATCTCCTTTCTTTGATTTAAACAGTAGAAAATCCCACCATAAAATGGCAGGATTAAAAAACTAATTATCTGTTTTTCGTTCAAGCTTTAACTCCATAGGGCAATGTAATGAGCTTAGTCTTGGCCTTCGCGACCAGGACTGTTGACCAACGAGTAGTGTCTCCACTGCTTTGCGGTAGTCATCCGTATCCCTATGGTAGCCTCACCTACCGTTTTCGTCTTTCAGTATAAACCTTTAAAATTTAAAAGTCAATCATTTGAGTTGTTTGACTCTTAAATAACTATCAACTCTTTTGGAGCCAGGGTCAATAATTCACAACCGGTCTCTGTAATCAGGATATCATCCTCGATACGAACCCCGTATTTACCTTCAATATAGATACCTGGCTCATCTGTCAAGGCCATACCTGCCTTAATAGTTTCTGTAGAAGTCTGGCTAAAGTATGGTTCCTCATGGATATCCAGTCCAATACCGTGTCCAATACCGTGGGTAAAGTAGTCGCCATAGCCTGCCTCGATGATAATATCACGAGGGATTTTGTCAAAGTCTCGGAAACCTAATCCTGCCTTAGCCTGGTCAATCAAGGCTTGGTTGGCTTTGAGAACCGTATTGTAAATCTCCGCCTGCTCGTCGCTGACATGCCCCAGATAGATAGTCCGTGTCATATCACTGACATAGTGGTCATAAAGGCAACCGAAGTCCATAGTAATGGCTTCTCCCAGCTCCACTGGTTTGTGCATAGGATGAGCATGAGGTTTGGAAGAGTTGATACCACTAGCTAGAATCGTATCAAAAGACAAGCCAGATGCCCCCAACTCACGCATGCGGAAGTCAAGGAAGTTGGCAATTTCAATTTCAGTTTTTCCTGGTTTGATAAAGTCAAGCGCATCACGGAAAGCTTGGTCTGAGATAGAACAAGCCTTGCGAATAGCTGCAATCTCCGCTTCATCCTTAATCATTCGAAGACCTTCAACAAACTGAGTCTGTGGAAGCAAGTCAATTCCTTCAAAGGTTGCCTGCATACGGTGATAATAAGACACCGAAATCTCATCCTCAAAACCGATACGAGACAAGCCCATATCCTTGACAATACCTGCAATAACAGCCAATTCATCGCGATCTGCTACGATTTCAAAACCACTGGTTTCTTGCTTGGCTGCAATGATATAGCGAGAGTCTGTCACCAAGACCTGACGGTCACGGCTGATAAAGACTGTTCCGTTTGAGCCCCAAAAACCAGTCAAGTAGTAGACGTTTTTAAGATTGTTGATGATGATACCATCTAGTTCTTTTTCTTGCATTTTATCTAGAAATGCTTGTACGCGTTTATTCATGATGTAATTTTCCTTTCAAATAATGTCCTGTGTAGCTGGCTTGGTTAGCAGCTACTTCTTCTGGAGTTCCTGTTGCGATGATGGTTCCACCACCGACACCGCCCTCAGGTCCCAAGTCGATGATATGATCTGCTGTCTTGATAACGTCTAGATTGTGCTCAATGACGAGGACTGTATTGCCATCGTCTACAAAGCGAGCCAAAACCTTGAGCAAGCGAGCGATATCCTCTGTATGAAGACCTGTCGTCGGCTCATCCAGAATGTAGAAAGATTTTCCTGTCGATCGTTTGTGAAGTTCACTAGCCAGTTTCATACGCTGGGCTTCTCCCCCAGAAAGGGTGGTAGCAGGTTGCCCCAATGTCACATAGCCTAGCCCTACATCCTTGATGGTCTGAAGTTTGCGTTGAATTTTCGGAATGTGTTGGAAAAATTCCACCGCATCATTGACAGTCATGTCCAAGACCTGCGAGATATTCTTTTCCTTATAGTGAACTTCTAGGGTTTCACTATTGTAGCGAGTCCCGTGGCAGACTTCACAAGCCACGTAAACATCTGGCAAGAAGTGCATCTCAATCTTGATAATCCCGTCACCTGAGCAGGCTTCACAACGACCACCCTTGACATTGAAACTGAAACGTCCCTTTTTGTAACCACGAATCTTAGCCTCATTTGTCTGGGCAAAGAGGTCACGTATATCGTCAAAAACTCCCGTATAGGTAGCAGGGTTAGACCTCGGCGTTCGTCCGATAGGGCTCTGATCAATATCAATCAAGCGGTCTACATGCTCAATCCCTGTAATCGTTTTAAACTTACCAGGTTTGTCTGAATTGCGGTTGAGCTTCTGAGCAATAGCTTTTTTGAGAATGCTATTGATTAGGGTCGATTTCCCTGAGCCCGACACCCCTGTCACTGCGATGAATTTTCCTAGTGGGAAGCGAGCTGTGACATTTTGCAGGTTGTTCTCACGCGCTCCCGTCACCTCGATAAAACGACCATTACCAACACGGCGCTCTTCTGGCACTGGAATGGCACGTTTGCCTGACAAGTACTGGCCTGTGATAGATTTGCTGTTGCGAGCAACCTGCTTAGGCGTACCTGCGGCAACAATCTCCCCACCAAAAACACCTGCACCAGGACCAACGTCAATCAGATAATCCGCCTCACGCATGGTATCTTCGTCATGTTCTACCACGATGAGAGTATTACCCAAATCACGCATCTTTTTCAGACTGGCAATCAAACGGTCATTATCCCTCTGGTGAAGACCGATTGACGGCTCATCTAGAATATAAAGAACACCTGATAGGTTAGAACCAATCTGGGTTGCCAAGCGAATACGCTGACTTTCCCCACCTGAAAGGGTTCCTGCCGAACGTGACAGAGTCAGATAGTTAAGGCCCACGTTATTAAGGAAGGTCAAACGGTCCTTGATTTCCTTGAGAATAGGCCGAGCAATGATGGCTTCATTTTCAGACAAGGTTAGCTGGCTCACCAAGTCCAAGTGGTCTGCGATAGACAGGTCTGAAATTTCTCCGATATGTGGCCCTTGCTGGCCACCCACACGAACAGACAAGGCCTGGTCATTGAGGCGATAACCGTGACAGGTTCCGCAGGTCAATTCATTCATATAGAGGCGCATTTGAGTGCGTGTGTAATCACTATTAGTTTCATGATAACGACGTTTGATATTATTGACAACTCCTTCAAACGGAATGTCAATATCGCGTACACCACCAAATTCATTTTCATAGTGAAAATGGAATTCCTTGCCATCTGATCCATAGAGAATCAAGTTCTTATCCTCTTCTAACAAGTCCTCAAAAGGCTTATCCATATCCACTCCAAAGGCTGTCATAGCCTGCTCTAGCATGTTTGGATAGTAGTTGGATGAGATAGGATTCCAAGGAGCCAAGGCTCCCTCACGTAAGGTTTTACTGGCATCTGGTACTACCAAATCAGTATCCACCTCCAGCTTGATGCCCAAGCCGTCACACTCACTACAAGAGCCAAAAGGAGCATTGAAAGAGAAGAGACGAGGCTCTAACTCTGGAACAGTAAAGCCACAAACTGGACAGGCATAATGCTCAGAGAACAACAACTCAGAGTCGTCCATAGTGTCGATAATGACATAACCTTCAGCGATACGAAGGGCAGCCTCAATGGAATCAAAGAGACGACTACGAATACCATCCTTGATAACAATACGGTCAACCACAACATCAATATTGTGTTGCTTGCTCTTAGACAACTCTGGCACTTCGGTCACATCATAGACTTCCCCATCCACACGGACACGGACATACCCATCTTTCTGAACCTTCTCGATAACACTCTTATGTTGGCCTTTTTTCTTGCGGATGACAGGGGCCAAAATCTGCAAGCGCTGGCGTTCTGGCAATTCCAAAACCTTATCCACAATTTGCTCCACAGAAGAAGCCTTGATAGCCCCATGCCCATTGATACAGTAAGGCGTCCCCACACGCGCGTAGAGGAGACGCAGATAGTCATTGATTTCTGTCGTTGTTCCCACTGTCGAGCGAGGGTTTTTGCTAGTCGTTTTTTGGTCGATGGAAATAGCAGGGCTGAGACCATCAATGGCATCTACATCTGGCTTCTCCATATTTCCCAAAAACTGGCGAGCGTAGGCTGACAAACTCTCCACATAGCGACGTTGTCCCTCCGCATAGAGGGTATCAAAGGCCAGACTGGATTTCCCTGAACCTGACAAGCCGGTTACGACAACCAACTTGTCTCGTGGAATCTCCACATCAATATTTTTTAAATTATGGGCACGCGCCCCATGAATGACAATTTTATCTTGCATCTTTGTTCTTTCTAGTCCATTATTGCTTACCATTATACCAAAAAAAGTGAGATTCTATTACCCAAAAGGCCGATTTTGTAGTATAATAGTACGGTGTGAAAAAATCTGAAAAATGAGAAAGGATAAGGGATATGAAACAAGTTTTTCTCTCTACAACAACTGAATTTAAAGAGATTGATACGCTTGAACCGGGTACTTGGATCAATCTCGTCAATCCGACTCAAAATGAATCACTCGAAATCGCCAACGCCTTCGATATTGATATTGCCGACCTTCGTGCACCACTCGATGCGGAAGAAATGTCTCGTATTACCATTGAAGACGAGTACACCCTGATTATCGTTGACGTGCCGGTCACAGAAGAAAGAAATAACCGCACCTACTACGTAACCATCCCGCTTGGTATTATCATTACTGAGGAAACCATTATCACTACGTGTTTGGAACCACTACCTGTCCTTGATGTCTTTATCAACCGTCGATTGCGTAATTTCTACACCTTCATGCGTTCGCGTTTTATCTTTCAAATTCTCTATCGCAATGCAGAGCTTTACCTAACAGCCCTTCGTTCGATTGACCGTAAGAGTGAACAAATCGAAAGTCAACTGCATCAATCAACTCGTAATGAAGAATTGATTGAGCTCATGGAATTGGAAAAAACTATCGTCTATTTCAAGGCTTCTCTCAAAACAAATGAGCGTGTGATTAAGAAATTGACCAGCTCAACCAGCAATATCAAGAAATACCTTGAGGATGAAGACCTGCTTGAAGATACCCTGATTGAAACCCAGCAGGCCATCGAGATGGCAGACATTTATGGAAACGTCTTGCATTCTATGACAGAGACCTTCGCCTCTATCATTTCTAACAACCAGAACAACATCATGAAAACCTTGGCCCTTGTGACCATCGTCATGTCCATCCCAACCATGGTCTTTTCTGCCTACGGGATGAACTTTAAGGATAATGAAATCCCCCTAAACGGCGAGCCGAATGCTTTCTGGTTAATCGTCTTTATTGCCTTTGCTATGAGTGTCTCGCTCACTCTCTATCTCATCCATAAAAAATGGTTCTAAGAGGAGTTCCTATGTCTCAGATTGATCTACAAAAATTAACCAAGAAAAACCAAGAGTTTGTCCACATCGCTACCCAACAATTCATCAAAGATGGAAAAACAGACGCTGAAATCAAGGCTATCTTTGAGGAAGTTATTCCCCAAATCCTTGAAGAGCAAGCCAAAGGTACGACTGCTCGTTCCCTCTACGGCGCACCGACTCATTGGGCTCATAGCTTCACTGTCAAGGAGCAATACGAAAAAGAGCATCCAAAAGAAAATGATGATCCTAAACTCATGATTATGGACTCAGCTCTTTTCATCACTAGCCTCTTTGCCCTCGTCAGCGCCCTCACAACCTTCTTCTCGGCAGATCAAGCTATCGGTTACGGTTTGATTACCCTCCTATTAGTTGGACTGGTTGGTGGATTTGCCTTCTACTTGATGTACTACTTCGTTTACCAATACTATGGACCAGATATGGACCGCAGTCAACGTCCACCTTTCTGGAAATCTGTACTGGTTATCCTAGCATCTATGTTTCTTTGGTTGCTTGTTTTCTTTGCAACAAGCTTCCTACCAGCTAGCCTTAACCCAGTACTTGCTCCATTGCCACTAGCTATTATCGGAGCAGCCCTCCTAGCCCTTCGCTTCTATCTCAAGAAACGCTTGAACATCCGCAGCGCAAGTGCAGGACCAACACGTTACTAAGAAAAGGAAAGAGCTATGGCATATAGTCAATCTTTAGCTCAGCAGATTCGAAAAATTCTAGCGCTCAAACTTCCTCCCCAAATTTTCGAAGAAGAGCTAGAAGAAAAGAAGCTGTTTGGTGGCCTGGCCTTTATGATTCGTGGTAAAATGGTCCTTACTGTCAGTTCCAGAAAGGATGAACTGGTTATGGTCAGAATTGGCAAGGAAATGGAGAAGCAAGTTCTACCCCGAACAGGAGCTCATACTACATTGATGAGGGGGCGCCTTTATCATGGGTATATAGACTTAGATATAGAAGGCCAAAAAGAATTGCCTTACTGGATTGATTTGGCTCTCTCCTATAATCAAGAGTTGACCAAGTAACTCATATCTAGCGAGATTACTGATTAGAAAACGAAAAGCAACTGCACCAGCGGTTGCTTTTTCACTTGCTTGCCTACAAGCTTCCCTCTACCCTTTTCCCTATAGTTTTCTCCCATCTTTTATGATAAAATAGGCTCAATCAATTTCTAGGAGGAAGAAATATGGTTTCTACTATTGGTGTTGTTAGTTTATCTAGTGGCATTATCGGAGAGGACTTTGTCAAACACGAAGTGGACTTGGGTGTCCAACGTCTCAAGAACCTGGGACTCAATCCTACCTTTTTGCCTCATTCGCTAAAAGGATTAGACTTTATCAAGGACCATCCTGAAGCTCGTGCAGAGGATTTGATTCATGCCTTTTCTGATGATAGCATCGACATGATCCTATGCGCCATCGGTGGAGACGATACCTATCGCTTACTACCTTATCTTTTTGAAAATGACCAACTACAAAAGGTTATCAAACAAAAAATTTTTCTTGGCTTCTCGGATACAACCATGAACCATCTCATGTTGCATAAACTAGGAATCAAAACTTTTTATGGTCAATCCTTCCTAGCAGACATTTGTGAATTGGACAAGGAAGTGCTGACCTATAGCCTCCACTACTTTAAAGAATTGATTGAGACGGGAAGAATCTCAGAAATCCGCCCTAGTGACGTTTGGTATGATGAAAGGACTGACTTCAGTCCCAAGGCTCTGGGGACACCTCGTGTCAGTCATGCAAATACTGGTTTCGAGCTGTTGCGGGGAAATGCCCAGTTCGAGGGAAAAATCCTCGGTGGTTGCCTCGAATCCCTCTACGATATCTTTGACAACTCTCGATACGCAGATAGCACGGAGCTCTGCCAAAAATACAAACTTTTCCCTGACTTGTCAGACTGGGAAGGAAAAATCCTCTTGCTAGAAACAAGCGAAGAAAAGCCTGAGCTGGAAGACTTCAAAAATATGTTGCGGACTTTAAAAGACACTGGTATATTCGAGGTCATCAGTGGACTCTTGGTCGGAAAACCTATGGATGAAACTTTCTATGACGACTATAAAGAGGCACTATTGGATATTATTGACAGCAATATCCCGATTATCTATAATCTAAATGTCGGCCACGCAACTCCAAGAGCAATTGTACCCTTCGGAGTTCACGCCTATGTAGATGCAAAGGAGCAAATCATTCGCTTTGACTATAACAAAAAATAAATAGTTTCTCTATTTTTGTGCTTTTGTATTCGTTTTCGTTACAATTTGTATCTGAATTTATTGCATTTCGCTAATTTCTATGATATCCTTTTGAAGGAGGTGTATATGACAAAACAAAAAATTAATCGAATCGTAGGTTCTATTGGTGCCTTTATTGGAATTATAGTATTTATTGCCTACATACCTCAAATTATCGCTAATTTACAGGGAAATAAAGCTCAACCATTTCAACCTTTATCAGCTGCTATATCTTGCTTAATCTGGGTTATTTATGGATGGACAAAGGAACCTAAGAAGGATTGGATACTAATCATTCCAAATTCAGCTGGTGTTATTTTAGGTGGAATCACTTTTTTGACTTCACTCTAACAAATCTAATAGTATATATAAAAAGCTGGGAAAAATTTCTCAGCTTTTTTCTATATTCTCAGATATGCTAGTTACCTGTACATACTAACGACCGCTTTTCCACTCACAATCATTCTCATGGTCATCAACTAGCCCTGCAGCCTGTAGAAAAGACAAGACGGCGACTGGTCCTGTGAACTTGAAACCTCGTTTTTTGAGATCTTTGGCTAATTTTTCAGACAAAGCTGTTTTAGCTGGGGCTAGGCGGTAATCGGGAACATCATTAACGACAGTTTTCCCCTCAACAAAGGACCAAAGATAGGCATCAAAAGAGCCATATTCTTCCTGTAGTCGTAAAAATGCTTGGGCGTTAGCGCGTGTAGCAAAAATCTTGGCTCTATTTCGGATGATGGCTGGATTCTCCAGCAAGTTTTCCAATTCGGTATCAGTCATCTCTGCGACCGCTTGAATTTGATAGCCATGAAAGGCTTCTCGGAAAGCATGTCGTTTGTTGAGCACCGTTTCCCAAGACAGGCCTGCCTGATAGGTTTCCATACACAACAACTCAAACAATGCTTGGTCATCATGGAGGGGCTGACCCCATTCCTCATCATGATAGGCAATGTAGAGCGGATTGGTCATCTTGACCCACGAACAACGTTTTGTCATGCTCTGCTCCTATTTGACCAACATTTTGAGGGCAGACTTGATATAGTTCTCAGCTGTATCTGTCGTTCCTTCAAAGAATTTTTTGATTTTCTTGAGCTCAGCTGCCTTGTAGCCCAGTGCCAACATGGCTTCCATAGCTTCTTCCAATTCTTGGTTTTCAGCGCTAGCTTGCACTGCTACCTTGGCAGGAAGGTCATCTCCTGAAACTACTACCTTGCCTTCCAAGTCCAGCACCATCTGCTGGGCTGTTTTCTTGCCAATTTTAGGGAACTTAGTCAAGTAGGTGATGTTCTTGGTTTCAATGGCTTGAACCAAGCCAGCATTGTCATCAGCAGCGATAATAGCCAGAGCTGATACAGGGCCAATCCCAGAAACCGAAATCAGACTGAGAAAGAGCTTTTTCTCATCTTCTGATCGAAATCCATAAAGTAGATGAGCGTCCTCACGTACGACTTGATGCACATAAATTCGAGCTTCTTGATTGACCTGTCCTGAATAGGCATAAGGATTGGCCACATGCAGGATATAACCGATACCGTTGACTTCAAGAACAATGTATTTAGCAGTGATTTTGGTAATGATTCCTTTTAAATATTCGTACATAGTTTTCCTTTTCTCTTATTTCGTTTATCTAGTATATCATATTTTCTTTATCCGAGGAGCGAGAATCGATTATCACAAACAAAGTATATCAAAAATAATCTGTATTTATCTGTTGACATATTCAAAATTAAGTACTATAATCATCTGTAATTGAATAACTATCTTCAGGGCAGGGTGCAATTCCCTACCGGTGGTATAGCCCACGAGCCGAAAGGCATGATTTGGTGAAATTCCAAAGCCGACAGTATAGTCTGGATGAAAGAAGATGAAAGTATATTTGTGCTTTTTGTGTGCTCTGAAATGATTACTTGTCATTTCAGAGTATTTTTGTTAATTGCATAAGTTCTCTTTTGTATGCCTTGAATAGTCCCCTATTCAAGGTATATTTTTTTGGAGGTAGTGAGATGAGCGACTCAGAATATATGAAATTAGCAATAAAACTGGCACAAAAAGGGGCTGGTTACGTCAATCCCAATCCTATGGTCGGCGCAGTTATTGTAAAAGATAATCACATTATCGGACAAGGTTATCATGAGTTTTTTGGTGGCCCACATGCTGAGAGAAATGCTCTTAAAAACTGCAGAGAATCCCCTGTCGGAGCTACGCTTTATGTAACACTTGAACCCTGTTGTCACTTCGGGAAAACACCACCTTGTATAGACGCTATAATTGATAGTGGTATTACAAGAGTAGTCATTGGAAGCCTAGACTGTAACCCTATTGTATCTGGAAAAGGAGTAAAGATACTTGAGGAAAATAATCTTCAAGTTACTGTTGGAGTTTTAGAAAATGAGTGTCTTAACTTAATAAAAAGTTTTAGAAAGTACATTACCCAGCATGTACCCTATGTTTTTATGAAATATGCAATGACAATGGATGGAAAAATAGCCACTAAAACAAATCAATCCAAATGGATTACTGGAGAAGAGGCAAGAAAGCATGTGCATCAGTTACGACACCATGTTAGTGCGATTATGGTGGGAGTCAATACTGTTATTCAAGACGATCCTTTGCTGACATGTAGATTGGAGGAAGGGAAAAATCCTATCCGTATCATATGCGATACACATTTACGAACTCCTCTTACCTCTAAAATCGTAAAAACAGCAAATGATATTAAAACTTACATTGCCACTTCCTCTGAAGACAAAAATAAAATAAAGCTATATCAAAATCATGGTTGTGAAATACTTTCCATAAAGAAAAAAGACAATCATATAGACTTATCGGATTTAATGCAACATCTAGGAAACATGCAGATTGATAGCTTACTTCTAGAAGGGGGCAGTCTAATGAATTGGAGTGCTTTGGAACAACAAATTGTTGATGAGCTGAAAATATATATTGCACCAAAAATTTTTGGAGGCAGTGCCAAGTTTCCTGTCGGAGGTGAAGGTATTTCTTTGCCAAATGACGCTATTAGATTGAAACCTTATGCTTTTTCTCAAATAGGAAATGACTATCTCATAGAAAGTGAAGTGATTTATCCATGTTCACAGGAATAATTGAAGAAATCGGAAAAGTTGAGAGAATACAGAAAGACTCTCGTAATTGCAAACTATCAATTAAAGCTTCAAAAATATTAACGGATATCCATTTAGGCGATAGTATAGCAGTAAATGGTATCTGTCTTACAGTTACTCATTTCAATCATCAAGCCTTTACAGTTGATGTAATGAATGAAACATGGAGTCGAACAGCTCTTACTCTATTAAAACATGGAAGTGAGGTGAATCTAGAAAGAGCCTTATCTGTCAACGGTCGACTTGGGGGTCACGTCGTTACAGGACACATTGATGGTACAGGAAAAATCTCGTCAATAAAAAAAGATGATAATGCTATATGGTATCAAATCAACACACAAAAAGAAATTTTAGATTTAATAGTTGAAAAAGGATCTATTACAATTGACGGCATTAGTCTGACTGTCGCTAAAGTCTCCAAAGTAAACTTTTCAGTATCTGTTATCCCTCATACCTTGGAACAAACCATTCTTAAGAGTAAACAAGTCGGGAGTACAGTAAATCTTGAAAATGATATCTTAGGTAAATATGTGCAAAAACTGATGGATAACTCTCCAAAATCAGAGATATCTAAGGAACTATTATATCAAAATGGATTTTAGCAGAAAGGATAATCAGTCAATGGAATATCGAAAAATACAAGAAGCATTAGAAGCATTGCAGAAGGGACGACTTGTTCTTGTTATAGATGACAAGGATAGAGAAAACGAAGGAGACTTAATTTGTTCCGCACAAGCAGCTACAACAGAAAATGTTAATTTCATGGCTACTTATGCCAAAGGATTAATTTGTATGCCTATGAGCGAACGTTTAGCTAATCAATTAATGCTTTCACCTATGGTTGAAAACAATACAGATAATCATAAGACTGCTTTTACAGTTTCAATTGATTATAAAGAAACGACCACAGGTATTTCTGCCGAGGAAAGAGGACTGACCGCACGTAGGTGTGTAGCTGAAGATGTAAGACCCTCTGATTTTCGCAGGCCAGGACACATGTTTCCTTTAATTGCAAAAAAAGGTGGTGTTCTAGAAAGAAATGGACACACAGAAGCAACTGTTGATTTATTAAAATTAGCAGGACTAAAAGAGTGTGGCCTATGTTGTGAAATAATGAATCATGATGGCAAAATGATGAGAACAGATGATTTAATTCAGTTCTCGAAGAAACACAACATTCCACTAATTACCATCAAAGAATTACAAGAATATAGGAAAATATATGATCAGCTGGTAGAACGAGTTTCAACTGTCAATATGCCTACTAGATACGGTAATTTCAAAGCAATTAGCTATATAGATAAACTAAATGGGGAACATCATCTTGCTCTTATTATGGGAAATATAGAGGATGGAACCAATGTATTATGTCGGGTCCACTCTGAATGTTTAACAGGAGATGTTTTAGGCTCTTTACGGTGCGATTGTGGACAGCAATTCGATAAAGCTATGAAAATGATTGCTGAAAATGGTTCAGGGGTCTTACTTTACTTGCGACAGGAGGGACGAGGAATTGGACTTATCAATAAATTAAAAGCCTATCATTTACAAGATCAAGGAATGGATACGCTTGATGCCAATCTTGCATTAGGCTTTGAAGGTGATTTAAGAGAATATTATATTGGAGCACAAATGCTTAAAGACCTGGGACTACAGTCACTACATTTACTGACAAATAATCCTGACAAGGTTGAACAGTTAGAAAAATATGGAATTACCATTTCCAGTAGAATACCAATCGAAATAGAAGCTAATCCTTACGATAGTTTTTATTTAGAAACAAAGAAAAATCGAATGGGTCACATTTTAAATATGGAGGAAAAATAAATGAACACTTATGAAGGTAATTTAGTAGCAAACAATATTAAAATCGGTATTGTTGTAGCGAGATTTAATGAATTTATAACTTCAAAATTATTATCTGGAGCACTAGATAATCTCAAAAGAGAGAATGTAAACGAGAAAGATATCGAGGTAGCCTGGGTTCCAGGAGCTTTTGAAATACCACTGATTGCATCAAAAATGGCAAAAAGTAAAAAATATGATGCAATTATCTGCTTGGGAGCTGTCATTAGAGGTAGTACAAGTCATTATGATTATGTATGTAGCGAGGTATCTAAGGGAATCGCCCAAATCAGTTTAAATAGCGAAATCCCAGTTATGTTTGGTGTGCTAACGACAGATACAATTGAACAAGCCATAGAACGAGCTGGCACTAAAGCAGGAAATAAGGGTTCTGAGTGTGCACAAGGAGCTATTGAAATGGTCAACCTAATTCGTACATTAGACGCTTAGAACAGACTCTACTTTTAGGCGAATAAAGAAACTAAGCGAAATCTCAATTTTATACTCTATGAAAATCATAGAGCAAACTAGGAAGTCAGTCGCAGATTGGTAAAACACAGCTTCGATGTTACAAACAAAACTGGCAAAATTAGCTCAAAACACTGTTTTGAGATTACATATAAAACTGATGTGATTTAAAGAGATTTTTGACGAGTATTCGGAAAAAAGCAAATATTTCCATGATAAAACGCATAGAATCAAGGTTTTTGAACACCTAATTTTATGCGTTTTTCTGATTTTAAAAATTTTTCCCAGATTTTTTTGTACTTTTATACTCAATGAAAATCAAAAAGCAAACTAGGAAGCTAGCCGCAAGCTGTACTTGAGTACGGTAAGGGGACGCTGACGTGGTTTGAAGAGATTTTCAAAGAGTATTAATATTTCCCCAACTCACGGAGACTGGTGTGATTTTCCTGAATACGTCGGAACATCTTTTCCATATCCGACTTGGTAAAATGCACCAAAACAGGGCGTCCGTGAGGACAGTTGTAGGGATTGTCACATTGAGAAAGCTGATAAAGAAGCTGTCTAGCTGAATGGTCATCAATACGATGGTTGGCCTTGATAGACCGCTTGCAGGACATCATGATAGCCAGCTCTGCTCGGTATTTCTTGATAGAAACTTCCTTGGTCAAGAGCAGCATGTCGCACATTTCATAGATACCTGACTCAATCTCTTCCTCTGCCATCCAAATAGGATGCTCCCGTAGGATAAATTGATTTTCCCCGTACTCTGCTAGAAAGACACCCACTCCCTCCAAAAGAGGCATTCTTTCCTTAAGACGAAGAGCATCATCCGCAGGAAATTCAAAGATGTAGGGCACTAGGAGTTGTTGTTGACTTTGGTCAACATCGCCAATGCTTTCACGATATTCCTCATACTTGACCCGTTCCTGCGCCGCGTGCTGGTCTATGATATAGAGCCCATCTCGCCCTTGGGCAAAGAGATAAGTCCCATGCATTTGTCCGAAAAATTCCAACTCTGGGAAGCTGGATGATTCTTCTCGCTCCAGCTTATCATAAGCCTTATCAAGACTAGCTAGATCTAACTCTGGATGGTCTAATTGGTCGTAGTTAGCTGGCTTTCTCTCTGCAAAATGCAGTTTTGCTGGCTTGGTCAATTGGTCCAAAGTTTCTTTGGCAAACAGGGTCAAATCCTGTCCTTCATCAGTCAATTCTACCTGATAATCAGCCACCTCAGCTTGACTGGGCCTTGACGGCTCAGTTTTCTCATAGTAGAGCGTATTTTCTTTGAGTGGGAGAATGGTCTGCTCCACCTTCTCACGATTGCGCACAGTCGATTTGGCAAGATTTTCCAAGGCATCAGGTATCAAGGTTTGCTCCTTGAGACTATTTGCAATGGCTTCTGAAACCAGGGTCATTAGTTCTTTTTCCTTGGAAATCCGCACCTCTTGCTTGGTTGGGTGCACATTGACATCCGCTAGATAAGGGTCGATATGAATGTGAATGACAGCCAGTGGAAAACGGCCTACCATAAGCTTACTGCCATAGCCGTCTAGAATTGCACGATTGAGCAGGAAGTTCTTGATATAACGGCCATTGATGAAGAGACTGATATAGTTGCGATTGGCCCGAGTTAACTCAGGCAAGGACACAAAGCCAGAAATTTCGAAATCAAGGTCAGAATTCTCAATTTCAATCATCTTCTTGGCACTCGCCAAACCGTAAATCCCTGCAATAGCTTGGCGCAGTTGACCAGTCCCTGCTGTCCGCGTCATTTCCTTACCATCACTAATCAAGCTAAAAGAAATCTCAGGATGGGCCAAGCCCAGACGGTTGACAATATCAATGATATGAGATAACTCTGCTTGCTGGCTCTTCATATACTTGAGACGGGCAGGCGTGTTGAAAAAGAGGTCCTCCACACAAACCTTGGTTCCCACAGGACTGGTCGCTGGGATGACTTCTTCAACTTCTCCCCCACGCGCGACGAGCTTGGTTCCATGACTTGCACCATCCATCGCCGTCAATAGAGTCAGTACACTGACAGACGCGATAGAGGGCAGGGCTTCACCACGAAAACCAAGCGTCCGAATTCGAAAGAGATCTGCTTGATTTTTTATCTTACTAGTCGCATGGCGGCGCAAGGCCAATTCCACCTCATCGTGAGCAATTCCATGACCATTATCTGTGATTTGGATTTTCTTGAGACCTGCTTCCTCAATCTCAATGGTAATTTGACTAGAGCCCGCGTCAATGGCATTTTCTACCAACTCTTTGACCACACTGGCAGGACGTTCGATAACCTCTCCAGCTGCAATCTGGTTTGCCAGCACCTCTGGCAATTCAATAATATGAGACATCTTTCAGCCCCTTTCTGTATCTGTTTTCCTAGAAATTGATTAGTGCTATTATACCATATTTCAGAAAGGACAGAAAAGCAAGCGCCACATAGGAGTAAAATCCCGCCACATAGACAAAGTCCCTTGCCAGGGGGCATAAAATAGTGGTATACTCAATAAAAATCAAAGAGCAAACTAGAAAGCTAGGTGCAGACAGTACTTTAGTACGGCAAGACGACGCTGACGTGGTTTGAATTTGATTTTTGAAGAGTATTAATAAAGATGTACAAGAAGTGAGATTAATTTTGTATGAAAAACAAGGAGAGAAGTTTATGAAAATAGAACTACAGATTAGTGAAACTTACAAGGAGGAAAAGCTGATTGTCCAAGCACCTCAAGAAACCGATAAAATCCAGAAAGTCATTGAGTTCGCAGAAAATCTGGACCAAAAAGAAACAATCAAAGGAAAGATTGATGATCAGGTCTATCTCGTTGAGATTGGTAAGATACAGCGCTTCTATATCGAGAATCGGAAGGTTCTTGCAGAAACGGCTAGCCAGACCTACAATATTGATTTACGACTCTATCAGGTTCTTGAAATTCTGCCAACCAATTTTATCCAAATTTCCCAATCAGAAATCATCAATATCAACTCCATCTCTCATCTCAAGCTAACCCCAAACGGCCTAGTAAAAATTTTCTTGAAAAACGAAAGCTTCACCTACTCTTCACGCCGTTACCTAAAAACCATCAAGGAGAAATTAGAACTATGAAAAAACAAATCTTCCACGACGCAGCTACTGGTGTCCTCATCGGCCTCATCCTCTCTATCATCTTTTCACTCATTTATGCACCAAATACCTACGCTCCACTGAGTCCCGAGTCTCTCATCGGCCAAGTGATGACCCAACATCAGATTCACGGTGCCCTGGTCTTGCTCTACTGCACACTGATCTGGGCAGCCATCGGTATTCTCTTCAACTTTGGCAAGCGATTATTCAGCCGTGACTGGAGCTTGCTCCGTGCAACTCTGACTCATTTCTTCCTTATGCTAGTAGGATTTATCCCATTAGCAACCCTAGCAGGTTGGTTCCCCTTCCACTGGATTTTCTACCTCCAACTCATTATCGAGTTTGCGATTGTCTACCTCATCATTTGGACTATTTCCTATAAAAGAGCATCAAAAAAAGTAGACCATATCAATCAACTCTTGAAGCATAAAAAGTAAGAGTGCTGATAAAACCACTTGGAATAATAAAAAAGTCAAGCCTAAGCTCAACTTTCCAACTCATACAAATCTGCGATAATAGCTGCGACACGTTTGATATCTCCCAGCATGCCTCGCATTTCAAAGTCAGCCAAGACAGGGAAACCAAAACGTTGACTGTATTGCTTAGCTGTCAAGCAGTATTGGTTATTAAAGTTACGATTGCCTGAACCAACTACACCAAAACACTTACTAGCATTGTCACCATAGGCGATAAAATCCCCCACTGGTGTCGTCAAAATCTCGACATCTCCGTTATCCACGCCATTCCCACCTTCTAGGTAGGTCGGCAAAAAAGCAACATAAGGATTATCCATCTCATAGAAATCGCGGCCTTCCTTGACCAAATCCTTGATATGAATCTTTTGAACCTCAATTCCCTCGTACTGGGACAAGAGATAGTCTTTCAAGCGTGTCACAAAACTCTCGGTATTACCGCTCAGACTGATATAAACTAAAGAAATTATCTTCATATGTACCTCCATGATTTTATCTATAATCGAAAAATAACTACCAAGATTGTAACTTGATAGTTATTTTTTGTCAATACTTAGGCAAGTTCTTCTGTTTCCTCTTCTTCTGCCAAGGCTTTTTGCTGACGCCACATCTTGTAAAAGACAAGAGCTAGGAAAAGAACATTGATAACGATATAGAAAATGCTGACAGCTTTTGAACCAATACCCATTGTCAAACGAATAGTTTCATCTTGAACCAGCTGCAAAGCGTCTTGTAAAGTCACATAGGTATAAATCGAACCAATAATGGCTAGCAAAACATAGCCGACATAAGTATAGTTTGCATACTGCAAATTCTTACGAACAAGGAATACAATCGCTACTACCACTAAAATAGCAGATAGTACAACCAAGGCCACATTAAAAATAGAATGAGATGCTTCTGCCACTCTATAGCTAAAATTAATGCTATCTTCTACCTGCTGAGCACTGACCCCTGCAACTTGTTTTTGAGCAGCACGAAGGACTTCTTTACTAGGCAAGGGCTTCAAAAGTTCAAACAGAGACGTAGCTGAAATAAGGGCAGACAAGATGAGCAAGACCCATAGATAAATTGGTTTCTTTTTCATGATAGAACCTCCTGATGTTATTATTGATATTATAGCACTTTTTGTAAAGGGATACAAATATTATAGTGTCGTTTCTACCTGTTTTCGGTAAGCTTTTGGCGATTTTCCGCACAATTTTCGGAACACTTTATAGAAATATCCAACATTACTGTAACCAACAGCATAACAAATATCTTCGATACTGTCACTAGTTGAAAGCAAGAGCTGTTGGGCAGCCTTGATGCGTTGTTTGTTTAAAAGCTCTGCAAAGGTCGAATTGGTTTCTCGCTTAATCAACTGTCCCAGATAGACAGGATTGATAAAGAGATCCTTACTGATATCCTTGAGGGAAAGTTCTTTCTGATAATCACGCCCAATGACTTCTAGCACACTAACCACATTTTCATTCATCCGATATTGTCCAAAGAATCGAGTCAGAGTTTCCTTGATATAAGGAACCAATTCATCGAAGGATTGAATAGCATGAATCGTTTTGACAATGTCCGTCATATCATCAGCTTTGAGATGTTCAAACAAGTGAAAGACATCCATGACAAACTGGATAAAAAGCTGCTTGGTAATTGGAACACGGGGTGTATTTTCAAGAACTACCTTCTCCAAGAGATTTAACTCTTCTACGATTTGATTGAGATTTCCCTGAATGATAACCCTATAAATCGGTTCGTAATAGGTAAAGAGACTCTCAGACTGTTGTAGATTTACAGAGCCGTAAAAGAGGGCTTTCTCAGCATTCAGCTTCCAGCGTTCAAAGTGTTCTTGATAAGGAGCTTCAAAGGGAGTAACGACTAAACCATCTAGGGGTTGATCAGAAATGAAAATCTGCCAGTCTTGACCCAAGACATAGTAGGGAATGGTGAAGGAGCCTTGTTTTTCCTTGGATAGGCCTATCCACCAATCCTCCTTATCCCCTAAATAACTAACAAATCCAGCCTCGTCTAAATCTTGACTGAGGGTCTGACTTTTCTTTCCTCTCTCGCCGAGCTGACCTGCAATCTTCTCCAGCAGATTTCCCAACTCTACTTTATCAACAGGCTTGACCAAATAATCTACAACCTTGAGGTTCATAGCCTTTTTGACATAATCAAACTCCTGATAACCTGAGAGCAGGATATAGGCAGCATCTGGTAAAATTTCTTTCATCTTTCGAATCATATCAAGCCCTGTTTTGTCGGGCATATTGACATCGGAAATGACCACATCGACAGGATTTTCTTGAACATATTCTAGGGCTTCATCGGCATGACTGGCTGTTGCGACGACCTCCATATCCCACTTATCAAAGGGAATCAAACGTTTCAGACCTTCTGTCACCATGTACTCATCATCTACTAATAATACTTTATACATTTTCTCCCTTTCTACTCATCTTGAATTGTAATGCGATACTGAACACCTGCTTGCTCCGCAGACTCTATAGTAATAGCATAGCGGTCCCCAAAATAGAGCACAAAACGCTCATGGACATTGACAATCCCGATAGATTGCTTTTGATCACTGTAACTGGCTTGGTGTTCAAAATGTCTCTGACTTAATTTTTCTCGAATACTTGTCAGTTTTTCAACCGACATTCCGCGGCCATTATCGACCACCAAAATTTCTACAAAACCATCCTGTTTAAGCGCCTTGATGCTAATCACATTATCTGTCCGTCTGTGGTCAACACCATGCGCGAAATAATTTTCTACCAGCGGTTGCAAGGTAAACTTAGGAATCTTCATATTCTCTAACTCTGGATCTATCTTGAAACCATAGGCAATGGACTTGGGATAGCGTACCATGCAGAGATAGCTGTATTTACGGCAAAATTCTAATTCCTGTTTGAGAAGAGTTTCTCTTTCGTCGGAAATATTGTTACGCAAAAGACTACTGAATTCATAAATGATATCTGCCAACTCATCTTGACTTTGCATAACTGCATACATGCGCAAGAACTCCAGCGTATTATACATAAAATGAGGATTGATTTGCGCCTGCAAGGCCCGCATATTGGCATCTTTTTGACTAAGCTCTAACTGATAAATATCATGGATATTCTTTTCCAAGCGATCCAACATATCATTGGTCGTCTCCGCGATTAGGAGCAATTCCTGATCCTTTTCAAGCGTATCAATGCGAAGACCTTCTTGTCCTTGGGCAATAGCTTGGATGGAATCCACCAGGTCCACTACCTGCTTTTGATAATTAGCAAAAGTCTGCCTCAAAGTCAGATAGAGAATGACAATAAAGAGAAGGCTCAAACCCACAATCAAAGCAGAGCTAGCCACTGTTCCTTGTAAAACAAAGTTTTTAGGAACTGCCACCTGAACCTGATATCCATGAGAAGTCATACCAACAAACCAGTTCTCATGTTCCCTATTGACCCTCTCACCAATATGAAAAATCTCCGTATCAAATGGTGATGTCACAGTAACAGCCATCGGAATATGACCTCGGGTATTGTCAATAGCATGGTATAAAACTTCTGGATCCAAGGAGATGTAAATCACTCCTATAGATTGATCCGTTGCTGGGTCCAGAACTGGAATTCCAAAACTATTGGCCTCTGGTTTAAAGGCCTCAGCAGGCAAGATATGACCACTTCTTTTATCCCTTGTTGACACATAAACTTCTTTAAAATCCTGCAAGACGATTGCAACACCCGTTATAGAGTCATTTTGGACATAAAGATCATCAATGTTTTCATACAGAGAAATAGAAGTTGACGAAGCCGCTTGATGCTCCAACAGCCAATAAAAATACTCAGAAGTTGACAAGCTAAAGTACTTATAAACCCCTTGTATCCGTTCTTGATTAGCTACTAAATCTTGCGCCAGTTGGGCTGATTCCCGATAATAATACTCCACCTCATCGACTGTTCGAGTGGTTACACGCTGGGCTACTCTTTGAGCTTCCTTTTCCCGTGAATCCCAGTCAGCGTAAGAGAGTAAGATTGCAAAACTCGCAATAATAATCATCATAACTGAACTGTAGGTTCTTAGAAGCGTATGTAGCCAAAACTGCTTCATTCTATTTTGTCGCCAATTTTTCATGGATACTTTCATAGACCGGTTCCAACATATCACTGATAAAGAAATGCCACATCCCAATTCCTACAAAGAAAAGTAGGGCAGGCATATAGTAACCAATTGCCACAAGTAGCACTGTCCCAAGGAGAACCTTGGCCACAGCCGCTAAGCTCATAAAGATGCCAATAAAGGATAGTTTGAGACTATTTCGATAGGACAAATCAAAATAAACTTGTAATTTCAAAGATACTGTATAAGCCAAAAACAGCAGGGCAACTACTAGAACATTCAAAAAGGTCGCAATCAAATGAATAATAGTCTGATGAGGCAATTGCACCAAGAGATACAGGCCATAGACCAAAACTAGATCCACCCCTAAAAAGCTATAGAAAATCAGGTTGCTTGAGACGAAATTTTGCTTATAAAGAGACCACGCCTCCTTCAAACTGTATTCCCGAAAGCTATAACCATGTTCTGCATACAGGCTCATCAAGGTGGCACTAGCCGGCGCTAGACCAAGGATAATCCCTCCTGCTAAAGTTAATAACCAAAAGAAGGCTGTCGCAATCATCCCTAAAAAGAAACGATTAAAGACAAAGTCTAAAAATCTCCCCATGATATCCCCCTAAAAATAACTATGAAACTATTATATCATATTTCAAGCGTTTTCAAAAACTTCTAGTATCCATTTACAATCCCACCAAACCATGGTAAAATGAGAATTGTGAAAAAATTATCAGGAGACAATTCATGAAGAAATCTATCTTAACTACACTGCTTTTTGCAGTTCTTTACTTCCTCTGCATGGGGATTGGTGTCCTTTTGGGCAATCTCTTTGACCAAACTGGAAACATGTTTTATGCGCCTGCCTTTACTGCCCTTGTCGGCGGTAGCGTCTATATGATCCTAGTCGCAAAAGTTCCGCGCTTTGGAGCCATTACCACTATCGGCCTTGTTATTGCTCTCTTTTTCTTGGGAACTAAACACGGTGCCGGTGCCTTCCTTCCTGGAATTATCTGTGGCCTCCTAGCAGATGGAGTAGCTAGCCTCGGAAAATACAAGGACCAAACAAAGAACCTCCTTTCTTTCCTTATTTTTGCCTTTAGCACATCAGGACCAATCTTGCTTATGTGGATTGCGCCCAAAGCCTATATGGCAACCCTTCTAGCAAGAGGAAAATCCCAAGAATATATCGACCGTATCATGGTCGCGCTAAATCCTGGAACCGTCCTTCTATTTATCGCAAGTATTGTCATCGGAGCCCTAGTGGGTGCCTTGATTGGACAAGCCTTGAGTAAAAAATTGGCACAGAAAATCTGATTACTAAAAAAGAGCCACACGGCTCTTTTTTATTTGGCTCTATAATATTTGTAGTGGGTAAATCCCCTATGGATATTATGGCGCCTATTTTATTTATGCCTCAATTTCTTAGTCAAGAAATCTCCCAAGAATTGGATTGCAAAGATAATCAAAATGATAATGATGGTTGCCAAGATAGTCACATCGTGATTGTAGCGGTTAATACTCAATGAAAATCAAAGAGCAAACTAGGAAGCTAGCCGCAGGCTGTACTTGAGTACGGCAAGGCAACGCTGACGTGGTTTGAATTTGATTTTTGAAGAGTATAAATCCATAAGCGACGGATACGTTACCAATACCACCAGCTCCAACCGCTCCGGCCATGGCTGTTTCACCAACAAGGGAAATCAAGGTCACAGTCGTCACACGAATCAAATCTGGCAGACCTTCTAGTAAGCCTGATTTTCCTAGGTTAAAATTTTTTACCCGAAAAACTTCTTTTTTCTAGTGATAAAATCAACCCTATCACACTCACTACCAAAAACACCCACCAACAAAGCCTGATATCTTGTAAAGCTAAGAAGGAAAATACAGACATCCCCAAGGGTAATGTTAGGGAAAAAATCATACTCAAGAGATTATTACTTCTAGCTAATACATCCGCGCTCAAATTAGACAATAACAGAGTATCTAATTTAGGCATTGATTTCGACATCAAATACATGACAAAAGCTAAGCAAGCAACACCTACTAGAGGAGAAAAATCTAAAATATTAGCAGTAGCAAGTAATACAAACAGAATTGCATTGAGCGATAGCAATCTTGAAAACGACCATTTACCAAAATAATCATGGGGAGTTAGGCTACCAATAATAGCTCCTCCCAAGCTAACACATTCAATTAAAAATAGGGCCTGAGCATAGCTGAGATGATAGATAGTATGGTCTAATAAGTAAAAGTGATAAATACCTCCAACAGCTCCTCCCAAAGTATTCATTACCAAAATGACAAGAATAATTTTAAACAATGATTTACTTTCTCTCTGTCTAAATATATCATCCATGTCCGCATAGATTGCCTTAACTTGTTGGAGTAAACTAATCGACTTATCCTCTACACTTACAGACAAATGCGTCAATTTTCTTCTATTTTTGAACAAAATAAGAGAAGATAGTAAAAAGAAGCCAGCATTCACAATCGCAACAAAAGAAAAATTTTGATTGCTGGTTGTGAGTAACCACACTCCTAAGGCTTGACCTCCTAGATTTGATAAATAGGAAACAAACTGAGTAAATGAATAAGCTTCATAGAGCTTATCTTCCGAAATATTATGCTGGATAATCGGCATACGAAGGCCTGCTGTATAATCCGATAAAATATCTGAACAGATATTAACCATACAGATAAAAGCAAACGTCACGAAGTTCTGGTCATGAATCACACTAGCAATCAAAAGAAATAGTAGACTTTGCACACAACCAACCCAGATAATTGTCCCTGCTTTATTCCGAGTATGATCAGCCTTAATCCCAACATAAAAAGTAAATAGGAAAGGTAAAATCGTAATCATATTCGCCATAAATACAGCTATATTTTTAAAGGGCAGACTCGCAGCATAAACGATAAATACCAGATTATAAATATAAGCTCCACTTGAGCTTAAAAACCTCGATAAGGTAAGTATTCTAAATAAATGATGTCTTAAGAATAGTTTCATAACAGACCTCCTTGGCAATCCAGTAAACTATCAATCTTCACTCTAGGAATAAGATTTTCTGTATTTAACCCCACGTCCTTTAGAATAGAACTAGTTATTAATAATTCTTTTGCTACTACAATAAATTCATTATTAGGAAAATATTTGTTAACTGCTAACAGAGTATCTGCTAACCCATCCATTCCCATCCAATATCCAGAAAACTGAGCATACTCAACCAATATACTCGAACTCAGATCCAAAATAATATCTTTGTATTTAAATGGATCAATATATAACAACATTCTTATGACCCCAGATGTTCCATCTAACAAATAAGGAGAAACTGTTGTGGTAGAATTTTTCAAAAATTTTCTACCACCTATGTCTAACAGATTGGATAATACAATCTCAATACCTCTACTTATAGTATATCTGCTGAAAGAAATTTTATGTAAAAAAATTAAAAATCCCGATAAACCATTTAAACCATAAGTATTAAAACTATCAAATATATCCAACGATTCATCAGAGGTTATATCTATACTTTCTGTAAAATCAAATCTTGACTCTAATAAATTCAGAAATTCTTCGTCACTTAGTGGTATAAATGCCGTACTTGAGGACGTAATTTTTGTTTCTTTCTGTCTCTCTGCATATATATTTGAAAATATTTTTTTAGCAGTATGTATATCTGGATTATCACTAAATAGATAATTTATTAGAATATCTATGTTCGTTACTATTCCTTTTTGAAGAAGTAATTCTTTTACTTTATTAGTTTTTAAAGCTTCTTCTTCTCTCAAGTGTAATCTCCCCAGTAAAAATAACATCAAGTTTGCAACTTTATAACAATCTGCTTTTTTACCTTCTATACAATTCCATTTTTTTAAACAAATGTCATTATAAATACCTACTGTCGGAGATTCAGATGATTGATATGAGTTTTCTAAGTCAATAAAATACAAATCTAACATTTCTGTAATCAGAATATTATCTGAATGAATATCATTCAACACAATATTTTCTTTATGAAAATATTCAACCACTTCAATTATTTTTTCAAAAATTCTTAATAAAGTAAGAAAATTGGAGTAATTTTTAATAATGTCACTACTAGAATAAGAATATAAGTTATAATCATCTACAAAATCTTTTAATGTGTAGCCGTCTATAAATTCATAAATAAAATATCCATTTGTCCATTCATTAATATTTTCAAGCGATTTGGGAATATATTTGATTAGCTTCTTAGATAACTCCCACTCTCTTTCTCTAAACTCCCTCTTTTCTACATTTATATATGATAAAACGAAATTACGGCATTCCTTTATCACAACTTTCCTATTATATTTTTTTGAATTAGCTAAATAGATATTACCGCCATTACTAGATTTTATTATTGAATTTATTTCATAATTATTAGACATGTATGTATCTTCAAATATTTGAGGTTCTTGAATATCTTCAATCCATTTAGGTAAGTCAAAATAAGATTTTTGATAATCTTGCCAAACTTCCCCATCTGGTCCATACATACTAGGTAAGCCGTCAATTAAATGCGCTTCATTAACAATATTACATCCAAATCTGTAGAAAATATTATTTGAATTTTTATATTTTCTATCACTTAGTATATAAATACCTTGGAAATCACAAGGTATTTTTTGATAAAGCTTTTCAAGTAAATCTATACAGTGATCTCTATTCTTTGGATAAATAGTTATAAACTTCCCTGATTCTGCAGATGATTCATTTTCTGAAAAATTTTTATAAATTTTATCAAAGTCAGACAAACATTTATACATAGTTCTTTCTCGTTCTAGCAACTTACTAACTATATCAAATACTTGTGTATAATTCTTTATAGTAGCAGAAATATGAATTTTAAAACCAAATTCTTCCAATTTATATAAATTATCATTATAGTATGTGAAGTCCATTCTATCCATAGTTCACCTTTTTACAAATAGATAAAGGAGTATGATATACAAATCTATACTCCTTATAAAATATTGCCAATCTGAGTTCATTATCCTTTATGAACTGAACATTTGTAAGTAGCTACAAATTCTTTGACTGGTTCTGCATGTTTTGATGCAGTCATTGCAAATTTTGTCATTTCTGTTACCTCCTTTGTTTTATGGAACCAGTATAACAAAAAAAGTGGGGCTCCCCACTTTTTTGTAATATATTTTTTCTGAAAATAGAAACTCTAGCGCCTAGAAACTACTAATTATCAATCCATCTACAAGGCTATTTATTTTTCATCAGTCGATGTAACGAGAATATATTACAAATCTTTATTTGAAAGTTGATTTGCAAAATAGTTTTCATAGTATCTTGCACCATCTACATACTCTAAATCTTGTAAGATTGTAATGCCTCTCTGGATTTTTTCAAGACCCTTATTTTTTACATTAAAAATAGTATCATAATACCCTTTAGCAATCATATAAATGATTTTAAGATAAGCTTGAGATTCTGGCAATTCTCGTTTTTCAATCTGAAAGATAAAATAATCTGCTTTTAATTTATCCTTTTCCTCTATCGCTTTAAAGAGTCCATTAATTAAAATGGTGTCAATACCAACTTTGTTACTAGGTAAAGAGCCTAATAAATCCGTCTTTTGCAACATCTCCCTAGAATATTTAAAATAGAGGGGCAGAGGAAACAAAGTAGAAATCGTTGAAAATAGTTCCAATTCATAATTTCCCCAGATGTCAATAGTAAAAAAATAGTCATAGAGAAAAGTCAGTTCTTCATCCGTTGCTCTTATTTCTGAATCAAAAAACACAAGAAGGCTTTTGATACGAATCATTTGTAAAAGATAGCTTGTTTCACCACTTGATCTATACTTTTGAGTCGTCTCTTCATACAAGGAATGGAGAGAATCAATCCCTTCTCTATCATATAAATCCCAAAGATTTTCTTGAAAAGCCAAAACCTTTTTCTGAGAAAAACCACGTACCAAGTACATAAATTCATTCAAATCAGAGTGGATGTTATCTAAGGCAGTAATCAATTTCATAGATGATAGGTCTGCTTCTCCACGCTCAAATTTGCTAAGCATGGAATAAGTAAACTCTCCTCCCGTCGCCTCCTGTAGAGATACATTCCGACTCTTTCTCAATTCTTTAAAAACTTCTCCCAGATTTTGCATATTGACTCCCCACAATTCTTAACTCTCTAACTCATAAAAGTAACGGTTGATAGCAACCAGTACAGAAAATTTCAAGTCTTGACTATAACGACAACTCCTATGAATGATGTACAGATTGCCTAGATCTCTTTATTTATGGCTCAATTTCTTGGTCAAGAAATCTCCCAAGAATTGGATTGCAAAGATAATCAAAATGATAATGATGGTTGCCAAGATAGTCACATCGTGATTGTAGCGGTTAAATCCATAAGCGATGGCTACGTTACCAATACCGCCAGCTCCAACCGCTCCGGCCATGGCTGTTTCACCAACAAGGGAAATCAAGGTCACAGTCGTCACACGGATCAAATCTGGAAGGCCTTCTGATAGGTAAACACCTACGATATCCCAGAATGTAGCTCCGCTAGCTTGAGCCGCCTCAATGACACCACCATCTAGCTCAGCCAATACCACCTGTACTTGACGGGCAAAGAAGGCAAAGACTGCAAAAGATAGCGGTACGATAGCCGCATTTGGACCAATGCTTGTTCCTACGATTAGATGAGAAAAGGGTGACAAGACTGCCAAGAGAATGATAAATGGCACCGCACGGAAAATAGAGGTAATCTTATCCAAAATCCAGAAAACGACTTTATTTTCCAAGACACCACCTGGCGCTGTCAAGACAAGGAAGAGACCTGCCACTAGCCCCAAGAACCCTCCGATGATGAAGGAAAGAACTGTCATATAGAGGGTTAGGTAGATGGCTGTTCCCCAACCTGCTTGACCAGCCCAGCCCATCTTATAGACATTTGGTAAATAGGTTTGAATCAATGATTCCATCTTACTGTCCTCCCTTCAATACTTTTAGTTGCACACCTGCTTGACGAATGGCTTCTTGGGCACCTGCCAACGCTGCTTTTTCACCAGACAGTACCACAACCAATTCTCCAACAGGAGTTCCATCGAGGATTTCGATATTTCCATAGAGGATATTAGCCGTTACTTGGTAATGCTTGTACAATTCATTCAAAAGTGGCTCGTCTGTTGAAGCACCTGCATACTTGAGTTGCACCAAAAGGCTGTTTTCAGACAGATGTTCCACGATTTCTTGCTTCTCGATTTTGACCATGGCTTCATCAATACCTGTAGCTGTTGAGATAAAGTCTTGGGTCAAAGGTTGTTTAGGATCTGAGAAGATTTCAAGAACGCTGCCCTCTTCAATCAAATGCCCATCCTGCATGACTGCCACACGGTTGGCAATGTCTTTGACAATCTGCATTTCATGCGTAATCAAGACAACAGTCAAGCCTAATTTTTGGTTCAAATCTTGCAACAAGGCTAAAATCTGCTTGGTTGTCTTAGGGTCAAGGGCAGAAGTTGACTCGTCTGAAATCAAGATTTTTGGATCATTGGCTAAGGCACGCGCAATGGCCACACGCTGTTTTTGCCCTCCAGATAGTTGTGAAGGGTAGTTTTCAGCACGGTCTGCCAAGCCAACCAAGTCCAACAACTTAGCTACTTTAGCCTTCTTTTCTTCCTTGCTGAGTCCAGAATGTTTAAGGGCAAAGGCTACATTCTCCTCTGCTGTCTTTTGGCTCATCAGGTTAAAATGCTGGAAAATCATTCCGATATCTTGACGTTTACGACGCAACTGCTCTGCTGTCAAGGTCACCTTGCCATCAAAAATCACATCATCGTCAATGGTAATTTTCCCTGCAGATGGTTTTTGCAAGAGATTAATCACCCGTACAAGGGTTGATTTCCCTGCTCCAGAATATCCAACGATTCCGTAGATATCCCCTTCTTGGATGTGAATGGTCACATCCTTGACCGCCGTGATGGTTCTCTTCTTTTGGTGAAAAGTCACATCGATCTGATCTAACTTGATAATATCTCTACTCATAGCTTCTAATCAGCTCCTCTACTAATTCAATATGGGTGTAGTAATCGGCGATTCGCACGTTCTCATCTCCACCGTGGTCTCGACTATTGGCATTTCCTAGACCGAAAGCCACCATTGGTACCTCTAGGGCATCAAAGACCGTATGCATAGGCCCTGTCCCAGCTGTAGTCGGCAAGACTGAAACGCCCTGTGGATAGAATTTCTTGGCCAACTCGATTACATTGAGAATGGCTGGCGCGCTCATATCGCTGCGATAACTCATCTCTCCCAAGGTATAGTATAATTCTACCTTATCAAAGCCATTTTTGTCTAGCTGTTTCCGAATTTTTTCCAGAACATCATGCGGTTCTAGACCAGGAACCAAACGAACTTCCAACTTAGCGCTGGCTTCTGCTGGCAAAATCGTTTTAACTCCTTGTCCTTGATAACCTGACTGAATCCCTTCGATATTAAGGGCTGGTTCAAAAAAGAAACGTTTTAGAAAGGCTGCACGATCCTCTTGTAAAAGAGGCAATTCCAAACCATAAATCTGGCTGATTTCCCCTGGATTTCGTTGGGCATAGGTATCCACCAAGGCCAATTCTCGTTCATTCGGCTCTTGAACTTCTTCGTACAAACCTTCAACCAAGATACGGCCATCTGCTGCACGAAGAGACTGTAAGGCTTGAAGGAGGTACCAGGGAGCTGATTCCACAACCCCACCATAACTCGAATGGATATCCACATCAGCACTTTTTACCTTGGCATCAAAGGTTACAATCCCTTTATTTCCACCAGAAATTTCTAGCTGTTCCAAGGCATTTTTGGTCCCTTGTTCCCAGACCAACAAATCTGCCCCACGGAGTTTATCCGCATGTTTTTCCAGATACTTATCTAGGTCTGTCGAGGCCGATTCCTCCGCTCCCTCCATGATAAAACTGATATTGACAGGCAGGTCATCGTGGTGCTGCATGTATTTTCTCAAAGCACTCAAACGAGCTGTGATATGACCCTTGTCGTCATCAACCCCACGCCCATACATGAAGCCATTGCGCACCGAAAGCGTAAAGGGATCCTCTGTCCAGACCTGATCCCCATCCGCTGGCACAGTGTCATAGTGGTTATAGAAAATCAGGGTCTTGGCATCTGGACGCGAACTCTTGAAATGTGCCATGACAAAAGGCGCCGTATAAGTCTCATCAATCTCCACTTCAGCCCCCACACGCTTGAAAATCTCACCCAGATAGTTGGCAACTTCTTTGAGACCCACCTGCTGGGCAAAGACTGATTTCTTAGAAATCAAGGTACGCAAAACTTCAAAATAATGCTGGGCCACATGATCCTTTTCAAATTTTTCAATTTGTTCTTGTTCGCTAGGAAAAACCATATTCTCTCTACCTTTCTATGAACTACTCTTCCTGACAATCCATGCTCTATACAAAATCAAGAGGTGGAATTTTCTCTCCCACCTCCCTGTTTCTTATTACCAAACTGGTTGATCCAAACCGTCTGATGTTTCTTCGATAACTTTTTTCACTTCATCTGTGTGGTAAGCTGCGATTACTTTCTTGATAGCATCAGCCTTAGGTGATGTTTCCCAATCTTTTTTCGCAACGATGATGTTATACCATTGTTTTGAGTTTTCATCAGCTTGTTCTTTGAAAAGAGCTTTCTTGTAGTCCAATTTTGCTTCTGTAACGAAGGTATTGTTTACAACAGCAGCGTCAACTGATGACAATGAACGAGCTGTTTGGCTAGCGTCCAATTCAGTGATTTTCAAGTTCTTTGGATTTTCTTTGATGTTAGCAACTGTTGCAAGAGCAGTTCCAGAAACATCCAATTTAATCAAGCCAGCTGATTGAAGCAAGTAAAGCGCACGACTTTCGTTTGTAGCATCGTTCGGTACAGCGATTTCTCCGTTTGCTGGGATGTCTTCTACTTTAGTGTACTTGTTGTCGCCTCCATTCAAACCTGAGTAAAGACGGATTGGAGAGATGTAAGTATCTGCAATCGCTACAAGGTCTTTTCCGTTTTCTTTGTTCCAGTTGTTCAAGAAGTTATAGTGTTGGAAAGCGTTCAAATCTACTTCGCCATCAGCAGTTGCCTTGTTTGGTTGTGAGTAGTCTGTGAACTCTGTAAATTCCAAAGTGATACCGTCTTTTTTAACCAATTCTTGAATTTTGTCCCAACGTTTTTCTTCAGAACCGCTACGGTTAACAGTTGCAATTTTAATAGTTGTTGCATTGTCTGCTTTCTTTTCTGAGTTTCCGCAAGCTGCAAGAGCCAAACCTGCGACTGTAGCAAGGGCTGCTAGGCCAAGCCATTTTTTGATTTTCATGATTCTTTCTCCTTAAAAATAATACCGTACTAGTATCTCACAATTTGTTTGATTTCACAAATTGTTATTAGATAGTCAGATATATAGTTTAAAACTATATCCTTAAAAACTGAGAAATCACCCACCTGATTCAGAATGGATGATTTCAAAAAATTATTTAATATCAGCTTCTGCTGGTAGATAAGTGTCTCCGAAGAATTGTTTAGACAATTTTTCAAGGGTTCCGTCTTTGTAGAGTTCTTGGATACGTTTGTCTACAAATGTTTTCAACTCATCTTGACCTTTAGCAAGAAGTGGGTAAACATAAGGTTGTTGGTCGCTTGGAAGTTCGATCACTTTCAAGTTGTCCAAACCTTGGTCCTTGATGACTGTTTCAACACCGATTTTATCAAAAATCTTGTAGTCAAACTGGCCATCGCTCAAGCGTCCCATGATTTGTTGGAAGTCTGCTTTAGTATACTTTAGGACAGTTGGATTATCTGAATGTTGTTTGTTGTAGTCTTCTAGCTGTTTAGCAGATGTTGTCCCTTGAACAACTTCTGTTGATTTTCCACCGATATCATCAAGCGATTTGATGCTAGGGTCATCTTTTTTCACTACAAGAACGTTAGGGTTTTTAGCAGTTGGAGCTGCATAAAGGTATTTTTCAGCACGTTCTTTAGTGTAGCTGATGTTGCTAACAGCCATATTGTAACGGTCGGCATCAAGTCCTGCAAAGACTCCTGACCACTCTGTCTTCTCAAACTTGACATCATACTTGTCAGAGTCTTTAAAGATAGCGCGAACCACTTCAATTTCGTAACCAGTCAATTCGCCATTTTCTTCATAGTTGAATGGTTTTGGTGTAGCATTAGTTGCAACGATAATTTCTTTCTTGCTAGCTGCTTCTCCTTCTTTCTTAGCACCACCTGAGCAAGCTGCTAACACACCTGCAGCAACAAGGCCTAAGGCAGCAAGAGATGAGTATTTAACGATTTTTTTCATGTCATTTCCTCCAAAATAGAATACCTTATAATCTTAACAGAAAAAGACCATTTACGCCATTATATGATATCTATCTCTGTGATAGGTTTTCTTTATGGCTAATTTATACTCAATGAAAATCAAAGAGCAAACTAGAAAGCTAGCCGCAGGTTGCTCAAAGCACTGCTTTGAGGTTGTAGATAGAACTGACGAAGTCAGTAACATATATACGGTAAGGCGACGCTGACGTGGTTTGAATTTGATTTTCGAAGAGTATTAAAAGACCAAACGCAAGACTGCAATTAAGACTACTCCAAAGAGAACTGTTCCGACTAGATTGCGGTAGCGAAAGGCTACCCAAGCTGTTGGAAAGACGGCTAAGAAGTCTAGCCATTTGATTTGAGGAAGACTCCCAACCTTACCTGTCACTACGCTTGACAGAATCAAGGCAAAGATAATGGAAACGGGCAAGAATTTCAAAAAACGCTCAACGATTGCAGGCAAGCCCTTATACTTGACCAAGATGAAGGGAATCATACGGGGAATCCAAGTCACCAAGCCAGAGAAAATAACTGCTAATAAAAGATACTTACTGACCATCTAAAATCACCCCCATGCTACAACCAAGTAGCGTCGCAAACAGAACAGCTAGAGACTGAGACACCACTGTCAAGAGTAAAAAGAAGGACACCGCAACAACCGCTAGGATAATGAGCAGATTGCGGACTGGTATCCGTCTTTGCATAATCTGGAATTGTGAAGCAAAAATTCCGATGAACATCCCAACCAAAGCAAAGTCCAGCCCAAAGATTTCTGGATTTGGTAGCAGGCCACCTAGAGCCGTTCCAACCACTGTTCCCACAAACCAAGCCACATAGCTGTTGAGATTGTTGCCATGCATCCACATCGGATTGACCTTGTCTGTATGGGCCAATTCGCCCATCAAAACGCCGTAAGTCTCATCTGTCAAGAGACTAGACATACCAATATTTTGCCAGAGACTGGTATGACGGAAATAGGTTGATGCGTGTAAGCTCAACAAAAAGAGACGCAAATTGATTAGAAAAACCGTCATAGCAATAGCCGCTACAGGTGCTTGAACCGCAATCAGGGCCAACATGGCAAACTGGGCACTCCCAGCATAAACAAAGAGGCTCATCAAGCCCATCTCCACAGGTGTCACATAAGGCGCACCAATAATTCCACAGGCCAGACCAATACTGATATAACCAAGGGCCGTTGGCATGGCTGCCTGCGCCCCCTCCCAAAATCCTTTTTCTTTCATCTTTCTCCTCATATTGTCTTAATAATACTCAATGAAAATCAAAGAGCAAACTAGAAAGCTGGCCACAGGTTGCTCAAAACATTGTTTTGAGGTTGCAGATAGAAGCTGACGCAGTTTGAAGAGATTTTCGAAGAGTATAAGTAGGCTGAAAAGGCTCCAGCCATAGCATGGACTATTATAACACATTCAGGAAAGAGAAAAAAGTCTGCTGATTGTAATCAGACAGACTCCATTTTATTCTTATTTAATCTTGAAGAATTGAACAATTGCCACAATACCTTGATAAATAAAGACAAAGGCAATGGTGTAACTAATATAGAGACCGGTCATCAATGGGTGTCCCATCATGATTAAACCTGCTACGATTCCTAAAATCCCCATCCAAACTAGAGGGGTACCTACCGATTTATCCGTCTTACGAACCTTGAAACCAACGATAGTTTTTGTAATACCATTTGTCAAGGCCCATAAAGAAATGATAAATGGTACAAATGTTACCATTTCAATAAAGCTACCTGAGAACAAGGTAAGAGCGAGGATGAGGGTAACAATTCCTCCAAATAAATTCCAGCCATGCTTTTCTTCTGATTTGAAGTATTGTACAATCTCAGAAATCCCTTGAACTGCAAATACAAGTGCAAACCAGAAAGTCATGGAAGCCAAGCTAATAAGAGGATGTGCAAACATATTAAAACCTACAAAAACTGCAAAAATACCCGCAATTAGTAACAACCATTTCCAAATTTTCGACATTATTTTTCTCCTTTTTTAGAGGAATCTTCCTCTAGTATTCCATAAATCATCATATCCAAAACCTGTGATAATTGATGTTCATATCCTGAAACCAAGTCAGGCAAACTGCTATCTGACGAAACAGTTAAATAATAGGAACGAAACATATCCTGAATCAATCGCAGATAGTCCATAGCTCGTTTCTCATCAATATGCTCTTTCAGTTTGGATTCTGATATAAGTTTTTGACAAACTTGTTCATTCAAGTCCAAAAAGATAGCTTTTGGATTCTGATATAAGTTTTTGACAAACTTGTTCATTCAAGTCCAAAAAGATA